>CAYRTW010000047.1:0-28968 GCA_964426935.1 uncultured Rickettsiales bacterium
ATCACCGTCCTGGGGGCCCGAGAAGCGACCTGGTGGCCCGCCCGCCCCATCTGGAACCAGCACGCCTATCACATCACCAACATCAACGACGACGGCACCATCCCCCAGTTCCAGGAGCCTCCCTGGGAGATCGAGAACGCCTTCCGCAAGAACATCGTTCGGGACACTCCCCTCCTGGACGCTGGCGATCTGGCCCCCCAGGTAGAGGGATTCTGCACCGACGCCTGCCCCTCCCTCCTGACTGTTGCGGTGCGAGTGACCAATTCCGGCTCCCGGGACATCCCCGCCGGAGTGAAAATCTCCGCATGGTCCTCCGACGGCATGGAGAGCGAGGTGCAGGTGGGGTACGCCTACGTACCGGAGGAGATCCCTGTCGGCATCGCCTCCTCCCCCCAGCGCCTTGATCTGGAGCCCGCCTCCCTGACCCTACCTTACCTTCGCATCGCCGTGGATGAGTTCGATGATGGGGGTTTGTATCCCGAATGTGATGAAGTCAATAATTCGGTGCTGGTGGAGATTCCTGCCTGTGTGGCAGCTTCTCCCTCTCAGCCTCATGTAGCTGCCCGATCCCACAAGCGATAGAATCACCTGATTGTTGTGACAACTCCCATGTCTCAGCCTGACCAGCCCTCTCTCTTTGCCTTTTCTTCTTCACCCCCTTCCCCGCCGCGAGCAGGCCCCGGAGAGAACCTGGGACTGGCTCCCGGCAAGGTGGTGGAGGTTCCCCTCTCTGAAATCGATGAGGCAGACACCACCTTCGAGTTTCGGATCAACCCCGATGTCACCGACCTGAAGGCCGACCTCTCCGAGAGGGGCCAGCAGTTTCCGGTGCTTCTTCGAGTCAAGAGGGGGCGAGCCCGGCTGCAACTGGTGTCGGGATTCCGCCGACTGAGGGCAGCCCGAGAGCTGGGGTGGAAGACGCTGCGGGCCATCGTCCGCAGGGATCTGGATGACGACGAAGCGTTTCGCATCTCCCTCATCGAGAATGAGCAGAGGCATGGACTGACCGGGTTGGATCGGGCCAACGCGGTGGCCAGGCTGCGGAGTTGGGGAAAGAACGACCCCGAAATCTGCTCCCTCTTCGGAATCGGAGAACGACAGCTTCGCCGTCTGGATCGGGGCGCACGAATGCCTTCGATCCTTCGGGAGGCGGTGGGGGAGCAACGCCTGCCCCTCACCCATGCCCTCCTCCTGGATCAGGCCGCCCGCGCCATGGGAAAGGGCTTTGACCTTGCCCGCTGGATCCAGCAGATCAACCTGGAAAGCCTCTCGGTGGCCGAACTGGCTCGGCGGCTGGGTGTGGAAACCCATCAGTCCCGGGTGGAAAAAAAAGCCGGGCGGCGCCAGCGACTGATGGAAATACGAGGAAGCGGTTTTCGCCTTCATCCCATCTCCTGGGATCCCCAAAAATCTACCCCTGAGCAAAAGCGAAGATTGGCCGAGATCTTGCGAAAAGCCTTGGGGTTGCTGGAATCCTGATCCCATTCCCTCTTCTGGGATCCGTCTGGTCACCCTTCCGCAGGGCGAGGATCCTCCCATCCCCAAAGCCTCGCCTCGTGGCGGTTTCCTCCCCGGGCTGTTATGTTTTGCCCCTACGGGAGTTCGGCTGCGGGGGACCTGGGCTGCCGGAAGTAGAGCCGGATGACGACCAGCAGCCTGATGGCGGTAGTGATGGCTGGGGGAGCGGGGACGCGTCTTCTGCCCCTGACCCAGGAACGAGCCAAGCCCTCTGTCCCCGTAGGGGGGATCTACCGCATCATCGACTTCATCTTGAGCAACTGTCTTCACTCGGGGGTGAGACAGATTCTGGTGCTGACCCAGTACAAGTCCGACTCCCTGAACCGCCATCTGACCCACGCCTGGTTTCCCCTGTTTCCGGCCGGTCTGGGGTATTTCCTGGAGATTGTTCCTCCCCAGCAATGGGTGGGGATGCGTTGGTACGAGGGTACCGCCGACTCGGTGTATCAGAGTCTGTTTCGAGTGAGGGATGTGAAACCCGCCCATGTCGCCATTCTCGCCGGCGATCACATCTACAAGATGGATTTCCGCCAGATGCTGGACTTCCACCAGGAATCCGATGCGGATGTGACCGTGGCCTGTCTGGAAGTGCCGCTGGCGGAGGCGGCGGGGAGCTTCGGAGTGGTGGTGGTGGGCGAGGACGGCCGGTGCATCACCGGATTTCAGGAAAAGCCCAAGAATCCCGCCCCTCTTCCTGGCAAGCCCGGCCACTGCCTGGCCTCCATGGGCATCTATATCTTCCGGCGAGAGGTTCTATACAGGGTGCTGGAGGAGGGACCCGGGCAGGAGAGGCAATATGATTTTGGCCACGACATCCTCCCCTCCATGGTGGCCCAGGGAGCCCGGGTGTGCGCCTGGCCCTTCGTGGATGAGGTGAGTGGCCAGCCCGCCTACTGGAGAGACGTGGGCACCCTCGACAGCCTGTATGAAGCCAACATGGACCTGGTGAAACCCCAGCCCCAGCTCAACCTCTACGATGAATCCTGGCCCATCATCGGGTACCGCCCTCCCCTTCCCCCCGCCAAGTTTGTGTTCGCTCAGGAGGATGGTGAGGGAGGCCGGCGGGGGGAAGCCCTGGACTCCCTGGTGTCCGCAGGGGTGATCCTCTCCGGCGGACGGGTGCGCCGCTCCATCCTGGGTCCCCGGGTACGGATCAACAGCTTTGCCCGGGTGGAAGACTCCGTCCTCCACGACAACGTGGAAATCGGCCGGTACGCTCTGGTCCGGCGAGCCATCATCGACAAAGGAGTGAGAGTCCCCCCTGGAGAAGAAATCGGCATCGATCTGGAGAAGGATCGAAAGCGGTTCACCGTCTCCTCGGGAGGAGTGGTGGTCATTCCCAAGAACTACCGGTTTCCTTCTTCAGGTTGACCGGAAAGATTCTTTTTTTGATACAGAATCTTCATAAAAGGCGAGCCATGCGACAGCACTTCCCCTTCACCATTGATGCTCCACCTCCCCTCTTGGAGGGAAGTGGATTCCACGGTGTTCACGCCCTCCCCTGCTCTCCCACCCATTCATACGTATACTGGGAATTGAGTGAGGAGGATTTTCGGGAGGATTCCTGGTTCCTTCTGGTCCAAGGCCCTCGCCAGGAGCCCTCTCCCTTGCGCCCCTTGGAGACGGCAGTGGGGATGTGCAGGGTGGAGACTCCTCCAGGGGAAGTTCGGCGGTTTTTGCTGGCCCGGGGTGGAAAAGCGGGTGCAGAGGGGATCTCCCCGGCTCCCGCCATCCGGTACGCCGCTCCCTCCATCACCACTCCCGGCGGCCACCCCGATGAAGAGGAGATGCGGACCTCCTTTCCTTATTTCGGGCGATTTTCTCCTCCTCGGGAAGAACCATGAAACACGGATTTACCACAAAAAATGGATTGTTTTTCCTGGTTCTGCACGCTCACCTTCCCTATGTGAGACACCCGGAACATCCCCGATTCATGGAAGAAGAATGGTTTTTTGAGGCTGTCGCGGAAACCTACGTTCCTCTGTTGCAGGAATTTCGCCACCTGCGGGCCCGGGGGGTTTCATTTCAAGTGACGTTGGGAGTGACTCCTCCCCTGGCGTCGATGTTGGCCGATGAGCTGTTGAGGTCTCGCTTACGAGAGTATCTGGGCTCCCGTCTGGATCTGGCGGAAGCCGAGGTGGTTCGCACCCGCAAGGAGGATCCCCGTTTCACCGCCGCCGCCACCGCCTATGTGGAGTTGTTTGGGGATGCACTGAGCCTGTTCGATGCCCGGCGCGGGGATCTGCTCTGGTACTTCCAGGATCTTCAGGATTCAGGGCACCTGGAGCTGATCACTTGTGGCGCCACCCATGGCTATCTTCCCCTCCTGGCCACCGATGAAGGGAGACGGGCTCAGATCCGGGTGGCCACCCGCAGCCACGAAAAGCACTTCGGGAGGCGTCCCCGGGGGATCTGGCTGCCGGAGTGCGCCTACCATCGCGGCCTCGATTCCCTGCTGGCCGACGAGGGGTTGGAATTCTTCTTTGTGGATCAGCACGGCATCGCCGCTGCCGAGCCGCCGCCGCCGGGGATCCATGGGCCGGTAAGGACCCCCGCTGGCCCTCTGGCCTTCGGCAGGGATCCGGAAGCAGGGCGCCAGGTGTGGAGCGCCACCGAGGGATATCCTGGCGATCCCGCCTACCGGGAGTTCTACAAGGACATCGGGTATGAGGCTCCCCAGGAGATGATCCAGGATCATCTCCTGCCCGACGGCAGGCGTCACGGCGTTGGCATCAAGACCCACCGCATCACCGGGAATGTGCCTCTGAGCCAGAAGGAGCCCTATGATCCCTCTGTCGCCCGGCTGCGAGTGGAGCAGCACGCCGATCACTTCGTCGCCTCCCGCCTCGCCCAGCTCTCTTCCCTCCTCCCCGAGTCGGGGGGTCACCCTCCCTGCATCACGGCTCCCTATGACGCTGAGTTGTTCGGGCACTGGTGGTTCGAGGGTCCGGCATTCCTGGGTAAAGTATTGGAAAGACTTGCAAACAGTCCTCTCCAGGCAAGTACTCCCGCCACCTGGAAAGACTCTCATCTTCCCTCCCACCCCGGCCTCCCCGCTCCCTCTTCCTGGGGTGGAGGGGGATACTACGAGGTGTGGCTGAACGAAAAGACTGCCTTTTTCTGGCCTCCCATGCACGGGGCGGAAAGGCGGATGGTCGCCCTCGCCCGGGATTTTGCTCCTCATCACGGCAAGGCCCAGTCCCCCCTCCTTTCTCGGGCCCTGCGTCAGGCGGGGAGAGAGCTGCTCCTGGCCCAGGCTTCCGACTGGACCTTCCTCATCAGCGGTGGCACGGCGGCGGACTACGCTGAGCGCAAAATCCGGCTTCATCTGGCCCGCTTCGAGGAACTTCACCGTCAGATCCGAAGCGACACCGTGAATGAAGACTCTCTGGCCTTGGTGGAGGGTGCCGACAATCTCTTTCCCGAGTTGGACTATCGCTCCTGGCTGCCCGCGTGATCCCAGACCGCCCCCCTTCTTTTTTTTGTGACGAGCACAGGCCATGAAGGGCTCCCCCCTGCGGTTGGCCATCCTGTGGCACATGCATCAACCGGACTATCGGGATCCCCGCACCGGGATGGAGTCCATGCCCTGGGTGCGTCTTCATGCCCTCAAGGACTACTACGACATGGCCCGGTTGGTGGAAGAGGCTCCGCCGGGCATTCGGGTGACCTTCAACCTGACCCCAGTGCTCCTCCTGCAACTGGAGGATCTGGTGGCCCAGGGCTCTCGGGATCCCTTTACCCGGGCGGGGCGAAAGCCCATCGCCCAGCTCACCGCCCTCGACAAGGGAATCCTGCTTCGCCACTACTTCTCGGTCAACGAGGAGAGGATGCTCCGTCCCCTGGACCGTTACGCCTGGCTCCATGAACAGGTGAAAGCGGCTGGAGAGAGGGTGGAAGAGATGGTGGACCTCTTCTCTCCCCAGGATTACCTGGATCTTCAGACCCTCTTCGCCCTGGCCTGGAGCGGGAGAACTCTCCGGGAAAAACCCCTGGTCCGCCGCCTCCTCGCTAAAGGACGAAACTTCACCGAAGAGGAGCGAGACGCCCTTCTGACCCTCCAGGATGGCTTTTTGGAAGGGGTGCTCCCCCTGTATCGACGACTTCAGGAGGAGGGGCGTATCGAGATTTCGGTCACTCCCCTGTATCACCCCATCCTTCCCCTCCTCTGCGACCTTCAGGCGGCGCGAGAGGCCAATCCCTCATGCTCAGTAGAGGGCTTGCGCTTTCGTCACCCCGAGGATGCCCGGGAGCAGGTGCGGCGGGCCAGGGAATTGGGAGAATCCTGGTTCGGGAGAAAGCCCACCGGAATGTGGCCCTCGGAAGGTAGCGTCTCCGACGAAGCGGTTGGCATCGCCTCCCAGGAGGGGGTGACCTGGATGGCCACCGACGTTCAGGTGCTTCATCGCTCCATGCGCCTCGCCGGAATGGAAGAGGATCCCCGGGCTCATCTGCATCCCTGGCGCCTCCCTGGGGGAAACTCCCCAGCCCTGTTCTTCCGAGACACCACCCTCTCCGACCTCATCGGATTTACCTGGTCCCGTTGGGATCCTCGGGAAGCGGCCCGGAACTTCGTGGCCCGGGCCCGAAACCTGTCCCAGGAAGTCGGTCCCGATCCGGCCTGCCTTCCGGTCATTCTCGATGGAGAGAATGCCTGGGAATACTATACAAACCATGGTTCTTCCTTCCTTTCTGCCCTGTATCAGGAGATCGCCTCTGCCCCGGATTTGCGGGCGGTGACCTTTCAAGAGGCCATGGACGAGGTGCCCTGTCGGGAGATTCCCAGCCTGAAGCCAGGGTCGTGGATTCGCGCCGATTTCGACACCTGGGCCGGGCATCCTGAAAAGAACCGGGCCTGGATGGCTCTCATCGAAGCCCGGGCGGCCTGGGAAGATCAGCGCCAGGGGGGGGCCTCCTCCGCCTCCTTGTCAAAAGCGCGGGAATTTCTCCTCCGGGCCGAGGGGAGCGATTGGTTCTGGTGGTTGGGGGACGATCATTTCACCACCTACAAGCGGGAGTTCGACGAGTTGTTTCGGCGCAACGTCATGGCGGTGTGGACGGAGTTGGGCCTGTCCCCGCCAAGGTGGCTGGAGGAACCCATTCCCCAGGACAATGGCACAGCGGCGGCTGAAGCCCGGGAGCCCTTCCAGCTCATCCGTCCCTGCCTGGACGGCGAGGCCCTGCCCTATTACGAGTGGATAGGGGCCGGATGGTTTGATGTCGCCTTCCAAAAGGGAGCCATTTTCACCGGCGAGCCCCTGATCAAGCGCGTCCACTACGGCTTCGATGAGGAGAATCTCTACCTCCGCCTCACCCCTCGGGAGGGAAGGGCCGATGAGGGACTTCGGGGAGCCTGTCTGACCCTCTTCGTCCGGAACCGGGAGACCCAATCCCAGAAGAAGCTGAGGCTGGATCTGAACGAAGCGGCCACCCACGTCCAAGAAACCGAGCGACCCCCTCTGCGCCACCGGGCCGCTCGGGTGTGGGAGATCGGGGTTCCCCTGGCTCGTCTGGAGGCGACCCCAGGAGAGGTTTTGCATCTTCACATGGAGATTTCCACTCCATCGGGGCGCTGGGAGAGGCTCCCCCTGGATGCGGCCATTCGGATGACCGTCCCACCGCCGGAGTTCAATCGAATCATGTGGGTTCTGTAACGCGAACCGCTCAATGTTTTTATTTCTCCATGAATAATTTTCACCGCTGATGGTGTGATTTTTATGAACCCCCTCCCCATGCGACTCCTTCTTGGCATCCACAACCACCAGCCGGTGGGAAACTTCACCCACGTCATGGAGCAGGCCTACCAGGACGCCTACCTGCCCTTTCTGGAGGCCTTGGAGCGCCATCCCCGTATCCGCCTGTCCATGCACCACTCCGGTCCCCTGCTGGAGTTCCTGGAAATCCACCACCCCGACTACTTGAGCCGGATAGGGCGGCTGATCGCTGAAGGCAGAGTGGAGGCGGTAGGGGGAGCCTTCCAGGAGCCCATCCTCCCCGCCATTCCCGAAGCGGACCGGCGGGATCAGATCATCCGGATGAGGCAATGGCTCAGGGAGAAGTGGCAGACTGAAGCTGCAGGCATGTGGCTGGCGGAAAGGGTCTGGGAGCCCCAACTCGCGGGAACTCTTCAGGAATCCGGTGTAGATTGGGTGGCCTTGGATGACTACCACCTGGGAAGAGCGGGGCTGGATCCGGAAACGGTGGAGGGCTACTACCTCACCGAGGATGAAGGCCGGGTGCTGGCGGTGTTCCCCATTTCCCAGAAGTTGCGCTACCTGATCCCCTTCCACGAGCCTGCGGAGGTCGTGGAGCACCTGCGGGAGCGAGCCCGGTCACAGCCGGGGGTCGTCCTTACCTTCTTTGATGATGGCGAGAAGTTTGGAGTGTGGCCGGGCACGCACGCCCTCTGCTACACCGAAGGATGGGTGGAGCGGTTCTTCACGGCGCTGGAGGAGGCGACGGACGTGGAGCTATGCCTGTTCCGGGAGGTGAGACAAACCCGCCCGCCCCGAGGTCGAGTGTATCTGCCCACCGCCTCCTACTTCGAGATGGGGGGATGGTCCCTTGCCGGTCCCCGCGCCCACCTGTTTGCCGATGCCCTTCATCAACTTCCCACTGGAGAAGCGGGAGAGATCCTGAGAGGGTTCCTGGCAGGAGGATTCTGGCGGAACTTTCTGGTGAAATATCCCGAGGTCAACCTGCTTCAAAAGCGGATGATGCGACTGTCACAAGAAATTCGACAGGTAAGCTCAATAAAAGGCGAATCCCCCCTCCTGACCCAGGCGCGACAAGCCCTTCACCGCAGCCAGTGCAATTGCGCCTACTGGCATGGAGTGTTCGGCGGGGCCTACCTTCCCCACCTGCGTAACGCCCTCTGGGAGGCGCTGATCGAAGGAGAAGTGTGGGTACAGCGAGCCCAGGGAGAAGAGGCTGCCCTCCGCTCCGGGTGGGTGGACTTGGAAAAAGACGGTCTTTCGGTGTGGATGGTGGAGGGGACGGAGCTGTCGGCGACGGTAAAACCCGGGGAAGGAGGCGCCCTTCTTTCCTTGGACCTTCGCCCCCAGCGGTTTGCTGTCCTCAACACCTTCTCCCGGCGCCCCGAGAGCTATCATCAGGATCTCCTGCCCGCCCTGCCCCCCGGAGAAACAGAGCCCGACATCGGCAACATCCATCAGTTGCAGAGGCGTCTTCCCCAAGGTGCGCGCCTCGCCTTTGACTGGTACCGGCATCTTGCCTTCCAGGACCATGTTTTCGCTGAAGAAACCACCGCTCGATGCTGGCTGGATGGAGACACCTTGGAGCTGTCGGACGGAGTGGACCAGCCCTGGGAGGTCATTGAAGAGGGGGAATCGGGTGGAGCGTTTCACCTGGAACTTCGCCGAAACGGAAACGTGTGGAGGGAAGGAACGGCCTTTCCCCTCCGGATGGACAAGAGATATTCGATACAGGCCGGCTCTTCTCCTGGCATCGAAGTCCGTCACCGTCTGTTCAATCCCGGTCTCGCCACGGTGGAGGGGGTGTGGGCCGTAGAGTGGACGGTCAAGATGCTTACCGACTGGGAGGGACCTCGGGGCTACCGGGTAGATGGCCAGGAACACCGCTCCCCCCTCTCCTCTCCCCTGCTGGCAGCATGGGGGCGGAGCCTCGCCGTGGAGGACGACCAGGCAGGGTTCCACCTTCTCCTGGAAACAAACCAGGACGTGCGATGGGATGCAGGCTCCCTGCGGACCTTCTCCCAATCGGAGAGTGGGGTAGATGAAATCTACCAGGGCACCGCCCTTCTGGCCCAGAGACGATTTTCTCTGGGTCCAGGAGAATCGCTGGAGGCATGGCATCGACTCACCCCCCTCCTCCCAGGCAACAAAAATCCCTGAGCCGTAACAGGACATCTTTCCATGCCCGAATTGAGACATGACCCCATTCAGAAGCGCTGGGTGATCATCGCCACCGAACGATCCCGCCGCCCCTTGGAATGGCTGACCACCCCCAGTCCCGAACTCGACGGCTTTTGCCCCTTCTGTCCAGGGAACGAGGCAGCGACCCCTCGGGAGATCGCGGCAGCGCGGGATGCGGGAAGCCTCCCCGATGGACCAGGGTGGAAGGTACGAGTGGTCCCCAACAAGTTTCCTGCCCTCCGCATCGAGGGGGGGCAGGATCGGAAGGCCCGGGGACTCTACGACCGGATGAATGGAGTGGGCGCCCATGAAGTCATCATTGAATCCCCCGATCATCATCAACCCCTCTTCGACATGGATCATGCGGCGGTAGAGAGGGTGGTCAGCCTGTACATCGACCGCCAGAGGGATCTGCTTCGGGATCGCCGCTTCAAGTATGTGTTGATTTTCAAGAATCACGGCCAGGTGGCAGGAGCCTCTCTGAGCCATCCCCACAGCCAGATCATCGCCACTCCCGTCACCCCCCGCACCATCGCCACCGAGCTCAGTTCAGCGCGAGAGCATTACCACCTCAAGGAGCGCTGCCTTTTTTGTGACGTCCTGGATCAGGAAATCCAGGCAGGAACCCGGGTGGTCTGGGCGGATCCCCTTTTTGCGGTCATTGCCCCCTATGCCAGCCGCTTTCCCTTTGAGCTGATGATCCTCCCTCGCCGCCATTGCCACAGTTTCATTGACATGACCGCCGAGGAACGCGCTGGTCTGGCTCGGGTTTTGCGTGACACCCTGCGCCGCCTCAACCGAGGGCTTGCCGATCCTCCCTTCAATTTCATGGTTCATACCGCCCCCAATCTGGAGTACGAGCCCCGCCGTCTCGCCTTCTGGCAAACCATTCCCTACGACTTTCACTGGCACATCGAGGTGATTCCTCGTCTGGCCCAGGTGGCCGGGTTCGAGTGGGGGACCGGGTTTTATATCAACCCCACCGCTCCCGAAGAGGCCGCCCTGTTTCTCCGAGAGGTCGAGGTGGCGTGATGCGGATCCTGCACATCGCCGCTGAATGCGCCCCCCTGGCCAAGGTGGGGGGACTGGGAGACGTGCTGGGTTCCCTGCCGGCCTCCCTCGCCTCTTTGGGGGAGGATGTATGGGTGGTCCTTCCCCGTTATGGCGACATCCCCGACCTGGGCTCGGAAACGACGTTGGCCCGAGTTCCCGTCTCGTTGGGAGGACGCACCTGGGATGTGAACCTGATAAAAGCGATTCATCCCAGCGGATTTCCAGTGGTTCTTCTGGATTGTCCAGAGATGTATCAGCGGCAAGGAATCTACAACGACCCTACCGGCCTGGAATGGGGAGACACCTTGGAGCGGTGTGGAATCCTCTGCCGGGGAGCCCTGTGGGCGGCCCAGATTGTGGGGGGAACCTGGGACATCCTCCACGCCCATGACGCCCACGCCGCCCCCTCTCTGGTGATGGCCGCCACTGGATACTCGCATGGCCCCCTGGGGCAGGCCGCCCGGATTCTCTCCCTCCACAACCTCGCTCACCAGGGCCTTCACCCCCTTCCTGCCGCCGCCTCCCTGGACCTTCCCCTCAGCGACACCTGGCCGGGAGGGCCTCTGGAGTTCTGGGGGCGCTTGTCTCTCCTCAAGGGGGGAATCTGTTACGCCGATGGTCTCCACACGGTGAGTCCCACTCACGCCAGGGAGATCATCTCGTCTTCTCAGCAAGGGTTCGGGATGGAAGGATTGTTGGCGGCACGCGCTGGCGTACTACGGGGAATCACCAATGGAATCAACGATATCGAGTGGGACCCTGCCCGCGATCCCCGCCTTGTCGCCCATTATTCAGCAGACGATTTTTCCGGAAAAAGGCGATGCAAAGAGGCTCTGTTTCAACTGGCGGGGTGGGAGCCCGCCGGGATCGAAGCTCCCCTCCTGGTGGTGGTCAGCCGCCTCGCCTGGCAGAAGGGGCTGGACCAGATCCTGGATTCCCTGCCTTCCCTGCTGACTGCCGGCGCCCGGTTGATGGTTCTGGGAAAGGGAGAGGCCGACCTGGAAAGGCGATTCCGAGAGGCGGCCGAAAATCATCCGACCTCGGTGTGGTTCCACTGCGGATTTGACGAGGAGCTGGCCCATCGCCTGGAAGCGGGGGGGGATCTGTTCCTGATGCCCTCTCGTTTTGAGCCGTGTGGACTCAATCAGATGTACAGCCAGCGCTACGGTACTCCCCCGGTCGCCCGCCGAACCGGAGGCCTGGTGGACACCATCGAGGACGTGAGTGGAGACGGGAGTTCGGGCACTGGATTTTTGTATTCAGAAGAGAGCGGTGGAGCATTGATTCATGCCATTCATCGGGCCCTTTCCTGGTACGGCTCCTCAACATGGACGGAGATCCAGAAGAGGGGAATGGCGAAGGATTTCTCCTGGGACCGGGCGGCCAGGGAGATGGTGGAGTGGTATCGGGAGATTCGATACCGGTAAAATGGCTCTCATTTTCTCGGAGCCGGCGCATCCTTCAGGGTTGGCACCAGGGGCCAGGGGTGGCGAGGGTACTTGCGACACAATTCCTTGCGGATTCCCGGGTAGTGACGCTCCCAGAATCCCCGTAAATCGGTGGTCACCTGTACCGCCCTGTGGTTGGGAGCCAGCAGGTGCAACACCAGGGGAATCCTCCCGAGGGCGATGCGGGGCCCATCCTCCATTCCAAAGAAATCCTGAAGGCGGGAGGCAATGAAAGGAGACTGGCCTGGCGCATAATTCACCTTCACCGCCCTTCCCCCTGCCAGGCTGACCCTCTCCGGCGCTCCCTGGCAAAACCATTCACCATGAGGACCCACCGCTTTTCGCTGCAAGGCCCCCAGGACGTCCCTCTCCCGCAGGTGGGCGACAGAAGCCGCGCCTTGGCAGATCTCTTCCAGAAAGTCCTCCAACTCCCTCGGGTCCAGTTCGGAAATCCCCTTCTCGGGAAACGTCTTCCTCAGCACTTCCAACCGGCCCAGGAAGGTCTCCAGGGCCTCTCCCTCCACGAAGGCCGCCAGCCCCCGAGACCGAACTCCCTCAAACAGCAGCCGGGCCCCCCTCTCCGGGTCGTCAGGAGCCCCCGGTCTTCTCCCCTCCTCCAGCACCAGCGCACCGTAGGTCAGGCGAGACACCGTCTCCACCCTCTCCGCCCCTTCGTTCCAGACGAGCTCCCGCTGCTCCTCAATCGCGGACGGAAAGAAGTCCAGAAGCCACTCTGGTTCGATGGCCGAAGCTCTCCGCACCTGGGGTACGGCCCGCCCCCCCTCCCTCCTTTCCTCGGCTTCCACCGCCACCAGAAACAGGGATTCTCGCACCGCTGAGACGGGAGAGAGACGGGCCGAGCCTCCTCCCGAAAGCACGAGGTCCTCTTCCCCTCGGCGCTCCGCCTGGGCTGGCCTTCGCCGACCCACTCGATCCGGGAAAGCCACCAGAATGGATTGCAACAATAATTCATCGCGCTGTTTTTGTGATGCTCCCGAAAGAGGACGTTCATGGCAGAGGCGAAGAAGCTGAGACGTGGTGCGCAGGGCAGCACGAGTCGCCTGCATTTCCAGGCCCAGACTCCGCAATTTCGTCTCCGAAAAAGAAGAGTTTCTGACCTCCTCCAGGAGATCACAGGCATCCAGGACATCCGAGGAGCTGGTGTGCAGGGCTGAGTTTCCCCTTTCTCTGCGAATATCCTTCTCCGACAAAAGAGCCGCCGCCATGCACCCCAATTCGGCAATCCCCTTCGACTCCGCCTCCATCACCAGCCGGGCCAGGCGAGGATGGACCGGAAAGCGAAGCAGCCCTCGCCCCATGGGAGTCAGGCCCCCATCGGGTCCCGTCGCTCCCAGACGACGAAGCAATTCTTCGGCGCTCCGCAGGGACGCCGGTGGCGGTGCTTCAAACCAGGGAAACTCGGTGGGGTCAGGGATGCCCATCGCATGGATCAAAAGACATTCTTCAGCAAGATCCAGGCGTTTTATTTCAGGAATCGAAAAGGCCGGCCTTGTATCAAAGTCATGTCTTGTATACAGAAATTCACAAATACCAGGGCGAATTCTTCCCGCACGGCCCGCCCTCTGGAGGGCGGATGACCGCGAAATCGACTGAACCGACAGCACTGGCAACCCCGACCAGGGATCGCAGGCCGCCACTCGGGCCAGGCCACTGTCCACCACCGCCACCACCCCGGGGAGGGTGACGGAGGTCTCGGCGACGTTGGTGGCCAGGATCACCTTTCGCTCGGATCCGGCACCGACCGCCCGATCCTGCTCTTCAGCGGAAAGCTCGCCATGGAGGGGAAGAACCCGCAGAGAACGAGCGCTGGCAAGGGGTTCCAGGGCCCTCTCGGCGCGACGGATTTCAGCGGCACCAGGCAGAAACACCAGCACGTCTCCGGTCGCTTCTTCCATCACCACCCGCCGCACCGCCTGGGCTACCTGGTCCTGGAGGGGACGGGAGTCGGGACGAGCCATCCATCGCATGGAGACGGGGTGGCTTCGACCTTCGCTGCGAATCCGGGTTGCCTCCCCCAGCCAGCGGGCGATTCCCTCTCCATCCAAAGTCGCCGACATCACCGCCACCGCCAGTTCAGGGCGCACGGTCTCCCTGAGACGCTGCACCAGGGCAAGGCCGGTGTCCCCCGCCAGATGCCTCTCGTGGAACTCATCAAAGACCACCGCCCTCACGCCGGGAAGGGTGGATTGAGACAACATCCGCCGGGTGAGAAGTCCTTCGGTGAGGAAGCGAATCCGGGTATCCGGGGAGGCGACCGCTTCAAAACGTACTTGATACCCCACGCTCTTCCCCACGGGCTCCCCCCTCTCCTCGGCGACCCGACGGGCAGCCAGACGAGCAGCCAGACGGCGGGGTTGAAGCACCCAGATCTCCCCCCCTCCTGGCAGAAGGCGATCCAGGAGTGGAGGAATTCGCGTGGTCTTGCCGGCTCCCGGGGGAGCTTCCAGGACCAGGGGGCGGCGGTGACGGACCGCCTCGGCCACTTCGTCGAGATGAGCGTCGATGGGGAGGAGGGGTAGCACGTCGGGAGGATGCCCCGGCAGGGAGGCGGTCGCAAGGCGGGAGGAGAAGAGGACGGCTCCTGAACACTTTGGGATCGCCACCCCCTTCTTCATTCCTGGTCCGAACCGCGACGCGGCCGGATGCTTTCCGTCGGAGATTCGATACACCCTCCCTGCCCGGCACCGTCGATCCAGGATGGAATTCGGATCGTACCGCTTGCAGGATTGTGAAACTTGATGACCACCGCCTTCACCTCCAGAGCCTGGCACTCCCCTCTCCTCCCCCCTCGGATATCACCGAGGGGTCGAGCGGGGTGGGTGACGCCTCCTTTGCGGCATCGGCAGGAGGGGCGCAGGCCAGGGAGATTTGCGTTCTTGGCAGCCTTGACGACGGCGGAAGCCCCGCGCTACGGTGCTGCGCGGGAGGGAGGGAGCCACCTGCATGGAGCGGAGGAACCCCTGAGCGGCGCACCGGACCAGGAACTCATCGAGGCCATTGCCGCCGGAGACCGGGGGGCCCTGGGTCTCCTCTATGACCGCTACTCTCCACTCATGCTGGGGGTGGGACATCGCCTCCTGGGGAGCCGCCGGGAGGCGGAGGATCTCTTACAGGACGTGTTCTTGGAGGTGTGGCGGCAAGCAGGGACCTATGATCCTTCTCGGGGATCGGTGAGGGCCTGGGTGCTGATCCGCTTGCGGAGTCGGGCTCTGGATCGGAAGCGAGCCCCGGTCCGTTCCCGCACCGTTTCCCTGGACGCCTCTCCTATTCTGGAAACGGCAGCCGCCCACTTTGAGGATCCCTCCTTGGGGCTGGATCGGCAGCGAGTTCACGCTGCGTTGGGAGCTCTCACCATCGAACAGAGGCTGGTCCTGGAACTGGCCTACTTTGAAGGTCTTTCTTCTTCTGAAATCGCCGACCGTCTTACCGTTCCTATAGGCACGGTGAAATCTCGTACCGCCACCGCCCTGGCCCGCCTGCGCCTCGCCCTGGGACGAGATGATGGAGAACGGTCATGAACCCGATCTCAGAGGAGATGCTGATGGAATATGTCCTGGGAGAGTTGGGGGACGACGACGCTCGTGAGGTGAAGCAGGCCATGGGCAGCGATCCTTCTCTGGCCCGGGAAATTGTTGCGTTGCAAGAAGTCTTGGCCTCCATCGCCTTGCTGGCCCCGTCCATGACACCGCCTCCCCATCTCAAGGACCGTCTGCTGCGAGAGATTGAGAGCGCCCATCCCTTTGCTGCGTTCGCAAAACGACTGGCGCAGATGTTCGACCTGTCCCTCCAACGGATGCAGGAAATCCTGCACACCGTGGAGGATCCCAAGCTGTGGGAGATCACTCCCATTCCCGGAGTCAGCCTGTTCCACTTTGCTCCGGGGCCCTCTCTAGCCGGCGCCGATGCCGGGTTCTTGAGGCTGGAGCCAGGGGCCCTGTTCCCCAAGCATCTCCACCCCCTCGGGGAAAAGGTCATGGTGGTGGAGGGGACCATGATCGATGAAGACGGGACCATCTACCGCCCCGGCGACGTGGACGACAAGCCCCCGGGCAGTGCCCATGTGTTCCGTGCTGGCCCCGAGGGTCCCCTGGTGGGAGCTGCCCTGGTTCTGGCTCCCATCGAGTTTGTGACTCCCGCCTGAGGCCTGGGGCGGTCTTGGGAAGGAACGGGGAAATCTAGAGCGATTCCGATAAGTTGTCTATTCCCTCAGCAACACATCGCAGTAGAATTTTACCCGCCTGACCACCGTCCCCAGGGCGTTCTGGTGGATGTTGCGTCGCAAAGCCACCAGCACCTTTCTCTCCAAACGGTAGCGATCCAGTTTCTCCTTGGCAGGCCTGGCTCCCCCTTCCACCTTGTCCAGAGCCTTCCAAAGGTCCTTCTTGGGGAATCCCCAGGTTTCCAGGTCCTTTTCCTCCAAGGAATCAATAATCTCCTGCATCATCCGCAACTTGGCCGGATCGGAGGACAGCTCCAAGGCCCACTTGGAGACTGATTTGGTGACCGGCCGATCATGCTTGTTGACCCCGATGGGATCCCCCAGCCCCTTGCCCTGCTGCTCGTGCTTGCCGTACTCGATCATCCCCGGCTCAAAGGGAATCCCCAGAAACTCACAGATGCGGGGGAGCTCCTGCTCGGGCTGCTTGACGATGTTTTCGTAACGAACATGAATCAGGGGAGCGGGCTTCCCCCGGATGAATCGGGCGATGGCGGGCACGTAGCGATTGAGGAGGGGGTTGTGGGCCTGGGCAACCTGATAATCCCCGTCGAAGAAGGAGTTGGCGAAAGAGCTGAACACCGCCAGCGGGTGGCGGGTCAGGACCACAAACTTCGCCTTCGGATAGAGACGAGCAATGAAGGGGAGGACCAGGGCATAGGCGGGAGTCTTGTCCAGAAAGAATCTCTTGCCTCGGGGCTCCAGGATCTGGGCATAGAGATAGTCGGTATAGGCCCGACAGGCCTTGAGGTAGTCCTGCTCACCTCCCGGTAGTTCATTGACGAACTCTCGCACCGACATCTGGGCTTGAAGGTGATCGTAGGGGGCCCTCTCCACGTTGTCGTAGTACCCGAGGTGGGCCAGGGGAGTGAGGAGATGGGGCTCGGGGCGGCTGAAGATGGCGGAGTGAGCTCCCAGCATCCGGGCGAGCATGGTGGAGCCGGAACGGGGAGATCCGATTACGAATAGGAGGCGGTCTTGCACGGTGAACCCTGGGCTCGGGGATGGCTGGAACGCCACCATTCTCCCCGAAGCGGCGGAAGGATAGCCGGAACCCCGTTGTGGGGCACCCCGCCGTAAGGGGATTTTTCACGTCACGCCCTGGTTGGGGATGGAGGGATGGGAACAAGGTGTCTACTGTGCCCGTTCACGCCCTCGAAAGGAGGCCTCGCTGCGACTGGTCATTGCTGAAAAGCCCTCGGTGGCTCGGGATCTGGCCCGGGTCCTGGGGGCCTCCTCCCGGGAGGAGGGGGCCCTACGGGGGGACGGAATGCTCATCACCTGGTGTGTGGGGCATCTGGTAACCCTGGCAGAACCCCAGGAGATCCAACCCAATTGGAAGGTCTGGTCCTTTCGCAATCTCCCCATGATTCCTGAGGAATTTCCCCTGAGAGCCCTGCCGGGCGCTCGGGATCAATGGGAGGTGGTGAGAAGATTGCTGCTGCGAAAGGACGTGCAGGAGGTGGTGAACGCCTGCGACGCCGGGAGGGAGGGGGAATTGATCTTTCGCCATGTCTACCAGTTGGCGGGATGCCAAAAGCCGGTGATGCGCCTGTGGATCTCGTCCCTGACGGATTCCGCCATCCGAGAAGGGTGGTTGAAGTTGCGAAGCGGCAAGGAGTTGGACCCCCTTGGTGATGCCGCACGATGCCGAGCTGAGGCGGACTGGCTGGTGGGATTGAACGCCACCCGGGCCCTTACCTTGAAGGGGCGAGAGGGTGGAATGGGGGAGAGTCCTTTGTATTCGGTGGGCAGGGTCCAGACCCCGACCCTGGCTCTGCTGGTGGTGCGGGAGCAGGAGGTTCGGGCCTTCGTGCCAGAGAGCTTCTGGACGGTCCTCGCCGTGTTTCAGGTGGAACAGGGGCGGTATCCGGGGAGATGGTGCCGAAGGCTGCCCGGCTCCTCCCCTGAGGGCGAAGGGGCTGCTGAATCACCGGAAAGGCTGGCCACCGAGGAAGAAGCCAGGGTCATCGCCGAGAAGGTGCGGGGCCGCATCGGCGTGGTGGTCCGGTTGGAAAAGGAGGAACAAAAGATTCCCCCTCCCCTCCTCTTCAGCCTCACCTCTCTTCAGCGCACCGCCAATCGACGCTTCGGGATGTCTGCCGCTCGAACCCTGGAAGTGGCCCAAATCCTTTACGAAAGGCACAAGCTTCTCACCTACCCCCGCACCGATTCAGAAGTGCTCTCCACGGACCAGGTTGCCGAGTTTCCCCAGCGAATTTCAGCGCTTGCTCTGGGACCCTATTTGAGTTTTGCCAACGAGATCCTGGCTCGTCCCGGGGGGCCAAAGCTGGGAAGGCGGTTCGTGAACGATCAGGGAGTCACCGATCACCACGCCATCATTCCCACTCCTATCCGCCCCAATCTGGAGGCCCTGACCAGGGAGGAGAGGGGCATCTACGATCTGGTGGTGAGACGATTTTTGGGGGCCTTCTTCCCTGACGCTCGGGTGGAAAGAACCCGGTTGTGGACGGTGGTAGAAGAAGAGCCCTTTGAGACTCGGGGGAGCGTGGTGGTGGAAGCGGGATGGCGAAATGTGGCAGGGTTCGGAAATGAGGACGTTCCCCAGGATCACCGGGGGAAGAAGAAGAAGGACGAAGAGGAGGAGGAAGGAGGGGAAACCGCCGACGCCGGGCTTCTGCCGGCGGTGGTAGAAGGGGAAAAGGCCCAGGTGAGATCCGTCGAGACTCCTCATCAGAAGACCCGACCTCCTCCTCGCTATACCGAGGCCCGCCTGCTTCAGGCCATGGAAGGAGTTGGCAAATCCATGGAGGACGGTGAACTCCGCGCAGCGATGAAGGATCGGGGCCTGGGAACCCCCGCCACCCGAGCGGCCATCATTGAAACCTTGCTGCGGCGCGGATATCTGGAGCGAAGCAAGAAGCTGCTTCTACCCACCCCTCAAGGAGAAGAACTGATCGCTGTCCTACCGGTGCCCGAACTGAAGTCTGCCGAGCTGACGGGAGACTGGGAGGCCCGCCTGGCCCAGGTGGCCCGGGGAGAGTTGCCCAGGACCCGGTTCATGGCCGACACAGCCTCCTTCACCACCCGAGTGGTAGAGGCCATCTCCGCAGCCACCATGCCCCGCATCCGGGCGGTGACCTCCTCCCCATCCGCTGCTCCTCCAGCGCCCTGGCGAACGGCCCCGAGGAAGTCGGCGGGGCGCAAAGGGGGAGAGAAGACTGAAACGCGCGCTTCCAAGACAGGTCCCCGTCCCCCCTCCTCCCTCTCCCGCACTCCCAAGACCCCCCGGGCGAAGAAGGAATCTCCATCCAAGGTGCCTTCTCCTTCTCCGCATGTACCGACGATCTCCTCCCCGGCGACCTCCCCCCTGGGCTCCTGCCCACTGTGCCGCCAGGGCATCGTCATCCGGGGCAAGAAGGGGTGGGGCTGCTCACGATGGCGGGAAGGGTGCGGCTTTGTGGTGTGGGAACGAGTGGCGGGGAAGGACCTGACTCACGACGAAGTGGCCCGATTGGTTTCTTCGGGGGAAAGCGGCGTTCTGTCCGGGTTTGTTTCCCGCACCGGTCTGGTCTTCTCCGCCAGACTCCGTCTTCACCTGAATCCCAATGCTGGAACGACAGAGGTCGAGGTGATTCCCGAAAAGCGGTGAGACCGGCGACGAAAATCGCTGTCAGAACGGAATGGCCATGCGGGTGGAAACCGAGTGAACTCCCCGGGGTACGATGAACTCCCCGTCGATCAGGAAGCTGAAGTGGGCGCTCTGGATGGCGAAACCCACAAAGAACTTGTCGAACTGAAACTCGCTGGGATCGATGATTCCTGAAGGATTTCCTGTGAGTTCATCCACTTCCCCCAAGGCTGATCCGGCAAACCCGGTGATGGGCAACACCTTGTCGGAGATCTCCTCGCTGACGTTCTTGGGGCGGGCATGGAGGGTGGCGTGGCCCCAGCCAGCGAAGGGAGAAAAGCGGGCTGAGGCGTACTTGTCGTCGATGCCGAAGGGAAAGGTGTAACCAACGGCCAGGTCGAACTCCAGCACCCCCAGATCAAGTTGCTCGTTCCCTATGTAGGCGTTGTATCCCAGGGTGATGGAGATGTCGGGAACCCGACGCCACCCCTCGTTCAGCGCCCACCGGCCATAGCCGCCGATGACTCCTTGGCGGGTCTGGGCGATGTAGCTGAAGGAAGTCCCCACCTCAAAACTGTAGGGGAGGCCCTTCCTGAGGCGGATGGTGGGCTGGACCATCACCGGAACCGCATCGGGGTTGGTGGTGGTGAGGGAATCCGGATCGTCGGAGGTCAGCAATCGCCAGTATGAGATGTCGGGGTTGCCGGAAGAGGTGCCCTCGTCGTCATGGAGGAAGGAGACCGTGCCTTCGAAGCCCAGCTCAAACCCGTACAGCCCCAAAGTGGACGCCGGTGACAGGGCCTTGGGGCTGATGGCCATGGCCGCCTCCCGGGCCACGAAGTTGAACACCCCCTGCCAATCCGAGTTGGCGAAAGGATTCGCCCCCGACTTCAGGTTCTGGACGTTGATGTCCTCAGGGAAACCCGCCTCGGCGAAGTGTCCGGGAAGCAGCGTCAGCAGGAAGGCAAGGGCCCCCGTGGACCAGGGAGCCAGGAGAGAAGACCGCAAGTGCCAGGGCATGGAGGGAATGGTGCTCTCCCTTTCAACAAACCCAAGCATACCAGGGGCGGGGCTCTCTGCAAGCGGGGGCGAGGAGTGAGGCGTGAAAGGTTCCGCCGCAGCGAGACCGGGGACACGCGCCGAAATGAACGGCGGCGTCCGCCCTCTCTCATCTTGCGTCACCGGGAGTAGTAAACCCGCTTCAGTGATTCATTGCCAAGGAAGACGCCCCCGTGAACCAAGGTCGCTGAGGCCCCCATCTCGACGGCAATTGTGCTTCCACGGGCCGAGACTCCGGCCCCCACGACCCGTCCAGAGTGACGAAAGCGCACCCCTCTGCCTGGAGTCCAGCTTCTACAGGATGGCCCCACCCCTCTGGAGGGAACCTGCACCGGGTTGGGCTCGGGGACGGCATCAAGGCTGTCCTGGTCTCAGAACTCCAATCTGTCGTCTACCTCCCAAAAGGCAGGTCCACCCGGAAAAGGCGCCGCGCCGACCTCCCCGGATGACCATCATCCCCCCCTCCGTCACCGTGAACCAACAGAGGGGTCGGAGCCGAGTGGAAGCAGACCAACCGGCCCGCAACAAAAGAGGGGGGATTCCCTCAGCCCATCTGGCAGAAGGGACGCGTCTTCAGTTCCGGTCCTGAAGGTCGCCCTCTCCCATCTTGAAAACATCAATGGTTTCATCGCAATGACACGAACATCAGCAGCCATCACCCTTCACCTGGGCAACCTTCCTCTTTCGGAACCCCTGAAACTGGAAAAGAACCTCGTCTGGTCTGCCTTCCTCTCCCAGCCGTGATGGGTCGGAATCTCCCATCCATGCCCCTCCTCAAGGAATGTGAAAGAAAACCGCTCCCGATTCTGCCTGTCTTGCGGAAGACTTGGCGAAAGAGCCCCAGGACCGGTCAGGAACCTCCATTGCGGGGTTTGGGGAGGGCGATTACCTTCTCGCTCGTGAGTTGCGACGCTCTTTGACACTTTGACTGATTGATTCCTGACCGACGGATTGGCCCCTCGTCCCCAAACGGGGAAGGGGTGTCAGTTACAGGTCCTGTCCCAGAAGCCAGCCCCCGGTACCCCGGGAAGCTGGTGGCGGACCCGGAAGAGAGAAATCTCCCATGGGCGAGCGGCGGGACGAATCCCAAGGGAGCAATGCCCCCCGGACGCGATGAAACACTCGCCAGGGCGGGGACGGCTTCCCGATGGTGGGAGAACGGGCGAGGAGGTGCTTGCACCTCGGATCCCCGGCTTCCCACAGATACGAAAACCCTTGAAGGCGGACTGAAAGGCTTGTGGAGCCGATGCCTCTTCTCGAAAGAGGAGGGTCTGAGAGTTCCAGCGACCACAACAACGGGAGCATTCGCAAGGATGCGCCCGGTCGCAGCTTCGCAGGAAACGTCAAGAAGGGAGCGCCAGCCGAAAGGCGGGCTCGCATTCTCGCCGTGGCCCAAGTGATTGGACTGCGGTTTCACCGGGCGGCCGGTGAGGTTCTCCGAATTCTCTGAGAGGGTTTCCCTGTTGGATGAGGACGGACGGACGAGGAGAGACGAGACAGGCATCCAGCCAGAGCGAAAGCGCTGGGTGGGCTTGAGGCGGGTTCATCGGGAGGAGGAAGGCTTCGAAGGGAAAGGGAATCCCATGAGCGCGCTCGGCTGAAACAATGCCGAGGAAATCCGAGCAGGTGCAGGCCGCCGAAGTCGTAAAAACGGCAGGGGCGGTGTCGAGTCGAGGAGTGGCATCCCCGACACGCAGGAAGGCGCAGACCCTCTGTGGCAACACGATGGGGCAAGCGATTCCACTGTACGGGCGCCGTTTCCGGTGCTTCATGGCCGTGGGCGACCACAGGTGCGGTGGTGGAGGACAGATGCCGTTTCGATGATGTGACCCATCGTCGGGGCGGGGTTGGCTCTTTCCCATCCGCTTGTGAGCGGAAACGGACATGGTGCAGCGGGCGGGAATGGGTAGCGATCCCGAAGTTCATCGGGTTCATCCGTGGAGACACGGCTGCACAGGAGAACATTGGGGAGTTGCCTGTACCTGGGCGACCAGCAGAGCGGGGCCGGAAGGCCCGAACTTGCCGGAGACGGTAGCGCTGAAGGGACCCTTCTGGCGGAACCCCAAGGGAGGCACATGGAGGCTTTTACGCTGTGGTGTTGATGGCGTTGAGGTCGCAAGTGTCGGCGGCCAGGAATGTGTCTTTGAGGAAGAGATGACAAGGGCAGAGGAGGTGTGTGTCCGGCGGGAAACTGTCGGAAGAACCTTCATCCCGGAACGCGTCAAGGGCCCCTCCGAGAGGGGAAAAGCCGAAGACGAGGCGGTAAAGCCATGCGCCGCTACGGGATGGGGGATAGACTCCAGAGTTCATCATCAATCTTCCCCGCATGCTGAGCATGGGACCTGACTTGGGATTCATCGCGTTGCGATGGGAAACAGGCTCCAGGTCTGGTGGGAGGCTGCGGTTGAAAGGCGCACCGAATTGTTGCGACGAGGGAAACCTTGAAGTGGCGAGTCCGTGCGTTCCTTGCCGAACGAGAACCTCCGAAGGAGGCTGAGGAATCGGGCAGTCAAAGGGCGAGTGGTATCGTGCTTTCGCGCGACGGGGTGTGGTGCGTGGATGTCGCTGTGATCTTGGGAAGTCTCTTGTGGATTGCCTGAGTTCCGGTGGTGGCCCGCTTCTATGTTTGTCGTCGTGGAAGCCGAGGAAACTGGCCAGGGAGTGTCGTCTCAACTTCGGAAGCGGTGATTCGCGCGAGAGATCGCGGGGGTCGCCGCTTTCGTCGTTCTGGGGCGTGGAATCGCGGGCGGCGGCGGTGACGGGGACGGTGGACCGCCGAAGAACGGTCATCCCCATGGTCCACCGGGGAGAAGGATCGCAGCGTTCAGGGGAACGCAGGCAGGGGGCTATCGTCTTGAAACCGGCGGCCTTCTTCGGGAGATTCCCCAAGCCAAAACCAGAATCCATGCTGTCCTTGACGGCTCTTTCTGTCCCCCGTTCCTGCATTGGCAGCCCCCTTCGACGTCGTCATCGTCCCCCGCCGAGTCGTCGTCATCGCCCCCTTCCACCGGAGGACCTTCCTGGGTTTCCAAGGGTGTGGCGTAGTTTCCGGTGTTGGCGTTGTCGTGGTGGAAGGAGGCCCATTCCACCTTCTGGTCGGCTCGGCCTGCTGTCTCCCAGGCGAAGAGCAGGCCCCCCCGGGAGCCGGAAACCACTTCCAGGTACCCATCTCCGTTCAGGTCCCCTACCGCCGGGCTTCCCAGCAACCACTGGCCGGTGAACTTGGGCCATCCCTCGGGCTCCTTGCCTTCTCCGTCGAAGGCGTGCAGCACCCAGCCGCCCGAGCCGGAGATCGCTTCGGGCTTCCCATCCCCGGAGAGGTCGGCGATGGCGGGATTCATGAAGAATTGCAGGTCCTCCACCTGCTGGGGAAAGGCGTCCAGGGTGTTGAAGACGATTCTTCCTTCGGTGGGGAGGACCATGTCCCAGGCGTTGAGCATGTGGTCGAACTCTTCCCTCTTCCAGTCTGCCGCCAGGCCGGCGACGTAGCCCACTCCGACCGTCCCGTCCAGAAGTTCGGGGCGGCCATCCCCGTTCATGTCTCCGAAGGAGCCGGAGTTGACGAAGATGATGGCGACCTCTTCTCGGGCGTTGCTTTGATGGCCCCAGTCATCGGTCAGGTAGCCCAGAGGCCCCATCAAGGTTCCATCCCCGAAGTACACCTTGCCTGGATCGGAAACCGCCGAGGCGAAGACTTCGGCAACCCCGTCCCCATCGATATCGGCCAGGGCGGGAGACGAGGGCGTCCCTTCCCCCACATAGGGCAGGGTGTTGGTGTAGAGGGCCCCGTTGATGACCGGCCAGCCGGAAAGAAAGGGACCGCCCTGGTGGTCGTTACCGTCGTGATGGATGGCGAACAGGGGGGTGTAGCTGATGTTGATGGACTGGTTGGACCCCACCACCACGTCCAAGTGCCCATCTCCGTCGATGTCCCCCAGGGCAGGGGAGGACACGATGCGATTGCCCTGGCCAGTCTGCCCCTCGGGATCGTAACGCAGGGTCACCGGCCAACCGGCGATCTCCTGTCCCGTCCCCGCGAAGGCGTATACCTTGCCGTCCAGACCCGCAGCAACGAGGTCGGTCACCCCGTCTTCGTCCAGATCCCCCAGGGCGGGGGAGGCGAAAAAGCCCTTGTCGAAGAAGTTTTCCGGGGAGGTGGTCTCGGCCAGACCGACGGAGCTCATGGAGACGGGAAACCCCGGCACCGCCCCTCCGGTCACGTCCCAAGCCCACAGCCTGCCCCCCAGAGTGGCCACCACGATTTCTGGGGAGCCGTCCCCGGTGATGTCTCCCACAGCCGGGGTGGCGATGATGGCTTCGCGAACGTCGGTGGTCATCTCTCCGCTCTGAAAAGCCGGGGAATCCAGGTGATGTGCGGGATCCTGGGGGTCTGCCCCCTCGATGTGCTCCACCATCACCGGCCATCCGGGAAGTTCTTCCCCAGCAGAGTTCAGAAGGTGGACCCGACCGTCGGTGGTGGCCTGGATGATCTCAAACCCGGGCACTCCATCCAGGTCTGCCAATTTGGGGGAGGATTCAGCAGAACTGCCCAGATTCAAAGGGAATCCCGGCAAAACTCCATCGTCCCGGCGGAAGAACACCGCCCTCCTGGCCTCCCCCCGGTTCCCCTCGGCGTCGGTCACGGTGACCCTCAGGGTGAGGGTGTACTGAAACACCCTGTCCGCCCGGGTCACGTTGTCCATCTCCTTGGTAATGGAAGGGAGGGGTGCGGAAGGGTCAAACCGTTCGCTGGGGATGCTGGCGGGGTCAAAGGAGGCGATCACTCCCTCCCTGGCTCCGGTCAACCCCGATTCCGCCGCGAACTGAACATATTCCTCCTCCAGGGGCTCCTCTCCCACCGCGTATTCCGCCACGAAGGAGTAGGAGGAGGACCGGCTGGCGGAGAGGGTTCCCAGGATGTCGATGGGACCGGTGCGAGAGGGATCCAGGTAGGCATACCACTCCGGGGCGGTGAGATCGGCCACCGGGGGGATCCGCCTCTGGAGCACCGCGTCCACCGCCCGTCGGGCATTCACCCTTCCGTACCCGAAATAACGATCAAAGCCCGGTTGGGAGGGATACATCTCGGGATCGGCTCCCTCCCCCCGGCTCTCGGCCACGTCAATATCGTCGGTGGTCATGCGGAGGATCTGATAGGCCTCGGCGGCAGTCAGGGGAGGTTCCAGAGGGGGAATGTCCTCGGTCCCCCAGCGTGAAACCGATTGGACCAGGCCCAGGACCCCCGCCGTCACCGCCGTGGCACGACTGGAGGCACCAATGGCCGGCCCCGCCACGTCCACTCGGGGTCCAAAGTTGGTGCCATTGGCGAACTGGAGGAAAGACGAAGCGGTGGCTGGCTCGTTGTCGTTGGGACGGATGTCATTGGTGTAGAGGGCTCGGGCATTTCCCCCAGGAAAATTGAGGTGATAGGAGGTCTCATCGGCAGCGGAGCCGATCACCAGAACCCCCCTTTGGAAGGCGTAGTCCATGGCCTCCTTGGCATAGGCAGAGTGGGTCAGACCACCGAGGGCGCAGTTGACGACCAGGGCCCCCTGGTCGGTGGCGTAAAGAAGGGCCGACGCAAAATGATTGACGTCGCCCACGAAGGAGTCGGAGACCCTCAGAGGCAGGATTCCGCAGTTGGGGCAGACCCCCAAGGACCCGCCATCTCCCCCTTCCGCCGCCGCCTCCCTCTCCTCCCAATACCCGTGGTTGAAATGGGTTTCGTCGTAGGGGTCGTTATCGTTCCACATGAAATCCCAGCCGGAGATGTCATCCACGAAACCGTTCCCGTCGTCGTCGATGCCGTCGGAGAAGGTGGCGATGAGATCCCCCCCATCCACCACCTGCCAGGCGTCAGTGTCCGATCCGGAAGCGGCATCTACCCGCACGTCCTCCTCCCAGTCCTCCATGTTGAACACCCCATCCCCGTTCAGATCCCAGGGGTCTTCCCCTTCCGAGGTGGAGCCATCCGCCGCCTGGGGAAGAGGCAATTCTCCCCGGCTGAGCCAGTGCTTTCGCCGCACGTTCTCCTCTCCCCAGCGGGTTCCCGAATCGGTGAACGCAATGACGACGTCGAAGACCCCGGTGGTGTCCCGAAAGGTCAGATCGGCGGCCATCCCGGCGCCGATGGCGATCTCCTCGGGACGAACGTGGGACTGCCAATCGACGGGAACGTAGGAAAGGAAGTTCCAACTGGTGCCCAGGTCGTTGGGACAGAGGTCAGGGCGATCAGGAATCCCACATTCAGGAAAAACCGGCAGGGGGACTTCGGCCCGAAGAGAGGGGGAAATCAACAGCGCTGCTGAGGAAAGAAGAAGCACTGCGGCACGGTTCATCGATGCTCCAGAGGAGGATGAAAGGATGGACATGGGCATTTCCCCATGCGAAGTGGGCGATGGCCCCTGGTCATGAGGACGATTCCGGATCAGACCTTCGCCGATCCACCAGCACCCCCAGGAGAGCTAGAGCGGAAAGGGTGAGCAGGAGGGCAAACAGGACAGTGCGGCGCCACGCATCTCTGGCGCTGGGGGGGCCCTCCAGAAAGACGGGAAGATCCTGCCAGGAGACCTTGGAATCGGCGGCGGAAAAAGCCTGGACCGCGTCGGCGGGGAGGCGCGCTCCCTTTTCCACCACCACCAGGAACTCTCTCACCTCCGCCTTGCTCCCCGAGGGGGAGGCCTCCTCAGGAAATTTCACCACCGCCACGGCCTTTCCCTTTTTCCCCTTGGGAGAGGCGACCGGCAGGTAGGGCAGGGGACGGGGCTCCCTCCTTTCCCCAGCCCGGCTGGCGCGGGCGGTCACTTCGGGAAGGGACCGGGCGGACACGCTGAAGTACCCTTTGGAAGACTCTCCCAAAGCCGATCCGTCCAGGACGCTCTCCAGGGAGGCCGGAGTGGGAGTTTCGTGGGCGGACGCCCAGGCCTGCTCTTCTCGGGCGGACAGAAAGCCGGGCAGGCTGACTGCAAGAAGCACGACGGCCAGAACGGCAGCCACCAGGCGCGGATGTCGACGGACCTGGTTGGCAACGGAATTCGCCGGCCAGGATTCGGCTGAGGGGGACAGAGGAATCTCCTTCCAGGCGCCGCTCGACGGCCGGCCGATTGTATCCGTCTGCGCCCGGGGGAGGAATCACCGTAGGGGAACTATCCCCTCTGGGGAGAGCAACGGGAATCCGCCGCGTGGGGAGATGGGATCCGCTTCTCCATCGGCTATCCTCTCCCGTCCCTGCGACCTTTCCCGAGATCCCCATGCCCCTCCTCCTTTTCGACATCGACGGTACCCTGATGCTCAGTGGTGGCGCCGGTTCCCGGTCCCTTGATCTGGCCCTGGAGCGGGTGTGCGGCTTTGCCCACGCCATGGAGGGTGTCCCCTGTCATGGGCGCACCGATCCCGCCATCCTTCACGATGCCTTTTTGCGCCTGGGACTTCGCCCGCCGTCCCCGACCCTCATGACCGAAATCCTCAATGTCTACCAAGAGATTCTGGCTGAGGAACTGGCGAAGGGCTCCCTCTTTCGACACATGCCAGGAGCGATGGAGTGCCTGGATCTGCTCCACCGAACCCCCGGAGTGGCCCTGGCCCTGGGCACCGGCAACGTGGAAGGCGGGGCCTTCATCAAGCTGCGGCGGGCGGGGATGGACCATTATTTCCCGGTGGGAGGGTATGGCAGCGATCACCTGGAGCGCTGGAGGCTCCTGGAGAGGGGGTGGGAGAAGGCGCGCATCCACTACGGACGCGACTTTTCTCGGAAGGAGACCTGGGTGATTGGCGACACTCCTCTTGATGTGATGGCAGCTCGGGAGGCCGGATTCCAGGCCATCGGGGTCGGGGCGGCTTCCTACTCGACACAGGAGCTTCGCGAGGCGGGTGCCGATCATGCCATCGACACCCTCCACCAACTCCCTGCCCTGCTGGACCTCAGCTTCCAATCCGCTTCCAGGAAGGATCAGCTCACCAGAAACTCGGTGACCACCGGCAGGTGATCCGACAGCCCCTCCCCTCCCAGAATCACCCGGGGCTCATCCCCCTTGAGACCGGGGTGAAGAAACCAGTAGTCCAGCTGACGATCAGCAGGCCCTTTGCCGGGGGGAGGCAGATAGGAGCGGTGGCGTTCAGGAGCGCGGAGGAGTTTTTCCGCCGACGCCGGTGACCAGCCGACGGCGA
>CAYRTW010000048.1:0-28586 GCA_964426935.1 uncultured Rickettsiales bacterium
AGGACCCGTGACGCCGCGATCCGGTCGTGCAACAGCATTTTGCGTGAGACTCTCAATCGGCAGAGCCCCCACCCATCGGTCAGGAACGGAGGCGGTGCCTCGACATTCCCACACTTCCATGCAGCAGCGCCCTACAACTGATTGACAATCCAAGGCAGATTGTCCGCCAGTCGAGTAAACAGCTTGTTGGAGTGGGTCCCCTCAAACACCACGGTTTCATGCTCGACACCGGCATCGGTCAAGGCGATATCGAAATTGTTTACCATCAGGTGGAAATAATATTCATCGTGATCCCCCACATCCAGGCGGAGAGGGATGGACTGAAGATTCTGTAGATAGGTGGGATCCGCCAGCATGGTCACCGGGTCGTGAACCAGCCAGCGATCGAACACCGTCTGGATGATGGGGAGGCTCTCCTCGCTCCAATTGACCACATGGTCGATGTACCAGGGAGCGAAGTCCGGGTTGGGAGACCAGGCAGCGGCAAAGGTGTAGTACAGGTTGGTGAAGCTCTTGCCCTCCCCGGGCACCGGTATTGACAGGCCCTCATTCTCCGCCGCCACCGAGGGGCCCGACAGGGTCAGCACGTACTCGTCGGCCATGGGGCTCATGGCGCAGGCCGCCGCCCACAGGGAGGACCCGTAGTGCATGGCGTATCTCAGCGTTCCGTATCCCCCCATGGAGTGTCCGATGAGGCCCCGGTGAGCGGCGTCCCGGGTCACGTTGTAGTTGGCCTCGATGAAAGGCATCACCTCGCCGATGATGATGGACTCGTAGGGACCGGTCAGCTCCGAGTCGGAGTACCAGGCCCCGGGCTTGAAGTAGTCCATGGTGGTCCAGTCCCCAGGGAGCTCCTGGGGATCGAAGGAACCGTTGGGGGTGACGATGACCGCCCCCGGCATGGCCCCCGAGGCGATGGCGGCGTCGGCCACCTCCGGCATGGTGGTTCCCTCCCCGCTCTGGTCCTCGAACCAGAACTCGGCGTCTCCCCCATCCCCGTGGAGCAGATACACCACCGGCCAGGGCTCGGTGGCGTCGTCATAACCGGGGGGAAGGTAGATACCCACCTCCATGGGGGCGGACCGCAGGGCGGAAGGAACCTCGTCCACCAGGGTCTGGGAGGAGGCCGCATCGTCGTCCCCCGCAGAATCGTCATCGACACCGGCGCTCCCGTCGCATCCCAGGAAGGGCAGGGAGGAGAGAGGGAGGAGAAGGAGGCAGGGCAGAAGTCTCATGAAGTAGCCATCTCCGAGAGGCGTGGTACTTTATCCCAGCCGAAGGACGGTGGGCACTCAGAACGCCTCTTCAGCCGAAAAGAGAAGCCCGATCTGGAACGCCCCTTGCCACGTACCCCTGCTGGGATTCACTGTCTTGACCCGGAGCCGCCGTGTCGCTCCGCTCGGAGGATGCCTTGCGCCTTTTCCCCTCTCTTCCCCTGTGGCTGGCCTGCGGGCTCCTGGGGTTCTCCCCCCTCACCGGCTGCACCGAAGGGGACGACGACGACAGCGCCACCGACGATGACGCCACCACCGACGATGACGCCACGACGGACGACGACACCACTCCGCCGGATGACGACACCACCCCGCCGGATGACGACACCACCCCGCCGGACGACGACACCACCCCGCCGGATGACGACACCACCCCGCCGGACGACGACACCACCCCGCCGGATGACGACACCACCGGGGATGACGACTCTACTGTCGCCGATGATGACACCACCGTGCCCCCCGACGACGACACCACCGCCCCCGACGACGACACCACTCCAGCCCCCACAGACGCCGATGAGGACGGCTTCAACGACGACGTGGACTGCAACGATTCCGATCCCACGGTGAATCCCGGCGCCGGCGAGTCCTGCGGAGATGGGGTCGATAACGATTGCGAGGGGGGTATCGACGAGGACTGTCCGGTGGGACTGGGGCCCGGCTCCCTGGTCATCACCGAGATCTTCCAGAACCCCGAGGCGGTGAGCGACGGCAGCGGGGAGTGGTTCGAGTTGTACAACCCCACCCTCACCACCCTGGATCTCAATGGAATGAAGGTTTTCAGCGAGTCGGGGGGACTCACCTTGGATTTTTCCCTTCCCCTGGCCCCAGGAGGCTTCCTGGTCTTCGGGCGCGACAGCGGGACCGCCACCAACGGAGGAGCGCCGGTGGACGTGGCCTACGGCGGGGCCTTCCTCCTGGACAACGGCGCCGACTACCTGGAACTTTCCACCCTCGACGGCGTGATCATCGACCGGGTGGACTACGACGGGCTGGGAGTCCCAGCAGGAGGATTTCCCGATCCGACCGGTGCCTCCATGTCCCTGGATCCACTAATGATTTCTGCCTCTGCCAATGATTGGGCAGAAAACTGGTGCGCCGCCATCTCTTCCTTCGGGGATGGGGATTTGGGCACTCCGGGGGGGAGCAATGACTCCTGCGGGAGCACCCCTGCGGATGAAGACGGGGATGGCTCCCTGACCCCCGCCGACTGCGACGACGGAGACCCCACCATCGAGCCTGGGGCCTTCGACCTCTGCGATGACGGGGTGGATCAGGACTGCAACGGTGTCGTAGACGATGGGTGCGCCTTCTCTCCCGACGAGGGGGAGCTGCTCATCACTGAAATCATGACCGGCTCCACCGTTGGCCCCGTCGGTGAGTGGTTCGAACTGCGAAACCTCACCACCTACACCCTGGACCTGGAGGGGGTGTGCATTGAGGACGACGGAGGCGAGATGATCGAGGTGGTGGGGCCCCTGCTGGTTCCTTCGGGGACGGCGGTGGTGTTCGCGGCTTCGGGTGACGCCTCGGTCAACGGGGGTGTTTCTCCCGATTTTGTATACGGGGACGCCATGATCCTGGATGACGTGAGCGATGTGCTGAGGGTTGAATCCGCCTGGGATCACGTCATTGATGAGGTGATGTGGGAGGGATCCTGGCCCCTGTCGGAGAGCGCATCCCTGTCGTTGGAGCCCTCGGTGAGCGATGTGTACGGCAACGATGACTCCTCCTCCTGGTGCTCTCCCAGCACCCCCTACGGGTCGGGAGGGAGAGGGACTCCTGGCGGCGACAACGATTCCTGCGATGCCATGGACCTTGATGGGGATCTGGACGGATATGCCGCTGGCGAGGACTGCGACGACGGGGACCCCACCATCTCCCCAGGAGCCGAGGAAGCCTGCGGGGATGGAGCGGACAACAACTGCAGTGGCGAGGTCGACGAGGAGTGTCCAGTCACCCCCCTGCCCGGGGATCTGGTCATCAGCGAGATCATGAAGGATCCCCAGGCGGTAGACGACACCCAGGGAGAGTGGTTTGAGTTGGCCAACGTCTCGGCGCTGACCCTGGAACTGGGGGGCCTGACGGTGCGTGATTATCACGGCGACGTTTTCGAGATCGAAGGATCCCTGCTGGTCCCCCCAGGGGGATGGGTGGTCCTGGCTCGCAATGGGGACATGGACATGAACGGTGGGGTCCCTGTGGACTACGCCTATCCCTCCGACTTCAACAACGGGGACAACGCCGACGACCTGGAAGTGTCCCTCTCCGACGGCACCCTCCTCGACGCTGTTTCCTATGACAACGGGGTGGACTTCCCCGATCAGCCGGGCGCCTCTTTGTCCCTGGACAGCGACTTCTGGGATGCGGATCTCAACGACAACGGCACCCTATGGTGCTCTGCCGTCTCCACCTACGGGGACGGAGATCGGGGTACCCCGGGGATGGACAACGACAACTGCCCTCTCTGACCCTTGATGGGGAAGAACGAAAAAATTCCTCCCTGCGACGATCCACCGCACATCCCCTTTACGTACCCTCCATCGAGTGAGAGACTCCAGGTCATCCGGGCAAGAGCGCATTCCTGTTCGCGCTTCCGCCCGGGTGTTCCTGGGCCCCAGGATCGGTACCTGAACCGTGGCGGATCCACCGCCCGCGAGGAGGAAGACGCGAATGTTCCATAGCAAAGGATTGAAGGCCGCCTGTTTGAGTGCGACCACTGCTGCCGCCCTTTTGGGGCTGATCTCTGGGGCGGAGGCCTCCAGCCACCGGGAAGCTCCGGTGATTTCTTCGGATCCGGCCATCGACCCGACCGACCTCTACGCCTTCGTCAGCCCCGAGGATCCGGACCGGGTGGTGCTGGTGATGAACTACTTCCCGGGAATGCTCCCCCAGGCGGGCCCCAACTGGTACTTCATGGATACCGCCGCCCGCTACAACATGTGGGTGGACAGTGACGGGGACTCCTTTGCCGACGGCGGCATCCGCTTCCGTTTCCGCACCCAGGTGTTGAACGACAACACCTTCCTGAACTTCACCGGTCCGGTCAGCTCCCTCTCCGACGCCACCTACAACCGTCGCCAGACCTTTGATGTGTATTGGGTGGATGATGTGGGTGTGGAGACCAAGCTCAACACCAATTCCCTGAAGGTCCCCCCGGCTTATCCTGGGGACTTCACCACCCCTGACTACGAATCCCTGGCCGAGGACGCCACCTACACCCTCCCCAACGGCTGGAGGGTGTTTGCCGGCCCCCGGGATGACCCCTTCTACGTGGACCTGGGCGCCATCTTCGACACCGTGCAGCTTCGTTCCCCCGGCTACGACGGCCTGGAAGGGCTGAACTGCTTCACCATGGCCATGGAGATTCCCATTGAGGATCTCACCACCGATGGCCTGGACAAGCTGACCACCTCCGAGGAGGTCCTGGGCTTCTGGACCACCTCCACCCGCAGCCGCACCACCACCATGAACGCCAACGGCACCCGGACCTACAGCGGTCCCCAGGTGCAGGTGGGACGCCTGGGCAACCCCCTGGTGAACGAAGCGGTGGTGGCTTTGGAGCAGAAGGACGCCTTCAACGCCATCCGCCCCGATCAGGATGGCACCACCGTGGACCTGAGTCGGATCACCGATCCCGAACTGGCCGCCGCCATCAACCTCCTCTATGGGCCCTCCGGCCTCATCGCCCCCCTGGGGGCCGACTGCGTGACCTCGGGCCGCACCGATCTGGTGACCATCTTCCTCCTCGGCGTTCCCGGGCTGAACCAGCCGGCGGGCATCGTGGCCTCGGAAATGCTCCGCCTCAACGTGGCCATCGAGCCGGTGGCCATGGGAGACGCGGGATTCAGCACCTACGGGGTCATCGGTGGAGACGTGGGGGGCTTCCCCAACGGCCGCCGCCTGGAAGATGACGTGGTGGACATCGCCGAGCAGGTGGTGTGCGGTCTTCTGGCCGACGACTTCGGGGTCGTGGGCACCGAGCCGGTCATCGCCTCCCTCCTGGGAGACTCGGTGAACTCCAACGATGTGGCCCTCATGACCACCTTCCCCTTCGTTGCCACTCCTCACTCTGGCTTTGACTGGGGCATGTGATCGGGGTCTGAGCCTCTCTTGAACGAAGAGGGGTTCGGGATGATTCGGGGTCCCGTCTGGAGGTGAGAGCCTCCGAACGGGGCCCCTTCATCGTTCTGGCCTTCCCATGGGGGGCCTGGTGAGGGCATGGATGATGTGGGCAAGGGCGGCATTGACGTGGGCACTGGCCCTTTCGGTCTGGGGAGGTTGCCGGGAGCCTTCTTCCCCGGAACCTCCTGAGGCGGATGCCCGGATCCTCCTCCCCCGGGACGCCTCCCCCGATGTGGTCCTGCTGCTGTCTGATGTGACCGCAAGTGAAGAATTATCAAGCAAAATCAAAATGTTGCAAAGGGAGATGGCTCGGTCCCCCTCAGCAGGGACCGCTGTTGCTCTGGGCCACGCCTTGGAGAAGGCTGCCCGGGAGTCATTTGATCCCGGGGTGTGGCTGCAGGTGGAGGCCGCTTCTCGCATCGCCCTTTCCTCCTCCCCGGGAGATCGAGACGCCCTCCTCCTGCAAGCGGGGGCACAGATGCAACAGCATCGGTTCGCCGCCGCCCGGGACACCGCCCAGGGGCTCACCGTCTCCGACCCCAAGAACCCCTCTGCCTGGGCCCTCTTGGGAGATGCCCTGTGTGAACTGGGGGAATATCGGGGGTGTGGGGAGGCCTGGCAGAGGATGGTGGATCTGGCGCCGGGGCTTCCCTCCTACGTTCGCGCCAGCTACACCCGATGGGTGACCGGGGATCTTCCCGGAGCCTTGGAACTCGGGGAGATGGCCGTTTCCGCCGGCACCCCCACCGATCCCGAGCCCCTGGCCTGGGCCCTCACCTCCCTGGGGGAGATGCGCGCCCACGCTGGCGACCGTTCCGGAGCGCTGCGGGCCTGGCACGAGGCGCTGGCCCTGGTCCCTGAATACCCCATGGCCCTGGGAGGAGCGGGCAAGGTGCTGTCCTCCCTGGAAAGGTGGGAGGAAGCGGAATCGGTACTGAAGAGGGCGCTGAAGGGGAGGCCCCTGCCCGAGCAGGCCTGGACCCTGGGAGAGGTGTATCTGGCGCAGGGTAAAAAAGCCGAGGCAGAACAGGCGTTTACCGAAGCCGAACGCCTGGGACGTCTCCACGATCCCCGTTGCCTGGCCCTGTTCCTGGCGACCCGAAACCGGAACCCCTCCCTGGCCCTGGCCCTGGCGGAGTCGGAGGCGCGTCAACGAGACGATCTCATCACCCTGGACGCCCTGGCCTGGGCCCGGTTCCGCCTGGGAGACTTCCATAGAGCCTCCCAGGCCGCTGAAAAAGGAAGAACCCTGGGAACTCCCGACTCCCGCCTCCTCTACCATCAGGCCGCCATCGCTGCCTCCCAGGGTCGCTCCCGGGAGGCTCGCCGGGGGCTGGAGACGGCCCTGGCCCGCAACCCCTATTGGAATCGGGAAGAGGCGGAGGAAGCGCGGAAGCTGTTGAAACGCCTGGGGGGCTCGGTGCCTGATCCCCAACCCGTCCATCCCTCGCCCGTGGACGCGCCTGCACCTGTGCCTTGATCTGTGTATATCTTCTCCTGCACCTCTCAGGAGCAGCCATGGCCCCCTCGATCCCACCCCTCTCTGGTGCGTTCCTCCTCTCCAGCCTCCTCCTCGCCTGTGCCGGGGAACCCCAGGAGGAATGCCAGCCCGACGAAGGACGTGTGGAAGGGGTGGTCTACGCCGACCAGGCGGGAGGGGATCCCTCCCCGGGGGCCCGGATCTCCTTTTGGGAAACCGGATCCGAGACCTTCATCGAGACGGTAGCGGACGAGAACGGCTTCTATGGCGTGGACCTCCACACCGGCTCCTGGACGTTCACCGCCACCGATTCGTCGGACTGCTTTCCGGAAGAAGACACCACCGTCACCGTGCAGGAATGCCGGGTTCTCACCGTCGATTTCCATCTGGAGCTCTGCACCGGGTGAGGGCCCCTGTGGAAGTCCTGGACCGGGGAGACGCCCCAGAGCGCTGACCTGCTTCTGGTCCCTGGTCCTCTTTGCGCTTCTGCAATCCCGAGCCTGCCGGCAGCACCCACTCCGCCCCAATGCCTCGCCTCCCCTTGACACGCTCCTGGTGTGAGGATAGATCCCTCCTCATCTTGATATTGACATTCAATATCACGTCAACTCCCTCGACTTCCCTCCTTCACCAGGCGGACAAGGACCCTCCTTCATGGCCACCGTCACTTCCTTCCTCCTGCCCCCTCCCCGCCGCATCCTTCCCATCTCGGGTCTCCTCCCCTTGTTGGCCATGGGATGCACTGCCGAGACCCATGATGTGGATCTGTCAGAAATTCCAGCCGGTTACGCGGATCTCGTCCTGGCCAGCTATGAGGATTCCCTGGCCCTGGCGGTGGAGCTGCAGGCTGCCCTGCATGCCTTTGTAGACTCCCCCTCGGAAACCACCCTTCAGGCCGCAAAGCAGGCGTGGCTGGATTCCCGTGAACCCTACCTTCAGACCGAAGCCTATCGCTTCTACGGAGGTCCCATCGACGATGAGGATGGTCCTGAGGGGCTCATCAATTCATGGCCGATGAACGAGGCGTATGTCGATTACGTCGTGGACGATCCCGAGGCCGGCATCATCAATCACCCTGAAGAGCACCCCGATCTGAGCGCCGAGATCCTCCAGTCCCTCAACCAGCCCACCGGGGTGGAAGGGGGAGAGGAGGCGGTGGCCACCGGCTATCACGCCATCGAATTTCTCCTGTGGGGGCAGGACCTCAACGCCGAGGGGCCGGGAAACCGCCCCTACACCGATTACGTCACCGACGGCAGCGGTACCGCCTCCAACCCCGAGCGCCGAGGGATCTATCTGACCACGGTGGGGGATCTCCTGGTGGCTCACCTCACCTCCCTGGTGGAGGAGTGGACAGCGGGAGGAGGCTCCTACCAGGAGACCTTCCTGGCGCTGACCCCTGAAGAGGCGGTGGGGCTGTTGATGACCGGAATGGGCAGTCTGAGCGGAGTCGAACTGGCGGGGGAGCGCCTGCGGGTGGCCTATGAAACCCAGCTTCAGGAAGACGAGCACTCCTGCTTCTCCGACAACACCCATCGGGACGTGGTGGGGGATGTGAAGGGTCTCATCAACGTCTATCGGGGGAGTTACTTGCGCCTCGACGGGACCACGGTCTCAGGACCCTCCCTCTCTGAAGTGGTGACCCACTGGGATTCCAGCCTGGGCGACCGGCTGAATGCCGAGTTGGAAGCCACCTTGGCCGATGCCGAGGCCATTCAGGCCCCCTTCGACCAGGAAATCTCCGGCGACAATCCCGAAGGCCGAGAGAGAGTTTCCGCCGTCATTGACGACCTGGATGTGGTCACCGCCTCCTTGGTGGATGCCGCCACCCTCCTGGGCCTCACCCTCAATGTTCAGTAGCATGGGAGCCTCATGATCCCCTTCCATCGCCTCCCCCTGCTTCTCTGTGGCCTGTCCCTGGCCGGCTGCTCCCCCCACGGACTGGAGGAGGGGGAGGAGTATTCGGGGGGAGACACCACCGTCTTTGACACCTCGGTCAACGCCTTCACCTTCTCCGCCCGGAACCTGGATCCTGAACACAAAAGCGACTTCTTCGTCGGTAATTCGTTCTTCAACGACCCCTGGGTGATGGCGCCATCGTCCACCGAAGGGAGGGACGGTCTGGGCCCCACCTTCAACGCCACCTCCTGCTCAAGCTGTCACCTGCGGGACGGCCGGGGCAGACCCCCCCTGAGTGAGGGCGAAGCGATGGCCTCCATGCTCGTTCGCCTGTCCATCCCCGGGGAAGACGACAACGGCGGCCCCCTGGGGGATCCGGTCTATGGCGGGCAGCTCAACCCCTCGGGAATTGAGGGAGTTCCCGGGGAAGGCACCGCTCAGGTGAGCTATGAGGAGGTGCCGGGTGAATATGGGGATGGAGAAGGGTACAGCCTTCGCAGCCCACTGTATTCATTTGAGAATCTCGCCTTCGGGCCCATGAGCGAAGACGTAATGTTCTCCCCCCGAGTGGCCCCTGCCATGGTGGGATTGGGGCTTCTGGAGGCTATCTCCCAAGAGGACGTGGAGGCCCTGGCGGATCCCGACGATGCCGATGGGGATGGCATCTCGGGGAGGGCCAATCGGGTATGGGACGCGATGGCTCAGGACTTCGCCCTGGGGCGATTTGGATGGAAGGCCAACCAACCCCACCTCCATCAGCAGACGGCGGGGGCCTTCCTGGGGGACATGGGCATCACCACCGATCTGTTTCAGGCCGAGAATTGCCCAGAAGGGCAGACGGAGTGTCAGGAGGCCTTGAGCGGGGGCTCTCCCGAGGCGGAGGCCACCGTTCTCGACCCGGTGGTGCTCTATGGCCACATTCTGGCCGTGCCGGGGCGGCGAGACTGGGAGGATCCCACGGTGCTGCAAGGAAAGGCCCTGTTCTACGATGCCGGGTGTGCAGGGTGTCACACCCCTTTGTGGACGACGGGAGAAATATCTGATTTTCCTGAACTTTCTGGACAAACCATCCGTCCTTTCACCGATCTTCTCCTCCACGACATGGGGGAGGAACTGGCCGATGGGCGCCCCGACTTCGAGGCTTCGGGGACGGAATGGCGAACCCCTCCTTTGTGGGGAATCGGCCTGGTGGAGACCGTCAACGGCCACACCTTGTTCCTCCACGACGGCAGGGCCAGGGGCTTTGCCGAAGCGATCCTCTGGCACGGTGGAGAAGGGAAGGCGTCACGGGATGCCTTTGCCAATCTCACCGCCGAGGAGAGGGAGTCCTTGATTCGCTTCCTGGAGTCCCTGTGAGGGAGGTGCCCTGGCGAGAAGCCGGGGGAGGTCTGCTCCTCCTGGTCCTGGTCGCCGGGGGATGCGCTGCCCTCCTGGGAGGTTCCCCCACCGCCGAATTGAGAGAGATCCTCGGTGAGGAGACCGAAGGGGTGATCCTGCCCACCTGGACCGAGCTGGTCACCCGCTCTCAAGAGCTTCCCGACGCCCTGGCCTCCCTCTGCGACCACCCCGACTCAGGCACCCTGGAGGAGGCCCGCAGCGGTTGGAGGCAGGCCCGCTCCCCCTGGAAAGAGGGCGAGGCCTTCGCCTTTGGCCCGGCGGATGACCTGAGCATCATTCCGGCGGTCGATTTCTGGCCCTTGCGGGCGGACAACGTGGAGGCGGTGCTGTCGGGAAGCGATCCGGTGGACGCTGCTGCGGTGGCCGCCATGGGAGTCACCACCAAGGGATTCCCCGTGCTGGAATATCTGTTGTGGCGGCAAGACGGGGACGATTCGACCCTGCTGGCGGGGTTCACGGGCGAGGGGGCGGAGAGGCGCTGCCAGTATCTGATTTCGTTGGGGGAGGATCTGGCCGCCAATGCTCAGGCATTGATGGATGCCTGGGATCCTGAAGCCGGGGCTTACGCCACGGAGCTCTCCGCCGCCGGCCAGGGCTCGACCCTCTTCCCCACCGTCAAAGACGCCATGGACACCATCATCACTCACCAGGTGGCGGTGCTGGAGATCCTGTCAGAGACCCGCCTTGGCAAGCCCCTGGGGGTCAACAACGACGGCACTCCCCAGCCAGAGACGGTGGAGGCCTCCTTGTCGGGGAACGCGGTGGAGGACCTGTTGGAGAGCCTTGCCGGACTGCTCTCTCTCTACACCGGAGACTGGAAGGGCAACGTGGGAAGGGGCATGGACGAGTTTGTGTACGACGCCAATCCTGCCGCGGATGAGACCCTCAAGGAGCAGTTCACCAACGCCCGAGAGGCCATCGCCGCCATCCCCTCCCCTCTTCAGAATGCCGTTCTGGACGACCCTGATTCGGTTCGGGCCGCCTACGACTCCCTTCTTGCCCTCCTGTCCACATTCTCCGTGGATCTGGCCGGTGTGGTGGGGGGAACGGTGTCCTTTACCGGGAACGACGGGGATTGATTCCGGTTCACCGCCCCTCCCCCATGCTCTCTCCTCCATCCTGGCTGTATCGCCCCCAGGACATCGCCTTTCTGGTCGCCTTCCGCATCGGCTACGGGGCCCTGTTGCTGGTTTCTACAGTTCGCTTCCTCCTCAATGGATGGGTGGAGGACCTCTTTCTCACCCCTACCTTCTTCTTTCACTACCCAGGGTTGGAGTGGGTGGTCCCCTGGCCGGGCCGGGGGATGTACCTGCACTTCTGGGCCATGGCGGGCCTGGCCTTCCTGGTGATGGTGGGGAAGCGGACCCGGCCCTCTCTCCTCGCCCTGCTGCTCCTGTTCGGATATGCCGAGGCCATCGACAAGACAAATTACCTCAATCATTACTATCTGTTATGTCTCCTGGGCGGGCTGATGCTGGTCATGCCCGTTGAGGGAGCGGTCTCCTTCGATTCCCGCCGCCACCCCTCCTTGAAACGACGGATGGTCCCCGCCTGGATGCTGTGGGCCCTGCGACTTCAGGTGGGAGGGGTGTACTTCTTTGCCGGCCTGGCCAAGATGCAGCCGGACTGGCTGGTTCACGCCCAACCTCTGCGCCTGTGGCTCCTTCCCCACCAGGAGATGCCCTTTCTGGGACCCCTGCTCTCCCTACCGGCGGCTCCATGGGCCCTGAGCTGGGGAGGAGCCGCCTTCGATCTGACCATCCCCCTCTGGCTTTCCCTGCCCCGCACCCGCCTTCCCGCCTACATGGCCGTCGTCGTTTTCCACGTCCTGACCGGGCTCCTCTTCCCCATCGGGATGTTTCCCTGGGTGATGGTGCTGGCTGCCCTGGTGTTTTTTCCTCCCGACTGGCCAAGAAGGCTGAGACGAGGGGCCCCTTCGTCACGGCTTCAGAAGGAACCCCTTTCCGCCTCGGTGTCTCCAAGGAATCCGCTTCTTGAAGGGGGGCTGCTTCTTTACTTCTTCCTCCAACTGGCCCTCCCCCTGCGACATTTTCTCGCTCCGGGCAACGTCTTGTGGACTGAAGACGGGTTCCGATTCGCGTGGCAGGTGATGGTGATGGAGAAGGTGGGAAGGGTCAGCTTTCGAGTGGAGGACCCGGCCACCGGACGCCACCGCACCGTCGATCCCCGCTCCACCCTCACCAAGGTCCAAGTGAAGATGATGTCCACCCAGCCGGACCTGATCCTCCAGTTCGCCCATTTTCTCAGGGAGGAAGAGATCCAGCAGGGTCGCGGAGTTCCCCAGATCGGGGCCGACACCTGGGTCTCCCTCAACGGGCGACCGGGGAGACCCCTCATCGATCCCACGGTGGACCTGGCCCGGGTGTCCTGGCGTGATCCTCATGCCTCCTTCGTCCTCCCCCTGAAGGAGGAAATTCTCCAGATTCCCCGAGGAGAGAGCACCCGGGGTGGCAGATAGGGACCCAACGAGGGCAACAGGTGGAGTTTCCTTCTCGGGATACCCCAAATAAAGCCACCCAACCCCTTGACTTTTGTGAGATTCACCCTCACCTTCCCCCAAGCTTCCGTCCTGCCTGCGCGTTGGGACCTTCCTGACCCTGGCCCTGTTCCCCCTCACCATTCGCCGCGATCGGCGCTGGGCGACGGGCTCCCCACCGGGGAAGCTGGAGCCGCGCCCGCGACCGGATCTCGCTGGCGAGCGAGCGCTCTCCCTCCATGTCCCGAAAAATGTTGATCAACGCCACCCGCAAGGACGACGTGCGGGCGGCCATCGTCAAGGACGGCATCCTTGAGCAGTACGAAGTCGAAGAAGCCTCCAGCGCCCTCCTGAAGGGCAACGTCTACAAGGGCACCGTCGTCAACATCGAGCCCTCCCTGAACGCCTGCTTTGTGGAGTTCGGGGCCAACCGACACGGCTTTCTTTCCTTGGACGATATCGCCCCCGCCGCCTGGCACGAGCCCTGGAGCGGAGAGGGGCGCCCCCGTATTGAGGAGATCATGCGGAGGCGGAAGCCGGTGGTGGTCCAGGTCTCCCGCGACGAGATGGGCACCAAGGGAGCCGCCCTCACCACCTACGTCTCCCTGGCCGGTCGCTACCTGGTGCTGATGCCCCACGACGACGTGAAGGGGATCTCCCGCAAGATCACCGAAGAAAAAGACCGCAAGGAGCTCAAGGAAACCGCCGAAAAGCTGGAAGTGCCCGAGAACTGCGGCTTCATCATCCGCACCGCCGGCATCGGTCAGACCAAGACCGCCCTGAACCGGGACCTGGCCAACCTGATGCGGGCGTGGAAGCGCATCCTCAAGCAGGCAGAGGGGGCCAGGGTGCCCTCCCTTCTTCACGCCGAGGGGGATCTGATCACCAGGATGGTGAGGGACTTCTATCAGGCGGATATCGACGAGATCATCATTGATGATGAGGAGTCCTTCCAGAAGGCCGACGAATACTGGAAGGCCCACATGCCACGGGCCAAGAGCGTGGTGGTGAGATACGAGGACCGGGTGCCCCTGTTCAGCCGGTACAACCTGGATGCCCAGATTGAGACCATCCATGCCCGTAGAGTGAACCTGCCTTCGGGGGGTTACATCCTCATCGAACCCACCGAGGCCCTCATCTCCGTGGACGTCAACAGTGGACGCTCCACCCGGGAGAAGAGTCAGGAGGACACGGCCTTCCGCACCAATTTGGAAGCTGCCGATGAAGTGGCACGACAGTTGCGGCTCAGGGACCTGGGGGGACTGGTGGTGGTGGACTTCATTGACATGGCCGCCTCCAAGCACAACCGGGAAGTGGAAAAGCGTCTCAAGGATGCCCTCAAGCTGGACAAGGCCCGTACCTATGTGGGCCGGATCAGTGAGAACGGTCTGTGCGAGATCAATCGGCAACGCCTCAAGCAGGCTCTGGCCTTGCGGACCCACCGGGATTGCCCCACCTGCGCGGGATTGGGAAGGATTCCGTCGGCGGATTTTGTGGCCAACAGCATCATCCGCCGGGTTGAGGCCAGGGCCGCCACCGGGCAGGTGACCGAGGTGCGGATCGATCTCCATCCCGAGCTGGCGGACCACATCCAGAACACCTGCCGCCACGATCTGGTTCGCCTGGAGAAGGAGTTCGACATCCACATCCTGATCTCCGGTCTGCCCGGGCTGCACCGCTCCCAGGAGAACATCTCCTTCAAGGACCGACCCAGGGAAGAGAGGGGAAGGGATGAACGACCTCGGGAGGAAGGCCCGAGGGAAGGGAGAGATGATCGGGGCAGGGAGAAGGATCGCCCCCGCGACGGCAGGAGAAACGATGAAGGGGGACGGAACGAAGGGCGTCGAGACGGCCGAAGGGATGGGGGACGGAGAGGAGAGGGGAACGAGGGAAGGGGAGGGAGCCCCGGAGAGGGGCAGGCCTCTCCGCCCGGAGTCCTGAGAGAAGCGGCTGCAGAAGGAGAGGCCGAAGAAGTGCTGGCTGCTCTTGAACCCCAAGATGAGGGGGCCGGAGAAGAGGGACAGGAGGAGACCTTTGCCCAGAAGACCGCCTCTCACCTCGCCGCCGCCGGCCTTCTCTCCCAGGAAAGAGATCCGGAAGACGAGGACGGGGACGAGGAGGGTGGGGATTCCAGCGAGGCCTCGGGGAGTGACGCGGATCGGTCGTTGACCCGATCCCAGAAGAGACGGCAGCGACGCAAGCGCAAGCACGGGGGCTCAGAGGGGCTTCCTCAGGGAATTCGGGACGCCGCCATCGGGGCCGCTTCTTCCGCTGCCCGGCGAGGAGGGGAGGGAGTAGACGTGGCCCCCCTGGCCGCCGCAGCCCGAGATGCCATGTTGAGAGCCGCCCACGCCATGGGGGGACCGGAGTCGGTGGGATTGACCTTGGAAGTGGGCACCAGGCTGGTGGAGGAAGCCGTCCGGTACGCCCTTTCCCGAGTGAAGGGGGCCTCGATTCCCCCGGAAACGCCCCTCCCCAACCTGAGAAGCACCCCCATTCTTCTGGACCGGACCGACCTGCGCTCCGACGATCTGGAGGTGGTGGCCGCCGGCCCCGACCCCTCTGACGAGGGAGAGGGGGACGAGGAGGGGGACGAGGAAGAAGAAGACGCTTCTCCCCAGGGTGACGGGGGAGGTGCTGGAGAAGAGGCCCCCCGATCAGGAAATCGCCGACGCCGACGCCGACGCCGGGGTCGAGGGGGGCAGCGACGGGAGGAAGGGATGGAAATCCAGGCCGGCGCAGAAGGAACTCCTCCGGAAGAGGCCGAAAACCGGAGCGCCCCGAGGGAAGAGAACGAAGGCTCCTTGGAGCGTGGGGAGCCAGCGCCCGGGTCATCAGAGCGAAACGACAATCGCCCCCGGGATAGGCGCAGCGGAAACAACGAGCCCCGAAACGACAATCGCCCCCGGGATGGGCGGGGTGGAAACCCGCCCCGAAATGACAACCGACCCCGAGACGGGCGGGGTGGGAACGAACCCAGAAACGACAACCGATCCCGAGACGGGCGCGGCGGAAGCAACGAGCCCCGGAACGACAATCGCCCCCAGGATGGGCGGGGTGGAAACCAGCCCCGAAACGACAACCGGCCCCGGGATGGGCGCAGCGGAAACAACGAGCCCCGAAACGACAATCGCCCCCGAGACGGACGCGGCGGAAACAACGAGCCCCGGAACGACAATCGCCCCCGGGATGGGCGCAGCGGAAACAACGAGCCCCGAAACGACAACCGATTCCGAGACGGACGCGGCGGAAACAACGAGCCCCGAAACGACAACCGATTCCGGGACGGACGCGGCGGAAACGAACCCAGAAACGACAACCGATCCCAAGAGAATCGGAACGAAAACCCGCCCCGGAGCGATCAGCGCCCTGGAGAGGAGAGGGAGGGGGGATTCCGACATGACTCGCCCGCCTTCTCCGGTGACCGCGCCCCCCCTTCTCCCTCCGAAAATCGGCCCCAGGGCCAGGATTCCCGAGCACCGAATCGGGATGAAGGGCCCCAAGAGCGACGGGACGCCCCCGTTCCCGTCACTCCCAGAGAGAACTCCTCTCCTCGGGGGGAAAGGGATGCCGGGGCTTCGCCCGAAGCGACAGTCCCCAGGAAGACCCGGGCCCCCCGGGTTCCTCGCTCCAAGGTGGAGGGCTCCCTGGACCCCGCTGCCCCCACTGGAGGAATCACCCCCAAGGCGCCCTCGACCCGCAAGCCTCGTACACCTCGGGTCGCTGCCCCGGCGGAGGGAGGAGAACCTCCCGTGAAACCCCGGTCTCCTCGACCCCGCAAGCCACGTTCCCAAGGGGACGACGCCCCCCCTCCCCTGACCGGTGCTTCCAAGCCTGACGGCGAATAGTCCGTCATAAATGAAATCTCCGTGCCGTGAGGGACAGGGCGTCCCCCTCTCACCAGCGGTACACCAGTTGCCCCGACGCCTCCCCCATCCAACCGGGCGGGCCTCCTCTCCCCTCCATTCCCCCTCTTCCCCGGACCGCCACCGCCACGGCGGGGGTCAACCACAGGCACACCCCTACCCTCCCCACCCCCCCCAGTCGAATGGGGGCGTCGTCCTTTTCCAGTCCCACCATTCCCTGCACCCCCACATCCACCGTCACCCGGCGCTCCGGCCCCAACCCCACTGCCAGGTCCAACCCCGGCCAGGCGGCCACACCCGGTCCAACGCCCCGAAAGGTCGCCTCCACCAGCAGTGAGGCAAACAAGGAGGTCCTTTTTCCATGAGCCAGAGGGCGGGTCGCCTCTCCCCCCACCTCGAAGCGCCCCTCCTGATGATCCACCCCAGCGTAGAATCCCCACTGCCCCGCCCGGGGGCCTCCTCCCCGCCATCCCACGAAGAGCCTTCGGCTCCCGATCTCGGCGTATCCCATCCCTTCCCCAAACCGCAGGGTGGGAGATGTACCGGCAGCGAGAGGAGCCGCACTGGCCATGGAGGGCAGGATCGGCCCCCACAGAACGATCCCTGCCGCACAAAGCGCAGACAGAACCTTCACATATCTATATGAAATCACAATAAAATCCCATCAACCTTCCCACATCTCCTCCCCTCTTCCGATCCGGCATTCCCCTCCCCTTCCAAGCGAGAATCCAGTCTACCCCTCCCTTTCGGCTCCGGCGGCGGGGTTTACGCCGAACACTTCCTGGGGCAGGATGGGCTCCCGTTTTCCTGAGAACTTCCCCGTGCCTCCTCCTCGCAGCCCCGCAGCTCTCTCCACTGAAAAGCTCGTCGCCCTCAACCGCAGGGCTCGTCACGAATACTTCATCGAGTCGGAACACGAAGCCGGGCTGGTCCTCCAGGGATCGGAGGTGAAATCCCTTCGAGCCGGCAAGGCCAACCTCTCCGACGCCTATGTCCGCATCGACCGGGGGGAAGCCTGGCTCATCGGCGCCCACATCCAGACTTACGAGCAGGCCAACCGCTGGAATCATGACCCCACCCGCTCTCGCAAGCTCCTCCTGCACCGCCGGGAGATCGGCAGGCTCGGGGGTCAGGTGGAGCGGGGAGGCTACACCCTCATCCCCCTCAAGCTCTACTTCAAGGGGCAGGTGGCCAAGCTGATGGTGGGTCTGTGCAAGGGGAAGAAGCTCCACGACAAGAGGGCCACCGAGAAGGAGAGGGAATCCAACCGGGAGATCCGCAGGGTTCTCAAGGACCGGTCCCGGGGCGGGGACGACGATTGAGGGGGTGAGAGGGGGGGGCTCTTTCTTCCATCGAGTGCAGCGGCCCCGGCCTGGGCAGAGGGGCCTTCGACCCTTCGATGTCCACGAAACGGTCTGGGACTGCCCGGGGAGGGTCCGTGATTGACGATAAGGTCTTCGCAGACTGGTTTGGTCGATAAGGTCTATGTGAGCATCCTGATCAGCCTCTCCGATGCCAAAGCTCGACTCCCCGAGGGGGTTCGCTCCGTGCGCCTTCGGGGCGAGGACGTAGTGGTCACCGTCGACGGCGAGCTGGCGGTCCGCCTCGTGCCCATCTGCTCAGGCCCACGCCCTCTTACTCCCGCCGAGACGGCCAGCTTCCGTGCCCTCCTGGGCGGCCTCTCGCGGATCGAGAGACCGATGACGGAGTTCGATGCCGTCGAATTGATCGGTGAAGGCCGGAGGTGACGCCGATCCTCGACGCCTCGGTGTTCGTCGCAGCGATCTCCCCAACGGAGCCCCACCACCATCGGGCCCGACTGCTGTTCCACAGCCACCCGGACTCGGCCCCCTTCCTGGTACCCGAGTTATTCCGGATTGGGGTGGTCGCCCCGCTGACGCGGCGCGGAGAGCCCCCCGAGCTGCTGGAGATGGTCGATGCCCTGGTAAGGGGTCCGCGCTTCACTGCCTGCCCCCTCGACGAGGACCTCCTCACCCAGGCCCTGCACGTCGCACGCCTGGCGCGCCTTCGCGCCTACGACGCCGTGCACGTCGCCTTGGCGATTACCCGGGGAGAACCCATCCTCTCCCTCGACGAAGAAGTCATCCAGCGAAGCCGGACCGCCTTCCCCGACCTTCGCGTGGTCAGCGTCAACTAGAGGCCGCGCTCCGGTCGGCAACCGCATTTTGCGTGAGACTCCCAGTCCTCATCACCCGATCGTGCGGAGAGGACGACACCTGAGGAGTCTCTCATCCCCGTTGCCAAAGGAACCCCTGAGAACAGGGCGGTTGCCGCCATGAATCGATCCTCAGGATCGGCGTGCAGGCCCTCTTTCCTTAGAGCGGCCTCGGCGACAATCCGGTGATGGATGGACAAGAACCGAGACTTGCCTCCCTGAAGGATTCTGGAACGGACCCTCCCTGGGCCATACCGCTGCGGTTCAAGCGGCCCCCTCGGGAGTGAAGAGGCCGCCCTTTTCCACGGCCTGACCCTCCCCGAAGCGAATCGACCCTCCCTGGGAATACCCATCATCTTGTCTTGACACGGCCCACATCGGCCTATATTGAGCCCCCACCTGACCATGCACATTCGCCTCCTTCTTCCCGCCCTGACCGCGCTCCTGCTTCTGCTGGGGGCGGGCTGCTCAGGTTCCTCATCCTCCTCCGGCGGCTCTTCCCTCCAGGAGGGCACCCAGGCGGGAATGCTGGCACCGGATTTTCGCCTGCCCCACCTCACCTCCGACGGGGAGGAGCACCTGAGCGCCCTGCGGGGCAAGGTGGTGGTCCTGACCTTCTGGGCCAGTTGGTGTGGCCCCTGTCGCCAGGAGGTTCCCGCCCTGGAGGAGGTCTGGCGCAAGTACAAGGAGGCCCCCTTCACCCTCCTGGGCATCAGCGTTGATGACCGGCGGGAGGATGCCATGCGGTTCATGGACTTCCTGGCCGGGCGGGTCACCTACCCCATGCTCCTCGATCAGGGAGGGGACGTGGCGGATCGCTATGGCGTGGAGACCATTCCCATGCTGTGGCTGGTCGACAAAGAGGGACGGGTGGTGGAGAGGCATCGTGGATTCAGCCCCGGAGCTTTGAAGGCCTTGAGTCAGGAAATCGGCACACTGGTGGCTCGCTAGCCGCCCGAGGGTGGGTTCCCGTTCATGAAGCGCATCGTCATCAAACTTCTTCTGGTTTTCTTCAGCGCCCTGGGAGTCGGGGTCTCCTCCTGGCTCACCTACGAGCATTACCTCTTCCTGGCGGATCCTGAGCACAAGGCCATCTGCGACATCAACGAGACGGTGTCCTGCGCCAAGGTCACCATGTCCCCCTGGTCCGAGGTCTCCGTGCCCGGTCAGGACATCTCCATGCCCATTTCGGTGCCGGGGGTGGGATTTTTCGCCGCTGCCCTGCTCCTGGTGGCGTGGGGATGGATGCGAGAAGAGAGCCTTGGCCGCAAGGCGTCGGGAATGGTGATGACCATGATGGTCCCCGCTCTGGGGATGAATGCCGCCCTGGCCTGGTACAGCGCCACGGTGGTCCAGGCGTGGTGCATTTTCTGTATTTCCCTTTACATCTCCACCCTGGCCCTGTTCCTGCTCGCCTGGGCGGAACGGGGAGGCAACCCGTTTCAAGGAATCGCCGATGGTCTGCAGGCCTGGGTGCGCCCGGGCCCGGGGTGGAGTGCCCTGGCCCTGCTCCTGGTCCTGACCGCCTCTGCCCAGATGGCCTACAGCCGACAACTCCTCGCTCTTCAATCCGACTCCATCCACAAGTTCCTGGCCGAAGTAGACAAGGGAATGGAGGGAAAGAAACCCCTGGCGGTCGACCAGGGAGAGCACGCTCGCGGCAGCTCTTCCGCCCCCTTCCAACTCATTGAATACGCAGACTATCAGTGCCCCCATTGCCGCCTTGCCTATCCCGAAATCGAAAAAATCGTAGAGAGATACAGCGCCCACCTTCAGTTCATCTTCCGCCAGTATCCCTTGGATCAGGCATGCAATCCCTTCATGCAACGCCCCCTTCACAAGAGCGCCTGCCTCGCCGCCCGGGCAGGGGAATGCGCCGACCGCGAGGGGAAGTTCTGGCCCATGCACGGCCTCCTCTTCGAGAACCCCGAGGTGGAATATTCCCCGGAAATGGTTGCCGGCTTCGCCGGGCAGCTTCAGTTGGATCGGGACGCCTTCCAGCAGTGCCTGGGAGACGAAAGCGTGGGAGAAGGAATCCGCCGCCAGATCGAAACCGGCAAGGAACTGGGGGTCAATTCCACTCCCACCCTGGTCTTGAACGGCCTCCCCCTGGCCGGTGGAAACGCCCCCATCCAGGCAGAGTTGATCATTCGCCATCTGCTGAAAAAGAAGGGGGTGGCCCTGCCTCAGGCGACCTCCACTGCGGCCGGTGAAGTGCGGTGAGTCTCGCCCATCGCCCTCCCCGCTCCTGGGTCAAACTCCAGGTCACCTCTCCGGTTGCCTGGCAGGAGAGGGTGGCCATGTGGTTTCTGGAACGAGGCGCAGAGGGGATCCAAGAAGAGCATCCCGGCCTCTCCGATCTGGGGGAGGATGGCCCGGTGGTGTCGGGAGATCCCCGGGAATGGGCGGGAACGCCGCCTCCCAACCCCACTTCCCGGGTGGACCTCATCGCCTGGATCCTGACCCCCTCTTCTCCGCAGGAGGAGGCCTTGGCCCTGGGGGATTTTCTCGGATCTCTGGGAGAGGGGCTGGAAGGGGCCCGGCGGTCCATCCAGGCGGAGCGTATCCAAGAGCAGGATTGGAACGCCCCCTGGAGGGAGGTCTGGCATCCCGTCCCCCTGGGCCGGCGCCTGCTCATCTGTCCCTCTTTTCGAGAAATTCCCGAGGAATTCCGAGCCCGAGTGGTGATCCAGGTGGACCCGGGCATGGCCTTTGGCACCGGCACCCACTTCACCACTTCTGCCTGCCTGGAACTCCTGGAAGACTGCCTGGAGCAGCGACCAGGGGCCTCCTCGGTGCTGGATGTGGGCACCGGCACCGGCATCCTGGCCATTGCCGCCCTGAAGCTGGGAGCGGAGCAGGCCCTGGGACTGGACCTGGACCCCGATGCCGTGGCCGAGGCAACGGAAAACGCCCGTCTCAACGGCGTTTCCTCTCGCTTCACCGCTCTCCTCTCCCCCCTGGAGCCCCTCAACCAACGCCATCCCCTCGTCCTGGCCAACCTCCTGGCAGAGACCCTGGTGACCCTGGCCCCCCTCCTGGCGGGGGCGCTGGAGAAGGAGGGGGATCTGGTGGTTTCCGGCATCCTCCTCTCCCGAGAGAATCTCGTCCTGAACGCATTCCTTCCCCTCGGACTGAAGGTGGTGGATGCCCGCCGTGACGAGGCCTGGAGCGCTCTGCGCTTGCGGCGATAAAGGCCTGGGACGGATTTTCAGGAATCCTCGCCCATCGTTTCCACCACGACTTCCTCTTCGTGAGATTCTTCCCCCATGAGCCGTCAGGACCCCCACTCCTTCGCCGATTCCTCCCAGCCCCGCACCCTGTCCTTCGACCTGGAAGCCCGAATCGACTTTGGCTCCCGCATCCTGTGGGGAACGGTCACCCTTCACCTGAATGGACCGGGTGAGGGACCCCTGGATCTGGATACCCGGGATCTCTCCATCGAAGGCGTCTGGGACGGCGAAAACCACCCACTGACCTTCCACTTGGGAGAGGCGGATCCCATCTTGGGATCGCGTCTCCGCATCCACCTCCCGCCCCAGACCTCCCGGGTGGTGGTGCGCTATCACACCTCCCCTCGGGCCTCCGCCCTCCAGTGGCTCGAACCCTCCGGGACGGCAGGGGGCGTTCACCCCTATCTGTTCACTCAATGCCAGGCCCTTCATGCCCGCTCGGTGGTACCCCTCCAGGACACTCCGCGGTTTCGCCAGCGATTTCAAGCATCTCTAACGGTTCCTTCCCCTCTGCGAGCGGTGATGGCAGCGGCCTGCTCCGGGGAGGAGGAGAAGGGGGAAACCACCACCTTCCGGTTCGTCATGCCCGATCCCATTCCTCCCTACCTGCTGGCCTTTGCAGTCGGGGATCTGGCCAGCCGGGAGATCGGTCCCCGCTCCCGGGTGTGGGCGGAGCCCCAACGAGTGGACCAGGCCGCCTGGGAGTTCGATCAGGTGGAGTCCATGCTCCAGGCGGGGGAGGCCCTCTTCGGTCCTTATGACTGGGAGCGTTTCGATCTCCTGGTCATGCCCCCCTCCTTTCCATACGGGGGAATGGAAAACCCTCGTCTCACTTTCCTGACCCCCACCCTCATCGCCGGTGATCGTTCCTTGGTGAACGTGGTAGCCCACGAGCTGGCCCACTCCTGGACCGGGAACCTCATCACCAATGCCGACGCCGAGCATTTCTGGTTGAACGAGGGGTGGACGGTGTACGCCGAGAGGAGGATCCAGGAGGTTCTCGAAGGAGAGGATTCCCGGGATCTCCACGCCGCCCTGGGATTCCTTTCCTTGAAGAGGGCCCTGGAGCGCTTCGAACACTCCCCCAACCTCACCTGCCTGCGAACCCATTTGGAAGGAGTGGATCCCGACGAGGTCTTCTCCGCCGTTCCCTACGAAAAGGGCTATCTCTTCCTGTTGGCCTTGGAAAAAGAGGCGGGGAGGCCCCGGTTTGACGCCTTCACCCGGGAGTACATCCGAAGGTGCCGGTTCTCCGCCCTCACCACCGAGGAGTTCCTGGACTTCGCCCGCCCCCGTATCGGGGATGTGCTGGACAAGGTGGGCGTCGACGCCTGGATCTACCATCCCGGCCTCCCCGACAACGCCCCTCTTCCCCACTCTACCCGGGTCGAGGCCGTCAAAGCTCTGACCGGCCGCGTCCCTCCCCAGGAAATCGCCTCCCGGTGGTCCCCCGCCGAATGGCAACTCTACTTGGAAAGCGCCCCCTGGCCCTCCCCGGAGCTGTGTGCCTCCCTGGATGCGGACTTCTCCCTCACGTCTTCAGGAAACTTTGAGATCCTGGTGGCCTGGCTCACCTTGGGGATTCGTTCTGGTCACGCCCCAGCCCTAGAGCGCGCCCTCACCCTTTTGGGAGAGGTGGGCCGCATGAAATATCTCCGCCCCCTCTACGCCGCCCTCGCCGAAAGGCCGGAAACCCTGCCCCTGGCCCAGCGCTGCCTGGGGCGCTATCAGGATCGCTACCACCCCATCGGCCGGCGTCTGGTGGAAGGGTTGTGGGCCTCATCGGGGGTGGGGTGAAGAGAGACGGACGACCCACATTCAGAGGATCACACCGAATGCGTAGCGCAGCGAGCGAACGGCCGCAGCGCCGAAGCCGCAGCACCATGGTGAGGATTTTTGGGGGGACCCTCGACGCCGCGATCCGGCCGTGCAGCAGCATTTCGTGTGAGACTCTCAATGGGGGAGAAGCGCCCGGACTTCCTGGGGAAGATTCACCTGTTGGCGGATCCGCTCCCAATACCCTGGGTCTTCGGCCACGGTCAGGGGCTCCAGGGTCACCGGCTTGACCCTCTCCCACAGGGGAGGCAGGGGAGCCCGAAACTCCTCGGCCTCTTCCCCACCGTCCCTTTCCTCTCGGTACCCTCCCAACCAGCGAGGCGATGAGCCCTTCCCCGCTTCCTCGTCCAGGTCCAGCCAGAACGAGCCGGGGCTTCGGGTTCGCTCCCCCGCCCCCCATTCCTTTGCCTTCTCGGCAAGGTGGCCCAGGACCTCGGTCAACCGGGCCCGGGTCTGGGTCAGGGACAGCGCCGCAACCGTGGGATCCCCTTCCTCCTGAACGAGATGCAGCACCCTCTTTCTGCTCCCCACCCTCATGGTTTCGTTTCCCTCCCTGGTCCCCATGAACGCTGGCGTTCCGAAGCGCGGCACCCCTCCCACCATCACCAGGCGCAGATCCGCCTCGGTGGCACCGAGGATGTGGGAGTAGGGCTCCCCGCTCGTTCCTGCCACCGCCAACACGTCGGCCCTCCTCCCCGCCTGAAGGCTTCCCAATCTTCCTTCCCATCCCAACAAAGAGGCGGGGGTTCGGGTGGCCATGTCCAGGATGTCCCGGTCGGTCAACCCGCTGTCGGTGGCGTCGGAGACCGCCCTGGCCACCTTCATCTCCGCCAGCAGGTTGCGACTTCCCGACACCGTCCAGTCCGAGCCCAGGGCCACCTTCACTCCCACCTCCCGGGCCTCCCGAACTCCAGTGGTGCCTCCGTACAGAAGAAGATTGGACAGGGGAGACCACACCACCCCCACCCCATGTTCCGCCAAAATCGGCCAATCCTGAGGAAGAAGAGCGGTCGCATGAATGGCCACCAGGGAGGACCCCAGGGCCCAGGCGCCGTGAGGATCCTGGAGAACCCGGAAGTGCTCCCGGGCGCGCCCATCCACCCCTTCTGCGAGGTGAAGCAGGAGTTTTCGCCTTTCCCGGGTTCTCTGGGCGAAGGCCTCCCGATCGGTGGCGGCCACATCGGCGATGCGGGTGTCAGCGGAGGGGAGATCGGGAGCGTCGGTGGCTTCCACGTTCCTCACCACCCCACGGAAATGGCGCACGATCCCTGCCCCGCTGCTCAGGCGAATTCCCTGGCTGGTGGTCACTCCTCCCAGAAGGCAGCGGCATTCCACCCACCGCACCACCACGGGCAGGAGGTCGGGGCCCGCCGCCAGCACCGCCATGGTTCCCGTCACCCCATCCCGATATTCGGGTTCGTTGGCCCACTGCTCCCGCCGGTCGTAGCGCTTCTTGGGGAACCACAGGGGAAGGGCGTTGTAGGCCAGATGATTGTGAAGCTCGATGAGACCGGGGAGGAGGGTGCAACCGGTCTTTCGACGAGGGATCCCCGAAAATCCGTCTGGAACCGCATCGGCAGCGTCCAGGACCGCGCGAATCTCTGCCCCCTCCCCATAGATGACCCCATCTTTCCACACCGTTCCTGCGTCGTCCTGGGTCACCACCCGGCCTCTCAACGCCCAGCGCTCCGCGCTCACCGGATCCCGAGTCCTTTCCTCTCGATTCCCCCTCATGGCCCGCCTTCCTTCCAAACCTGCCCCACAGCGGGGATGTTTACGGTGATGTTGGCCCTCTTGTCTTCCGCAGTGCTCCCCGAGCGCCGGGCCCAGGCGTTCAATCCTCCCATCCAATCGGGAAGACCGGGGGGAAGGTCCTCCGAGGGAATGGACTGCAAATCCTCCTCCCCAAACGCATCTCCATAAAGGGCCAGGGGAATGACCTCATCAGGAGACGAGATGGAAGTCGCCAGCTTCTGAAGCCCCTCCTCGTTCCAATTCTGAAGCATCTTGCTCACCGCCAGCAGATGTTTGGCCTTGTTTCCCCCCGAAGAGCTCTCCGGCCAGGTGGGATGGGTGATGTGAGCATAGGCCAGGGGAGGCTCGGCCCCCCGAGCGGCCACCCATTGGTGCCAGGCCCGATCCGCCAGCCCTCCCAGGGCCACCACCGCCTGAAGGTTCCCTCCCAGGAGCAGGGCCTCCAACCACAGATTGCGGTAGGCGATGATGCCGGGATCGTCCTTGTGACGGGCCCCTCCCCATTGGCCGTAGACGCTGTACAGGAAGGTGTTGACCATGACGTAGGAACGGGTGATCCCCAGCTTGCCCAGGAATCCCTGCACCCTCTGTCCCGCCTCCCCCACCAGGATGCGCCGGGTGATGGCCTCATGGGTGGCGGGATCCTGCCCCAGCACCAGAATCCGGGCCGAGCCATCCAAGCGTCCCCGATGGAACACCGGCCCCCACTCCACCCGGAAGTCCCGGGCGGGATAGGTCTCCTCCCCAGGAAAGTCCTGACACAGGCTGAAAAAGGGTTCGTGGACTGGACCGGGGTCGAAGGGCTTCGTCATGGAATCTCCTGAGGGAGGAAGTGATCGTCCCCACTCTCATCAAAATGAACGCCCGGCCCGGAGTCTTTTATAAATCCACTCGGCTTCGACGTTGATTCATCCATGGGAGGCACCGGCCGGAGTGGTTCGGTCTTCCATCCGAGGGCAAGATGTCTGATTTTCCTGAGGGACCTCCTTCCCACAAGCCGCCGCCGCCTCACCCCCACGGGGGTGGACATCCCCCGTCCGACCCTGAAGCCTCCTCGGGAGACGAGGGGGTCGTCCATCCCCCTCACCATCCCGATCCCAAGCCTCATCCTGATTTCAAGCTCGATCCCAAACCCGATCCCGATCCCGAGCCTGACCCTGACCCTGACCCGTCTCCCCTGAGCTCCCTCCTCCCTGTCTATCCCCTGACCACCCTGCCGGTCACCGAAGAGAGGCTGCGGAACCTGGGCAGTGCCCTCTTCGGTCTCCAGGGGGGCAGGATTTCCTCCACTCCCGAGCGCCTGATTTTGCAAGAGGGCCCCCATCGGGTGGAGCTCCTCCGAGCCAGCGGCGGGGTGTGGGCTTCCAACATCGACAAGCTGTTTCGAGTGCCCAAGCGGCCCCACCGCCCCAACGTTCCTGTCTCCCTGGATAGGGCCAGGGAGGTGATGGGGGACAAGCGAGTGACCCCTGAGCAGGTGTCTCGGGGCCTCTTCCGCCTCACCCCCACCGCCCGGGGAGGAACGGTGATGAGGAGGGTTTTCGATGAGGGAGAGGGAGGAAGGTCCTCCCAGGAATGGGAGCTTGACGCGGACTTCGCCTTCTCCCTGAGCCTTCCCCTGAAAGAGCATCACCGAGACCCCTTCCCACTGGTGGGACCGGGGGGCCATGTGGGGATGACCTTTGACCTGGAGGGCAGGGTCATCGGCCACCGGGCGGCGTTTCGCCCCATCGCCGGAAAGCCCATCCTGGCGGAGGTTCTCCCCCTGAAGACGGTCTGGGAGGAGTACATCCACCGACTTATCCTGGAGAACCGCCAGGGAAGGAGAAGGCGAGAACAGCGAAACAAGGAGAGTGAATCCTCCATCCTCGCTGCCCTTCGCCACCTGGATGAGCCCCCTTCGGAGTCGGTGCGTTTGGGCTATTACCTGGCGGGGAGCACGGTGGAGCAGAACCTTCTCCATCCGGTCTACACCGTGGATCTGGTCCTTTCCATTCAGGGAAAGCGGCTCCCCCTGCCCCAGATCGTCCTTCCCGCCACTCGGATTGCCAGCCAGCCTGAGTGGAGAAACGGGGTGGTTCCCACCGAAGGAAACGACGAGGCCCATCCCCACCCGCCTCCTTCTCCCCGGGAAGCCAGGGATCGCGTCCCGGGTAAACTCCATGCTGCCGCGATGTACCTGGGAGACAGCGTGGGGCTCAATTATGCCTCGGGAAACGCCCGGGCGGTGATGAAGAGGTTGAAGGAGCGCCTCTTCTGGGAGGTGTTGTTCGAATGGGGGGACGAGGACGCTGCAGAGAGTGATTTCGTGGGCACCCCCGACGCAGCCTCCCCGGTGGATGAAGCGGATCTGCTCTTCTACACCGGGCACGCCGGACCCACCGGTTGGATGATATCCAACGCCGAAGGGGCCCCCACCGCTTGGGTGGATGCCAAAGAAGCAGATGAAGACGATGTCAACCAGTTCCGGTGGGGAAGCCAGCATCTCAAGTGGCTGATCATCGCTGCCTGTGGACCATTGGAGACCACCGAAGACGGGGTCCGGGATCCCGTCGACCGATGGGAAGGGGCCTTCAACGGTCTGCGGCTGCTGCTGGGGTTTGCCTCGGCCTCCGCTGAAAATTGGAAAGAAGGGAGTACCTTCATGGACAACGCCGAAGTGGAGGGCGTCTCCCTCCAGGCCGCCTGGTTTACCACCGCCCACCAGTGCCAACCATTGATGAACCCCTCCGCTCCCCCCTTTGGCCCCTACGTCCAGGTGGCCGCCATGTTCCCTGAGACCGACGATCTGGGAAATTCTCCCGCTGATGATCGGCTGCTGGCCGTCGGGCAGGAGATTCTCTCCATTCCTTCTCCCACGTCGTTCATCTTCATGAAAAAGAAGATGAACGACCTCTGATCCCACTGCGGTGCCCCGGCACCATTTCAAGGCTCCCTGCGGGGAGATCCATGAGGAACGTCCCATGAACAGGACCTCAAAGACTCCTAATCCCAATTCCTCTTATTCCAAGGCCGGATCGTCCAAAGCCGTGGGAACCACCAAA
>CAYRTW010000049.1:0-28454 GCA_964426935.1 uncultured Rickettsiales bacterium
CCCCCCCCCATCTAAGTCCACCGCCCACCACCCAGTTCACCATACTTTCCCTACACGACGCTCGTCCGATCTTCACCAACTCGCTCCACTTCTCTCCCATGCTGCGATCCTTGCGGTCAAAGACGTTCTTGGCGGTCTGTTGGGTAAGGGTGGAGCCTCCCGCCACCACCTTGCCTGCCAGAAGGTTGCTGGCCATGGCCCGAGCGATGCCCACCGGATCGATGCCGGGATGATGGAAGAAGCGCTGATCCTCTGAGGCCACAATGGCATCCACGCAGGCCTTGGGAATTTCCGAATAGGTGACGTAGCGACGGTGCTCGCTGGAGAAGAACACTCCCAGGCGGTGAACGCCATCCCGAGTGAACACCGGGCTTTCCTGGGCGATGCGGGCGAGGATCTTCTCCCGGTCCAGATGATCCCCCGGCTCGTTGATGACGTGAATCCGATAAAGCCAGGCGCCGGCAATGAACGTGGCCAGCCCCACTCCCAAAGCGAAGGCGGCGAGGATCTTGAGGGTCTTGAGCAGGCGGCGTCCCCAGCGCTTCAACGGCGTGACCTCATCACTCATTCCCTCTCCCTTCCCTGAACCACCTCGTCCAGAACGGCAATCATGCCCTCCACCGCCTTCCACTCCCCGTGCTCAAGGGCCCTTTTTCGCGCCTCACCGTACAAAATCCGTCGATCTGGATGGCGGAGCAACTCGGCCAGCGCGTTTGCCAGGGCGGGAACATCCTCGGGATCCTCCACCACCCGGGCAGCTGGGCAGCCAATCAGCACTTCGGAAGCGCCATTGCGCGCAGTGGTCACTACCGGTACTCCACAGGCCAGGGCCTCCAGGCAGGAGTTGGCGAAGGGATCGTAGCGGGTGGGGAGGAGGAAGACATCGGCGGTGCCCAGGTATCTCTCCACCCGGGCGACCTCGCCGGTGAACAAGACGTGGGAGGAAAGCCCCAGGCTCCGGGCCTCCGCCTGCCAGGCCGTCCCCCCCGGATCCTTGCCCACCACCACCAGCCGTAGATCCGGATCGGCGAGAGCATGAACGGCGCGGATGGCTTGGGAAAGCCCCTTCCTCTCCCAACCGTTTCCTACAAAAAGAACAACGGTTTCATGGGGTTCGATACCCAACTCCCTACGGACTTCCGAAAAGAACAGGTCGCGATTGCGGGGGTGGAACCTCTCCAGATCCACACCATTCCACACCACCCGAAGCCGGGGAACCGCACCGGGATGACGAGACGCAAGCTCGTTCCTGGCCAGGTGGGACACGGCAACGATCCGCTTTGCGCCCGTTTCCGCCAACTGCCGCGATTCCACCCACAGGAGAAAACGGTGATGCAGACTGAGCTGAAGCAGGAGCTTGCGCCACCCGCGGGCCCTCCCCAGGAGTTCCTGATGATACACGGCGTGGCACCCTCCTCCCGCCCGGTACACATCGGCGGGGAGGGTGCGCCCCAGCGCCAGCACCACATCGTGGGAGCCGGGGAGGACCGCCCTTCGTGCCGACAGAAACAAGGAGAGAGCCGACACCAGAGGCCCTCCCCGCAGGCGCCACAGTCGGTTCCAGGAGATGCTGCGCCCCACCGCCTGTACCGGATCGGCAGAGGCGGTATACACCGAAACCTGGTGCCCCCTCTGGGCCAGACCCCGCGCCAATCCCACCAGATAGCGCTCGGTTCCGCCGCGAAGATCGAAGCGCTTGTGGACCAGGGCCACCTTCATGCCCGACCCTCCTCCTCACTGCGGATCTTGAGAAAGGCGAAGCGCAGAAAGATGTAGAAGGCCCCCATCCCGCAGGCCACCGCTCCACGCCAACCGTCCCGGAACCCCCCTCGTCCCAGAAAGCGCCACAGAAAAAAAACAGGTGGGCGAAGAAGGAGGTCGGTCCACCCCGCTCGGCGCCCGGCTAGCAGAGCCCCTTCCGACCCGGTGCGGGCGTGGCGGGCCAGCCGGGATAGATGGTCTCCCAGATCCCGGTAGGAGGCATGGAGAAGCTCCCCGTCCAGATGCCCGGTGGGTCCTTCGACCACAAGATGATCATGAGGATCGGGCCCTTCCCAGGTCCCCCGGCCACGTCTTACCAGGCGGAGGCGCCGGTCGGGCCAGAATCCCCCTCCCCGCAGAGGTCTTCCCAAATAGATCATGCGGCGATTCAAGGTGTAACCGATTGGATTTCCAGGGGAATCTTCATGAGATATGGCTTCTTGGATGGATCGGGCCAGCGTTTCATTCACCCTCTCGTCGGCGTCCAACCCCAGGATCCAATCGCTCCGGGCTTGAGAGAAGGCGAAGTTTTTCTGGGCGGCATACCCTGGCCAGGGATTCTCCACCACCCGGGCTCCCCAGGCGAGGGCCACCTCCTGGGTTCCGTCGTGGGACCCCCCGTCCACCACCACCACCTCATCGGCCCAGGCCACCGACCGCAGGGTGTCCAGGAGGCGATCCGCCTCATTCTGGGCAACGAGGACAACAGAGAGGGTGGGACGGGAGGAGGGCATCAGCGCGGGCAGTGTAGCGTATCCCTCACCTCTCCTCGGTACTTCTCTGCGCCCGAGAGCCCCCAAAAACCTCCCCGAACCCTTCCTCGCGCTTTGGGGTTCCGTTCCTGCCGCGCCCCGTTTACAGTGCCCTCCCCTTCGGAAGGAGGCCCTCGGTCATGGTCCTGGTCCGCCCCTTGAGAGCCGTGCGCTACGGGACCGATCTGCGAGAGGTCCTCCCCTCCCTGATCTCCCCTCCCGGCGAGGGTCCCGGGGTGCCAGAGGACGGGGTGGGAGGGATCCATCCCTACAGCGTGGTGCAACTCATTCGGGGGAGACGGGGCCCTCTGGCGGATCCGGCAGATCCCCCCTTCACCCATGCCTCGCGGCTGTTGCAGCGGTGGAAAGAGATGGGGGTGTTGGGGAGGGATCCTCGCCCTGGATTCTATTTCTACGAACAGGTGTGGGATGCGGAGGAGGGACCGTTGACCCGCAAGGGAGTGGTGGCACTGGTCCGTCTTCAGCCCCTGGACGGCGAGGCGGCGGTGCTCCCCCACGAGCGCACCCTGTCCTCTCCTCGTCCCGACCTCCTCCATCATCTGGAGGTGTGCCACACCCACCTCAGTCTGCTGATGGGGCTGGTGGACGACGGAGAGGGGAAGTTCGCCTCTCTGTTGGAACGCAAGGACGAAGTGGAGCTGTTGGCCCAGGTCAAGGACGGAGACGGCATGGTCAACCGCCTGGGGATCGCTGTTTCACAAGGGTTTTTGAAGGAAATGGAAGAATCCCTGGCCTCCCTGAAGGTGGTGGTGGCCGATGGACATCACCGCTACGAGGCGGCCCTTCAGTACCGGCAGAAAATCCGGTCGGGAGCAGGAATCCGCAAACATCACGACCACCCCTGTGACTACGTTCCCATGCTTCTGGTGCCTGGCAGCGACCCTGGTCTTCGGATCCTGCCCACTCACCGAGTGTTTCGGGGACTCCCCTGGGAAAAGATCCAGGACCTTCCCCAACGGTTGGAGGCGTGGTTTCGCCTGTCTCCCCTCATGAACCTTGCAGAAGCGGTGGAGTACCTGGCTCCTCATCAGCCTGGCCCTCGATTTGTGATGTGCCTGCCCGGTCAGCGGTGGGGAGTCTGCCTTGAGGCCTCTGGAGGGGGAGAGGAGCGCCGTCAGGCCATGCCCCAGGCTCTGCGGGAGGTCGAAGTGGCGGTGCTCCGGGAGCTGGTCTTTCGAGGGTTGATGGACATCGGACCCGAGGAATTTCCGTCGTCTCGTCATCTTTCCTACGTGACCGAGGCGGGGGAGGCCGATTTCCTGGTGACTGGGGGAACCCACCAGGTGGCCTTCCTGGTGCGCCCGGCCCGGCCCGAGCAGGTGGCGGAAGTGGCATTGGCGGGGGAGGTGATGCCTCCCAAGTCCACCCATTTCCATCCCAAGCCGGTCAAGGGACTCCTCTTCCACTCCCTCCTGTCTTTTTGAGCCTTTCGGCGAGCCCTTCCCCGGTGCTTGCCACGGAGGATCGGGCTCAGGAGCCTCCCCATGAAACCCCTGTCCACCCTCTCCCCGACGGCAGTTCGCGCCTTTCGCGGGGTGTTCACCGACATCGACGGCACCCTGACCGATGCCCATGGACGCATTCCCTCTTCTGCCTTCAAAGCCATGGAATCGTTGCAGGAAAATGGTTTGCGCCTGGTGGTGGTGACTGGGAGACCGGCGGGATGGTGCGACCTCATTGCCCGCACCTGGCCCGTGGATGCGGTGGTGGGAGAAAACGGAGGGCTGTGGTTCCGTCGGGATGGGGAGAAGATGGTGCGCCATTACCGGCTCTCGGCGGAGGAAAGACGGATCAACCGGCAGAAGTTGGATGGGGTGGCTGAAGAGGTCCTGAGGGAGGTTCCCGGTACCGCCCTGGCCTCAGACCAGCCCTACAGGGAGTTCGATCTGGCGGTGGACTTCTGCGAGGACGTGGCCCCCCTAGGGGAGGATGCGGTGCAGGGCATCGTGGGGATCTTCCAGCGGCACGGAGCGGTGGCCAAGGTCAGCAACATTCACGTCAACGGCTGGTTTGGAGCCTATGACAAGGCCACCATGTGCCGGGATCTGGTGGCATCGGTGTGGAAGGAAGATCTGGAGCAGGAGAGGGAAAGATGGACCTTCTTTGGAGATTCCCCCAACGACGTCCCCTTGTTTCGCTTCTTTCCTCATTCCATCGGGGTGGCCAACCTGAGGCGATTCGCCTCCCACCTGGAGGCCCTGCCGGGCTACATCACCCGGGCGGATGGAGCGGCGGGCTTCTGCGAAGGAACGCGGGTGATTCTGCGCCGAAAGGGGAAGTGAAGGCGGTTCTGGGAAGAAAAGCCGGAGGAACGGAAAGGATCAGAAGTCGCCGCTGATTCCCAGGCGAACTCCGCTGACCCCCTCGGGTCCCACCTCAGGCGCCATCTGAAAACGAGCGGTTCCCATTTTTCCCTGCATGCGCCGGAAGCCCAGGACGCCGGTGACCTCGTTCACGGCCACACCGATGAAGTAGGGCAGGAGGATGGAACCCGCCCAGAACGAGCGAGCGTTTTCGGCGGTGTATCCCACCACGGTCACCGTGCTGAACCCTTGGGCGAGGTTGATGGCGATGTTGGCCACGAACCCAGGGACGTCGCCGCTGTAGGCGTTGGCGATGCCCGGCAGGGGAAGGAACCCCAGCACCACCACCACTCCCAGGGACTTTGGCCTCTGCATCTTCACCCTCACCGAGCCGGTGGAAGAGGACGGCGCGGTCACCGGGGCTGTCGCTGTCGGCGGCGGAACCACGACCACGACCTCTGGAGAAGGGGAGGCAGGAACGGGCTCCGTCGAGGGAGTGAGGGGAGCTTCCTGTATGGGAGGGGCCGCAGCGGGGGCCGGCGACGGAGAAGGAGTCGTGGGGACGACCTCGGGAGGAGGAACAGCGACAACAGGCGTCTCCAATGGGGCCGGGGGAGGTGCGGCAACGACGGGAGCGGGGATGGCGGTTGCCGGGATGGGTTCTGTCACCGGGGCAGGAAGAGGGGCGGTGGGAGAGGCGACCACGGGAGGAGTGACCACCGGAGGAATGACCACCGGAGGAGTGACCACGGGAGAAGTCACTGGCGGGGAAGCCACCGCCGGGAGAGGAGGTGAGGTCAATGCCGCAGGCGGGGGGGCGACCGGTTTGGGCAGGGCATCGGGAGCCAGTCGCAATCCGTTGGCCAGGGCGGAGGGAAGCTGGTTGGCAAGGTTCCCCCACCCATTGGGGAGAACAGGCAGGGTCAGGGTGGTGTCGGTCTTTGCTCCCGCCACCAGGATCATCTCCAAGGTGAGCTTCCAGGAGCCCTCCTCCCCGGCTTGAAGGGTGGGGCGAAGAACGTGGTGGACCTTGAGGGGGGTGACCGCCCGGGCAACGCAAGCGGCGTCGGCACCACAATCCAAGGCCGCCTGAAGGATGGCCTGAGAGATCCCCTCGGCAGGGAGGACGGTGATTCCCGCAAAGGCCTGGGCCTGGGCCCCCAGCATCGAATCTGCCCACTTCGCCGCCTGTGCATCCCCAGGAATGGGCAGAATGGCCATTCGCAGCACCGTGCCGTCGGCGGCAGCCACGGGATCGATGGGGAGAACTTCCGCTACATCCTCGAAGTTGATTTCTACGACTCCGGCGGGGATTCGCACCTTCAGGGCGGTGTCGGTGGTGTCGACCACCTCCCCCCGGTAGATCCGCCCGTCCACCAATCGCAGCTCACGAAACTGTACCTCGGCGCGAGAAAGGGCAGGGAGGAGGGCCAAGAGCGCCACCACCCCCATCACCAGACTCCCTCGGAGAATCCCCATATTCCAGCCCCGCCGCATCGTTGCGCCTCTTCGCCCTGTCCCGCTCATTCCTTGTATCTTGCCCCCGGAGCGACGTCTCATGGTTGGGCCATGGTGATCATCCGCCTGACCGCCTCTCCATCCCTGGCCTCCACCACCAGAGAGTCCTCCATGGTGGGGAACCCGTCCTTGACGGCCCGTAGCCGGTGAGTTCCTGAGGTGATGTCCACGGTGACCGGGGTCTGCCCAACGTGGGAACCGTCGATGTACACATCCACCCCGATGGGCTTGGAGAGGAGGGTGAGGCGGGCCTTGGCGGCGGGGGTGACGGCGGGGGCCGGGGAGGCGTCTCCCCACGGCGAGGGCGTGGTGGGGGTCGGTGCGGGGGAGACGGGAACCGGGGCGGGAGCCGGGGTCGGGCGCGTTGCGGCCTCGGCCCGGTCCGGCACGCGGGGCTCCCTTACCGGTCGGTCCGGGGTCGGCCGATCCGGGGCGGGAAAAGGAGCCTGGACAGGCGGGGAATCCTCAGCCGCTACGGGCTCCTCGGGAGGAGGAACGGGGTCGGGGGCGACAACCGGCGTCGACTCGGGGGGAGCCACATCGGTGGGAGTGGCGGCGATCCCCTCCCCTTCTCCTTGAGGAGTGCGAGCTACCGGCTGGGCCTCCACGGGGGGAAGTCGATTGCTGTACATCCACACGGCTATCCCGGTCAGGACCAGGGACACCAGCAACACCGCCACCATGCCCCAGGGAACCTTCCGAGGCTGGTCATTCCCCATACGCTCATAAATGGGGTCGGCAAATTCGGGCTTTTTTTCAGGCGCAGTCGCTGTTGAGGGAAGAGGGGGGTGCACCTTCCGGGCCGGAGAGGGGGCAGGAGCTGCCTTTGCCGGGGAAGGAGAACGAGGGGAAACGGGAGATGGGGAGGAACCGGAGGCCGCCTTGTCAGGAGCGGTCTCCGTGGTGGGCCGGGAGGAGGGGCGAACCGGCATCTCTCCCGAGGTTCGTGGAGAGGGGCGAGGTGGGCCCTCACCCGAGACCCGGGACGCGATCTCTCCTGAAGACTTGGGGTTGGTGCGGGGGAACTCGCCGCTGCGCGCCCCTGGCCTGAGGTGGACCGCCCCCTCGTCCGGGGAGGGCTCGGTGTCTGCAGAGGGCAGGTCCCGGGAGATGTCGTCCGGTCCCTTGTAGAGGGCGGCTCGGGTCATCGAAGCCCCAGCCGCCGCCCTCACGCTCTCGTCCCGCACCCATTGGGAGGGTGTCGAGGGGGCCTCCTCCTCAGGGAAGACCTCGGAAACGGGAAGATCCACCAGACTGATGGCCTCGGGAGGCATGAGATCGTCGCGGGCAATCTCGCTGAGTCGGTCGATGGAGGTGTGGACTCGGGCACGACTGGGGGAGCGGGGAGACGGAGGAGGCGCGGCCCGCCGTTCCGCCTCAGCAGACGCCTCCAAAGGGGCGCCATCCTTGAAGCAGAAGTCGATGAGGTCCTCGTAGGTCGCATGACAGATGGGGCAGGTTCGCATGCTGACCCTTGGTCACATTCCTTTCTGGGAGGGGGCCACATTCCCCCGGACAGGCGGCACGGGGGAAACAAGCCGTTCGCCCCACTCTATCCCAACTGGCTTCCGGCGGTAAGGGGCGGGAGGAGGGAAGAAATCAACTCCGAGCCAGATGGCGGGCAATGACCACCCTCTGGACCTGATTGGTCCCCTCCACGATCTGCATCACTTTGGCATCTCGCATCATCCTCTCCACCGGATACTCCCGGGTGTACCCATACCCGCCCAAGACCTGGACAGCGTCGGTGGTCACCTTCATGGCGGCATCGGTGGCGGCACACTTGGCCATGGCGGCTTCGGTGGCGAAGGGCATCCCCTGGTCCTTGCGCCAGGCCGCTCGCTGCACCAGGAGTCCTGCCGAATCGGTGGCAATGGCCATGTCGGCAAGTAGGAACCCCACGCCCTGATGCTCGATGATGGGCTTGCCGAACTGCTCTCGGGTGCGGGCGTAGGCCGCTGCTTCCTGAAGGGCCGCTCGGCACAAACCCACCGCCGTTGCCGCGATGGTGATCCTCCCCGAATCCAAGGCCGACATGGCCACGGTGAACCCCATTCCTTCTTCCCCCAGGCGGTTCTCCACCGGCACCTCCACCTCGTCCAGGGTCATGGCGTGGGTAGGGGAGGAGCGCAGCCCCATCTTTTCCTCCGCCTTGCCGAAGGACAGCCCTGGCGTTCCTCCCTCCACGAGGAAGGCGCTGATTCCCCGGGGGCCCGGCCCTCCGGTGCGGGCCATCACCACCAGCAGGTCGGCATGGGGTCCGTGGGTGATCCACATCTTGGAGCCGGAGAGGACGTAACGCTCTCCTCGCCTCACCGCCACCGTCTTCAAGCTGGCCGCGTCGGAACCGCTCCCCGGCTCGGAAAGGCAGAAGGCGCCCAGCAACTCCCCTTGGGCGAGACGGGGAAGGTAGCGGTTCTTTTGATCTTCCGAGCCAAAGTGGGTGAGGATGATCTGGGGCAGACCGGTGACGGCGATGGCCACCGCGTAGGCGGGACTCACCCGGGCCACTTCCTCCAGCACCAGGGCATATTCGCTGTATCCCAACCCCAGCCCTCCCCAAACCTCGGGGGTAGGAATGCCGGTCAAGCCCATGGCTCCCAGGCGGGGAATCATCTCCTTGCGAAACCTCTCCGCCTGGTCATCTTCAGCGACCAGGGGGGCGATTTCGCCTGCCACAAAATCCCGGGTGGCATCCACCAGAATCTGCTGTTCAGGGGTGAGGACGAAGGACATGGGTACCCTCTAAGGGCGAAGCGGCGCCATTCTGCCGGAATCCCTTCCCCTTCGCCATGAGGGGAATCCCTCCCTCCTCCTCTCCTCCGTTTCATTGACAGAGGCCAGGGCGGGGCCGATCATCCCGCCGCCGTCCATGTCCGATACTGCCAGCCAGAGTGCCGTCCCCTCTTTCGTGATGCGCTGGATCCTCATCCTGGGGTTCCAGTCCTTCCTGTTTTTTCTTCTTCTTCTCGATGTGGAGCTGCCCTTTCTCCTCCTTATCGCCTTGGGTGTGGCCGGGGTCGCCTTCGTCAAGCCCATCTGGACGGTGTACGGCATCCTCGCCACCCGCATCATCACCACCACCGCCACATCCTTTGTGCGACTGGGTCCGGTTTCCCTGGGATTCTTTGAGCCCACCTTCGCTCTGGCCTATCTCAGCTACCTGGTCAAGGCGATGCACGAGCGTTCTTCCGTTCTTCGCATGACCCCCGCTACCCTTCCCATCGTCCTGTACGGGATCATGGTGTTCTTGTGGTGGTTCTGGTCCTCGGACAAGAACGACGGTGCTCACGAGATCATCGTCACCGTCATCTTCGTCTGCGGGTTTCTGATGGTGTCGTCGGCGCTGCGAACCTACACCCACATCGTCGAGGCCTTGTGGGTCTTCACCATTTTCACCTGCTTCTATGGTCTGTTGGGGATGTACCTGGGCACCGACGATTCCTCTCTCTACTCGGACGTGCAGTTCAAGGCCATGAGCCAGGGAGGGCGTACGGGGGGATTGGGGCAGCAGCCCAACTGGTTTGCCATGAACCTGGCCTTTGCGGTGAACCCCGGCTTCGCCCTGGCCTACATCCAGAAGGACACTCGCAAAAAACTCCTGGCAGGGGGCATGACCCTGATCACCATCATCGCCATGGTTTCTTCAGGCTCCCGAGGGGGGCTGTACTCGGTCACCATGGGGATCATCTGGGTGTCCATCTTCAACGCCCCCATCCGCAACTTCTTCGTGAAGTACTGGGTGGCGGGGGGCATCGCCTTTGCCCTCATTTCCCTGTTCTCTGCGGGGGATATCGTCGCCGGGCTCAGCCGCATTTCCTCCCAGGGGATCGACACGCTGTTGGAAGGGAATGTCCGACTCTCCAACTGGGAGGCCTGCCTGATCATGTTCAGGGACTCCTTCGGGATGGGCATCGGCACCGGCGGCTACGAGGTCTGGTTGGCCCAGATCAACGCCAAGCTGGCGGAATCCACCAACAAATATCCCCACGGCATCATCTGGAGCCTGATGGCTCATCACGGAATCTTCGGCATCGGCTTCTTCATCCTGATGTGCACCCGCACTGGGGTTTCTTTCGTTTCCGCCTGGAGAAAGGTGCGGGGAACCGAACTGGAGGTGCTCCTCCTGGGAACCTCGGCGGCGGTCATTGGCTATCACGCCCACGCCCTCATCGAGTTCGAGATGCACGACAAGCCCTTCTGGGAGTTCTTCGGCCTCTTCTGGGCCCTGATCCTCCTGTGCGAAGAGAAGGCCAGCCAACCGGAAGCCTTGGAGGCGCTGCGGATGAAGGGGGGATTGGTGGGAACGGTTCCCGCCCAATCCATCGTCTCCCCTCCCCCTCGCTCTCCCCTGCCGTCTCCCTCTCCATGAGCGTGCCACCGGAAGCCTGGGTGCTGATGGTGAAGGCGCCAGTTCCTGGACGGGTCAAGACTCGCCTCTGTCCCCCCCTGTCTCCTGAGGAAGCGGCGGAACTCCAGGCTGCCTTTCTCTCCGACCTCGGCACCCGCCTTCAAAGGAACCCCCCTCCCTGTGCGGTGTACGCCGCCGTGTTTCCCGGAGAAAAGGCGGAAGAAGTGGTGGCCCTCCTGGGGGGAGGTGTGGAGGCATTTCCCCAGGAAGGACAAGGACTTGCCGAGCGCATGGACCGAGCGTTCCAGAAGCTTCTGGTTCGCGGTCATCGGCGAGTGATCCTTACCGGATCCGACCTGCCCTTTCTCCACTTTGAGAGGCACATCCGACCGGCGTTGGAGGCCTTGGGACAGAAGGGCACCGATGTGGTGATCGCCCCCGACGGGGGAGGAGGCTACTTCCTGGTGGGGGTCAAGGCCTTCCATCCCGGTCTACTGGACGCCACCATGAGCACCGGCAGCAACTTCCTGGACACTCTTCAGCGCGTCACGGATGCGGGTTTGTCGGTGGACATCCTCTCTGCCAGCCTGGACGTGGACACCATCCAGGACCTGGGAAGGATGATGGACTTGTTGGAGTCAGGCAGGGAGGATTCGGGCGACCTTCCCCGCACGGCACCCCTGGCGAGATCCCTGTGGGAGAGGGTGGGGAGGAGGGGATGAGGTTTGACGGGGGGATCGGCGGGGAGAACGAAAAAATCCCGGTGGGGGCCTGCCGCGTCCCCCACCGGGATGGAACCGAGGAGAGCGATGCGCCCTACCCGGTGGTGCTGATCGCTGCAATCTTCAGGCCAGCCCTGGTTCCCAGCCCACCTCAGTCCGCCACAGAGGAGGGAGGGGGCGGAAAACCTCACGGACAATCCAGGAGACTTGGACCCCCTTTTCTCTTCAAGGCCTTTCACACGGAGCGTGTGACAAAAAACGTCCACCCATGTGCCAAAATAAGTCACTCGCCGTGCCAGGACGCCCACCTGCTCAGGGGCGTTGACTTCCCCCCCGGCGGGCAGGACACTTCGCCGCCGTGAAGCTCATCATCCAGATCCCCTGCCTGAACGAGGAGGAAACCCTCCCCCTCACCCTGGCGGACCTCCCCTCCTCCCTCCCCGGAGTGGACGTGGTGGAATGGCTGGTCATTGATGATGGCTCGACCGACGGGACGGTGGAGGTGGCCCGGGCCTGCGGGGTCCACCACGTCATTCGCTTCCCCCAGAACCGAGGACTGGCCTACGCCTTCAAGGCAGGCATTGATGCCGCCCTCCTGTTGGGGGCCGACATCATCGTCAACACCGATGGGGACAATCAATACCGGGGTGAGGACATCTCCCGCCTCATTGCCCCCATCTTGGAGGGTCGGGCCGAGGTGGTGGTGGGGGATCGTCGCACCGACTCCATCGCTCATTTTTCCCCGGTAAAGAAGCGTCTACAACGGTTGGGAAGTGCTGTGGTTCGCTTCTTCTCCCACACCGACATCGCCGACACCACCTCCGGGTTCCGGGCCTTCTCCCGGGAGGCGGCCCTGCGGCTGAACCTGGTTTCCGAGTTCTCCTACACCCTGGAGACCCTCATCCAGGCGGGTCACCAGCGCATCGCCACCACCCATGTGCCGGTTCGGACCAACCACAGCTTGCGGGCAAGCCGCCTGTTTCGCTCCATTCCCCACTACATCCGGCGCTCCTCGGCCACCATCCTGCGAGCCTTCCTGATGTATCGCCCCCTCCAGTCCTTCCTGATGCTGGGGAGCGGGGTGTTCCTGGTGGGGACCGCCCTGGGAGCCCGCTTTGCCTGGTACTGGTGGATGGGGCAGGGCCAGGGAAAGGTGCAGTCGGTGGTGCTAGCGGGGGCGCTACTGGTGATGGGAACGGTGCTGATGGTGATGGGCCTTCTGGCGGATCTGATCGGGGCCAACCGCAAGCTCATCGAGGACGTGCTGGTGAGGGTGAAGCGCCTGGAGGTGGAGGCCTCCCGTCTTCGTCGCGACGAAGAGGAAAAGCCCTGATAAAACCCCGTCAGGGACGATGTTCTTTTGGCTCCTCCTTCGATGGACAGGCGGTTCTCACCATGTCCTCCCGCCCGGCCAACCGGTAGGCCTGGCACACCAGATGGTTCGCCTCCTCTCCCCCTCTCCCGGTGGACTGGGCCCGCAGGGCATAGTGAAGGGAAAGACGGGGCTTCACCTGAGCTCCTCCTCTCCCCTCCTGATAGAAGCGGGCGGCAAACAAAAGGAGGGCGGGATCCTCCGGACTCACCTCCAGGGCATGACGTACCCGTCGCTCGGCGTCGTCCGCCCTTCCAAGAGCCAAGACCTCCTCCGCTTCCTCCAAGGCTCGCTGGGGATCCTCATCGCATCCCCCCGTTCCCAGGAGGAGTCCGGTCCAGAGAAGCAGCGCGGAAATCGCGAGGGTGGGGGACAACCAGGACTCCTCGGCGGGGAACAGCGTGAAAGAATATCACTCCCCTGTAGATTTTCCGGGGCGATTCGGTAACCTCCGCCGCCCTGGTGCGTTCTAGGGGAAGCTGCTGCCCTCGCCCTGGCCTTTCTGCCCTGGCGGAGGCATCATGAAGACGCACCAGGATGATGCCCGGCCCCCCTCTGACTGCGGTGAGGCCCCGGTGGAGAAACCATGCGAACCTCTCTTCTGGCCCTGAGCGCCCTGACCCTCTCCCTCTTTTCCGGTCTTCCCGAAGCCTCCGCTGCCTTGCCCATCGGCTTCGACGCCTCCGCCGGAGCGGGTGTCCGCAAGGGGTACGAAGGCACCGCCTCCATGGATCTGCGCTTGGGCGCCGATCTTCGCTTGGGAGTGCTGACCCTGGGGGGTGAGTTCCGCAACCAGCCCGCCTGGTTCCGGGAGGACAAGGACCCCTCCACCCGGAGCATGGGGTACTTCAACCTGGGCTTCAACATTCCCCTGCCCAAGGCTCGCATTGCTCTTCGGGCCGGCATCGGCGGCGGCGGAGCTTCGGAAGAAGAGACCCTGTTCGGCTTCCACGAGTCGGTGGGCCTTCACATCTTCCCCAAGGGTCCTTTGGGATTCGGGTTTGCGGTGGACTTCGACCAGACCTTTGTCGGCGAGGAGCTTTCCTCCCAGCACGGCATGGGTGGCAACGGCTTCCTCCTCCTCCGCATCTGAACCTTGCCTGTCTCTTCGCCTCCTTCCCCCATCTCCTCCCCCATCGTCGTCCTTCCCCAAGGCAGCGAGCCCCTGCGCTTCGATCAGGCCCTGGCCCGATTCTGTGGAGTCTCCCGCACCGAGGCACGCCGGATCATCGCCCAGGGAGGGGCCTTTCTGGATGGGGCCCGGGTCAAGGTGGCCTCCCGCATGGTGGGCCCCGGCTCTCGTCTTCAGGCCCACGTCCTTCCCCGGTCTTCTCCCGACTTCGGTTCCAAGGCGTCATTGGGAAGGGAGCCTGAGGTCCTCTTTGAGGATCGCTGGCTGGTGGCGGTCTACAAACCTGCGGGGGTTCCCACCCAGGCCACTCGCCAGGGAGACCGGGGCACGGTGGAGTCCTTCCTGAGGCAGCGCTTCGGTCGGCCGGTCCATCTGCCCCATCGCCTGGACGTACCGGCTTCGGGGATCCTCATCGCTGCCCACCAGAGGGAGGCGGCCCACCCCCTCCAGACCTTGTTTTCGGAGAGGAGGATGGTGCGGATCTACCGGGCGGTGGTGGAGGGCAAGCCAGAGCTGGCCGAAGGGGAGTTGCACCATTTCGCCGGGATGGAGGGGTCACGGCGCCGGGCCTACACCGAGCCTCCCTTTCCCGATTCTCCGGAAATGATTCTCCGGTACCGGGTGGAGGGGGAGAGGGAGGGCCGTTGCCTGCTGTGGGTACGCCTGCTGACCGGCAGGACCCATCAGATCCGCCTTCAGCTTTCGGCGATGGGGTGGGCGGTTCAGGGGGATGGGGCTTACGGGCAGGGGGGAGGACGATTGGCCCTCCACGCTTCCGAGCTGACCTTTCGCCACCCCATCCTGGGTGGGAAGGTGGACCTGTCCTGCCCCCTGCCCCTGGATTTTCCCTGGCAGGGGGAGGCTCCGTCTCCTCCGGGCATCTCCGCAGAAGTGTGAAGTTCGCCTCTTGACGGCGAAGCGTTCGATCCTACCTTCCTGTCATCAACGAATCACGCTTCCACGCCCTTGGTGAAGTCACCAAGAGAACGTGGAAATTTCAACAGCCGCGCACGCTTGCGAGTCGTAAGTGGGCCCCTGCGCCGGCGTTTCTGGAGGATGAATCATGTATATCGCTCGCACCGCTTCCCCCTCTCGTTTTCCCTCCCTCTTTGACGAATTGTTCCGGGACGAGGCCTTCCAAAGGGCCTTCGCCTCTCGGGAAGGGACCCGGGAGCCGATCTTTTTTGCCCCGGCGGTCAACATCAAAGAGACGGAAAAGGCCTTCGTGGTCACCGCCGATCTTCCCGGAGTGGCCAAGGAAGAGGTGAAGATCCAGGTGGACAAGGGGGTCCTCACCCTGCAGGCCGAAAGGAAGCTGGAGGAGGTCCAGGAAGGAGAGAACTGGCACCTCACCGAGAGGCGAGAAGGGCGATTCCAAAGGAGTTTTCGCCTTCCCGACACCGTGGACACCGCCGCCATCGGGGCTCAATTCAAGAATGGAGTCCTGGAGTTGACCCTGCCCAAGGGAGCGTTGGCCTCGGCAAGGCAGATCGAAATCCAGGCTTGAGACAGGGGGATCGGGCGCGGGTTCCATTTTTCGGGCCTGCCACCCCCGCACCCCGCTGTGTGCGATCGGGGTCAGGAACCTACACATTTACATTTACGAGTGTGTGACCTCCCCGTCCCGAAACCGGGCAGCTACGAGTCTCACGCAAAATGTGGTTGCACGACCGGATCGCGGCGTCGCGGGTCCTCCCAAAAATCCTCACAACCCAAGGCGGTTGCTCCGGTTTTTGGGTCCTCCCGCTCCTTGTGCTGCGGCCGTTCACCCGCTACGCCACGCATTTTTCGGGATCCTCTACAGCCTCTTTCGAGCCACCCCCGAGAATCCCAGATCGATGCCCAAAATGGTGGAGATGGCTGGAGAGGGGGCCTCGGCTCCGTCCAATCCCTTGCGCTGGAACAGGAAGGCATCCAGATATGTGGACAGGGAGAATCCTCCCCACACTGGCACCGACAGGGAGGTCTTCACGTTGAGGCTGTATGCCAGATCGTCTTCTCCGTCCCGGGAGGCCACTGGAAACCAGTAATTGAACACCGCGTCGGTGTGCCACTTCACCGGGGACACGGGCCATTCGTGGGTGAGGGTGGCGGAGAGCCCTCCTTGGAGGCCGGGGTCGCCCGGTATCGAAAAGTCCTGTTCAGCAAAGGCCCCCAGCTTGATGAGGGGGATGGGAGTCCACAGTTTGGAAATGGCCAGACCCCCTCCTTCCCGAAGCGTCCGCTGACGAGGGTCATCCTCCCCCAGGAGATCCCACACGGTATCCCAGGTCAGGTTGGCCACCGGCCATAGGGACAGGCCCTTGCCCACCTTCACGTCGGGGGGCTTGAGCTGGAGTTCGGTGGAGAATTGGAGGTCATCCTGGGTCTCGGTCGCTTCCGTCCCCCCCACCCGGGACAGGGTGTAGACTCCGTTCATGCTGGTCACCCAGTTGACGGTGGGGGCCTCCAGAGTGAGGGAGCCCTTGGCGGTGAACCCCACATCCAACGACCCTGCGGTGGTGGCCCGGGGTTCGGTCACTGCCGAATAGGCTTCGGGATCGGCCACTTCCAGGTGATTCCACGCCAGGTGCAGGGCCAGGCTCTCCAATCGGGCGACGAAGACCGGTTCCAAGGTGGTGCCGGAGCGGGTGAGGAGGCGAACCAGGCGGCGCTGGTAGAGGGGAGAAAAGGCGGGGTCCTGGTTTCGCATCTCCAGGAGCCCCTCCAGGACGACTTCCCTCACCGACAGCTCTTGGCCTCCCCGGGGCACCGGCAGCAGGAATCCATTTCCCCCTGCCACAAACCTCTTCAGCACCTTCTGACCCCCCAGGATGGAAGCAAATTCGGGGCGGGAGGCGAGGTTCTCGGTGAGCACCACCCGGTAGGTGTTGGCATCGACGATGGAACCCCCGCGCACCTTCCAATTTCCGGGGTCCTTGTCCCCGATCCACGCTCCTGCCACCATGGGTTCGATTCGATCTCCCAGAATCCGGGTGTCCCCTGCAAACTCCGACGCCCGGTCGGGGGCCCCTTTGTCGCTCCAGGACAGGAGCAGCAGGCGCCGCAGCACGTCCCCAGTGACGGTCACCGACTGCAGCCTGTCGATTCCCGCCAGAGACGCCAGGGCGTACAACTCCCGGGTGGGTCCGGTGAAGTCAAAGGGCCAGGGGAGGGGAGGCACCAGCACCACATCCGCCCCGGTGCGGTGGCGGATCATTCCTGAAACCAGGTTCATCCATCGCTTGTCGTCCATTCTTCGGGTGGACTGACCGGGCTCGGGGGGAGGCAGGATCCCGTTCAGGTCCGGCACCAGGATCCCCTCCGCATCCCGATACACCTTCTGGCGGATGGCCATCACCCGGCGCTTCCAGGCCTCATCCCCAGCAGAATCCTGCAGGAGGGGCTCCAGGGAGTTTTCCAATGTTTCCAGCCCACCGTCTGGAGCAAAAGTGGCGGTGAGGGAGCCCAGGACCAGCCCCGAAGACCGAGCCACCAGGGCGGGGCGATGCCCTCGATCTTCCCCCAGTTCCTGCCCTTGGGGAAGGAGGGTTGCCGTGGAGAGGGCGGCCTGCCGGATGCCCGCGCTGAAGTCTCCCACCACCGCGTCGATTCCCGACAGGTGAGAGGTGAGGGAAGCCAGATCCTTGCCGGGCATGGCGGTCAACAAAAGGGTCAGGTCCGCCTCCACCCCGGCGAGACAGACGGGCAGGGCCTTGGCGGGATCTTCGAGCTTCACCTGGGAACGGGATTCGGGGTCCAGGAGTTTCCAAATCCCCGGATCGGTGATTCCCACCACGGCCACCCGCTTGCCTCCCAATTTCTCCAAGGCCACCGGGGTGAACAAGGGCTGACCGGTTTGGGAATCCACCAGGTTGCAGGAGACCAGCTCCACCCCCGCTCCCCGGGCCTCGGCGGTGAGCCCGGGAATCCCCGCCAGGAGCTCGGCTCGTCCCGGCACCAGCAGGCGCAGTTTGGACTCCTGGAGAGCCTCCCAGGTGAGGGGGCGGTGGAGGGAGAGGGCCTGGCCGGGGAGGAAGGAGCGACCTTCCAAGGAACCCCCGGCGGAGACGTAGAGGGTGGGGATCTCTTCCTTCAGCCGGGCCTCCACCCGAGCCTTGCGGCGGGTTCCTTCGCCGACTCTCTTGGCGAGGAGAAACAGGGTGGTTTCGCCGATGGGAGTCTTGGCGAAAAGTTCAATGCGTTCGAGGACTTCCCAGTCCTCTGGGGAAGCGGAAAGGGAGGGTTGGCCCCGGTCGGGAGCAAGATCCAGGACCCAGGCCTTTTTGCCGGTGGCGTTGGTCCACAAGGTGAGGGAGGCGGGGAGGCGGGGAATCCCGTCGTGGTCGGCGACCCTGGCCAAGGGAGAATCAGTGAGGGAGGGGACCTGGGGAGCCTGGCCATTCTTCCCCCCTTCGGTGGCCCACATCACCGCGTAGGGGCCGGACCACACCGGAAGGGAAAGGGGAGGGGATGTGGGGGTGAAGGGAGGAGAGGCGAAAAACTCCAAACCGCCCGCCAGGGTGGGGGAGCCATCGTTCCACAAGTATCGGAAGTCGTTGTAGAATCCGGCGAGATTGGAAGAATCGGAGAGGACCTGCCCCGCAGCTTCCTCGATGGCGCGATAGAGGAGGCGGGAGTCGGCGAGATCGGCGACGCCCGATGAGATGCCGCCGGTGTCCCCTTCGTAGAGGATGCGAATAGATGCGGGCGGGGAGGGAGGGGTAACCGAGGCGGAGGAGGGAGGAGGGGTAGGCAGGATCTCTTCGGCGAGGACAGAGTGGGGGAGGAAGAGGAGGGTGAGGAGGAACAGGCGGGGTAGGCGGGGCATGAGGGTGGCTCCGATCGGGCGGGGCCAGGATACGGCGATGGGGAAGGGTTGTCGTTGGGGAGAGGGGACTGGGGATGGAGTCGGGGAGAGGGGCTTTTTTTCTCGCGCAGGGGCGCAGGGGTCGCGGAGGGAGCTTCTACTTGACTGGGGATCGGGTGAGGGTGGGGGCTTTTTTTCTCGCGCAGAGGCGCAGGGGGCGCGGGGGGCGCAGGGTTTTTTCATGAGGGTTTTTGAGGGGGTTGTTGATTCTGAGGGGGTGTGGGTCGGATACACTGGGGCCCCTCGCGGTGGTTCTCCCCTGGCTTCTCCTGCCCTTGTTCCCCTTGGTGCTTCGCTCTGGCCTCCTCCTTCCGGCACCGTCATCGGTGGGAACTGGCGAATCGTGGACAAGTTGGGAGCCGGAGGAATGGGGACGGTGTTTCGGGCGGTGAATTCCCGGCTTGCTGGGGCCGAAGTAGCCTTGAAGCTGATGGAGCCGGCGGACCTCTTGTTCGAGAAGACGGGGTTGCCTCCCCAAAAACGGAAAGAGGTGCTTGACCACTATCGGGAACGGTTTCGCCGCGAGGCCGAGGCGGCGGCAGGGGTGAAGTCCCCCTATCTGGCCAGGGTGATGGACAGAGGAGACGACCCCGTCCACGGTCCCTATCTGGCGCCTTCGGGCTCTACGATCTGAGTGGCAACGTGTGGGACTGGGTGTGGGATGAGTGGGAGCGTTCGCTTCCCAAGACGGTTCCCGCCGATTGGGCGGGGCCTCCAGGGGAGGAATTCTCCCACCGGGTCTACCGGGGGGGCTCCTGGAGGGACGGGCCCGAGGTCGCGCGGGTCTCCCTTCGCGTCAGGTACGATCCGGGCGCCCGCTGGAACGACCTGGGCCTCCGCCTCACCCGGTCCGAGTAGCCCTCTGGCTCTTTCGCCCTTTGCGGGAAGATGGGTTGAAATCAAGGGGAGATTCCAGGGAGTCCCCCGGCGCAGCGAAGCCGACGCGGGGCGGAAGGGAATCGGGGTTGGACGGGGGCGCAGGGTGAGAGGTGAGGGGCAGAACGGTCGGGGGTCCAGGGGGCTTGCCCCCTGGTGTTTGACGAGATCGGTGACCCAATCACCCCAAGAAAGTGCGCCCCTCTCTCCGTTCCCTCCGTTCCTCCGCTCCTCCGTTTCAAAAACGCAGCCAGCAAAAGTCGCTCCCCCTCCCTTCTCCCCCATGCGGGTATTTACGGGTACATATGCGGGTGTCTCTTCCCCAAAGCTCTTGAACTGTCCCTCTCCATACGGGTATTCTCGGGTATGTTTACGGGTAACACCCCCCTGGAAGAGCCGTCCCAGCTCCTGATCACCCCAGAAATCCTGCGGCAGATCTCCACCATCGACGAGTTCAAGGGTCGGTGGCAGGCCTTGCGGATCCTTGCCCCGGACCGCCTTTCTGCCCTGCGCCGGGTGGCGACGGTGGAGTCGGTGGGGTCCTCCACCCGCATCGAGGGGTCTCAGTTGTCCGACGTCGAGGTGGAGGCTCTGCTGTCCCGATTGGACCTGCGCTCCTTTCGGTCCCGGGACGAAGAGGAGGTGGCGGGGTATGCCGAGGCCATGAGCTTGATCTTTGATTCCTACCGAGAGATCCGGCTGACCCTCAATCATATTCGGCAACTCCACGGCCTCCTGCTTCAGCACACCGACAAGGATCAGCGTCACCGTGGGGAGTGGAAGACGCTGCCCAACCACCTGGAAGCGTTTGACGCCGACGGCCGCAGTTTGGGCATCGTCTTTCAGACCGCCACCCCCTTCGACACCCCTCGCCTCATGGACTCCCTGGTGGAGGAGGTCAACCTCGCCCTGGGTGAGGGGCGGCATCACCCGCTGCTGATCATCGCCTCCTTTGTGGTGCGGTTTCTGGCCATCCACCCGTTTCAGGATGGCAATGGCCGGCTGTCCCGTGTGCTGACCACCCTCCTGTTGCTTCGAGCAGGGTACGAATACGTGCCGTACAGCTCCTTGGAGAGGGTGGTGGAGGAGAACAAGGATCAGTATTACCGGGCCCTTCGCCATGCCCAGACCACACCCTCGGGAAGCGAGTCCCGATTCAGCGAATGGGTGGTCTTCTTTCTCCATTCCCTGATCAAGCAGAAAGAGGTTCTGACTCGGCGATTGGAGAGGGAAAGCCTTGGGGTGGAGCTTCCCCTTCTATCCATGAAACTCCTTGAAATCGCTCGGGAACAAGGAAGGGTCACCCTCGCCTTGGCCTCGGGACACACCGGCGGTAACCGCAACACCCTGAAGGTCCACCTCCGCCACCTGGTGTCCTCGGGGCGGCTGGTCCAGCATGGAAAAGGAAGGGGAACCTGGTACTCCCTGGGCTGACACCTCCTCCCTCCATCAGCATCTTCGGGTAGGATCCCCCTTCCCCTCCCGAGCCCTCCTCCATGCCCGCCCCCCGTCCTCCTCGCCCTGAAGTGCTTGCCCCTGCCGGGGACGAGGCCTCCTTGCGGGCTGCCCTGGCCCACGGTGCCGATGCCATCTACTTCGGCTTGGATGAGGGGTGGAACGCGCGAGCCCGGGCGGGGAACTTTCCTCGGGCCACCCTTCCTCAGACGGTGGCCCTGATTCACCGCTGCGGGGCTCGGGCCTACCTCACCCTCAACGTGCTCCTGTTCGAGGAGGAGCTGGCCGCCGTGCTGGACCTCCTTCCCGATCTGGTGCGGGCGGGGGTGGATGCCCTCATCGTCCAGGATCCCGCCTCCTGCCTGCTGGCCCGAGCCCTCTGCCCCGAGATGGAGCTGCACGCCTCCACCCAGATGACCGTTTCGTCTCCAGAGGGAGCGATGTTTGCCGGTTCCCTGGGAGTGAGCCGGGTGGTGGTGCCTCGGGAGCTGTCCATCCAGGAAATCTCTCTCTTTGCCGAGGGCACCGATCTGGAGTTGGAGGTCTTCGTCCATGGGGCCCTGTGCATGTCCTGGAGCGGTCAGTGCCTCACCTCCGAGGCCTGGGGAGGGCGCTCCGCCAACCGGGGTCAGTGTGCCCAATCCTGCCGGCTGCCCTACCAGGTCGTCCTGGACGGGGTGGAGCAGGATCTGGGGGACGTTCGCTACCTGTTGAGCCCCAAGGATCTGGCCGGCTTCCGGGCCTCCCCCTCCCTGCATCGGGCTGGCGTCCACGGGCTCAAGATCGAGGGGCGTCAGAAGGGTCCCGCTTACGTGGCCACGGCGGTGGGGGCGTGGAGGCGATGGGTGGATGCAGTGGAACGGGGAGTTTCTGCCACCGATGAGGCCACCCTGTTCCAGGACATGGAGGCGATGACCCTGGCCTGGTCCCGAGGGTTTTCCGATGGCTTTCTCCTCGGCGCCGACCATCAATCCCTGGTGGAGGGGCTCTTTCCCAAGCACCGGGGGCTCTACCTGGGGAGGGTGCGCTCGGTGGAGGGCTCCTCGGTGAGGGTGGTGAGGGAAGCCGCCGTGAAGGGGACCTCGGAGAGACCTCTGGTCAATGAGAACGGGGAGTTTGAGGGGGAAATCCTCCCTCCTCCCCAGCCCCTCCACGGCGCCCGGAAGGCGGCCAGCGGACCGGCCCTTCCCCTGTGGGAGCCCCGGCCGGGCATGGGAGTGGTGTTCGACTCCGGTCACCCCGAGGACAAGCAGGAGCCGGGGGGGAGCCTGTTTGCGGTGGGAAGGGAGGGGAAGGTGAGGGTGCTGGGCTTCGGTCGCCCCGGTCCCGACCTGGCCAAGGTGTCACCGGGGGACCGGGTGTGGGTGACCTCGGATCCTCAAGTGACCGCCCTGGGGAAGGTGTCTACAGGAAAAGATCCTCGGGAGGGCGCCCTCCCCCTGAATCTACAGGTATCCGGAATCCCAGGAGAATCCCTTCGAATCACCGGGGAGACAAGGGGATTTCGGGCCTCGGTGGAGAGCGAATCCACCCTGGAGCCTTCCTCTTTGGAGGGTCTGACTCCTTCCCTGCTGAGGGAAAAAATGGGGGCCCTGGGAGGCACCCCCTTTCATCTCTCTTCTCTCGACAGCGAGGGACTGACTCCAGGACTCCACCTGCCGGTGTCGGCATTGAAGGCCCTGCGACGGCGGCTGGTGGACTCCCTCCTTCCCCAGGTGGAGAGGGGCAAGGAGAGGGGGATTCGAACGGATGCATCGGTGGAGGGAATACGGGATTCCCTGCGGCGCGAGGCCTTGAAGAGATTTCGGGAGGCCGGAGAGGGGGAGGAGCTTTCCGGGGAGGCGAGGGTGATTCCCCTGTGCCGCACCCGAGAGCAGCTTGAGGCGGCCGTGGAGGCGGGATGTGCTGAGGTGGAGTTGGATTTCATGGACTGGGTGGGCCTGGGGAGGGCGGTGCGCCAGGCCAGGGATGCGGGCGTGGGGGTGACGGTGGCTACGGTGAGGGTCCAGAAGCCGGGGGAGGAGGGCTACGACGCCAGGGTGGCGAAGCTTTCACCCGATGGGGTCCTGGTGCGCCATTGGGGGGCGGTCACCCATTTCGCGCTTGGGGAATATTCTGAGGCAACTCCCCGAATTCACGGAGATTTTTCCCTCAACATCACCAACTCCCTCACCGGATGGCTGGTCCTCTCCAAGGGTCTGTCCACCCTCACCGCCGCCCACGATCTGGACGAACGCCAGCTCTTTGCCCTGCTGCGTTCCCTGCCGGCCTCCCGGGTGACGGTCACCGTGCATCATCACATCCCCACCTTCCACACCGAGCACTGCGTCTACGCCCACCTCTTGAGTCGAGGGCGGGACCATCGCACCTGCGGGCGCCCTTGCGAAGAGCAATCCCTGGGGCTGAAGGATCCTCAAGGCAAGGTTCATCCGGTGGTGGTGGATGTGGCCTGCCGCAACACCGTGTTCAACGCCCGAGCCCAGAGCGCTGCCTTCCTGGTGCCCAGGCTGCTGCGGGCGGGGGTGAAGCGATTTCGGGTGGAGTTTGTGAGGGAGGGAAGGGACGAGGGGGTGGCGGTGCTTCGGGCCTTCCAGGAGCTTCTGGAGGGGAGGCTTTCTCCACGGGATCTGGTGCAGAGGGTGGGGGTCCACGAGCAGTTTGGGGTGACCCGGGGAACCATGCAGGTGCTTCAATGAGAGAGGGAGGGGAAGACGGGGAGGATCCCGCTTGCGCCATCGCCCGGTTGCGCGCCGAAGTGGATGAGCTCGACAGGGAGCTGATCGGGCTCCTTCATCGCCGCGCCTCCCTGGCCCTGGCCCTGGGGAGATGGAAACGGAGAGGGGGGCTGGCCCTGAAGGACTCTCAGCGGGAGGGAGAAGTGAGGGACCTGGCCGCTGCGGACCGAGGAGATTTTCCGCAGAGAGCCGTCCAAGACGTGTTTTCTCTGCTCTTTTCCACCTGTCTGGCCCTTCAGGAGGAGGAGGCCCTGTCGACGGAGCCCTCCTATTCCCCCACCGGGAGGAGGACCGATCCCTGAGGGGGAACCGGTCGTATCTCCCCCATGCTCCTCCTCCATCGCCTCCGCCTGGTCCTGGCCTCCCTCCTCCTGCTGGCCTCCCTCCTGGCGGTGTGCCCCGCCCCCACCTTTCGCCTGTGGTACCTGGCCATTGTGGTCACCGAGGCCGGCTTCCTCGCCTTCCTTCCCGGGGCGATTCTCCTGCTTCTTCCCGGGGGAAGTTCCACTCGCCTGGGACGAATTTCCAGGGTCCTCTTCCTCCTTTCCTTTCCTCTGCTCTTCTCGCCTGTGTGGCGGGCTTCTCAGGTGGCCTCTTCCCTTCCCCTTCGCCTGGACACCGCCTTTGGGGAGGGACTGCCCCGGTCCACCCCCGCTGTTCCTGCTCGGAGTCTGCCTTGGGACGCCACGCGTTGGCCCCGGTTTTCACCCCCGCCAGGGCTCTTGATCAAGGAACTCCGGGTTCCCGGTGTCGAGGGAGACATACCGGTGCAGGTCCTGAGAAGTGGGACCACTCCTGGGCCCCTGGTGCTGGTCATCCACGGAGGCTCCTGGCGAAATGGCGACGAGACCGATCTCTCTCCCCTGGATTTTCGCCTCGCCGGGCAGGGATATGTGGTGGCCTCCTTGAACTACCGGCTGTCTCCCCAGTGGCACCACCCCGCAGCGGTGGAGGACTGCCAGAGGGTAGCGAGGCATCTGTTGGAAAACGCAGGCGAACAGGGGATCGACGCCCGGATGGGAATGGCGGTGCTGGGGCGCTCCGCCGGAGCCCACCTCGGCTTGCTGCTGGCCTATACCCGTCCCGATCTCCCCATCCGAGGGGCCATCGGTTTCTACGGCCCCTACGACCTTCGCTGGGGTTGGAACCATCCCGCCTCCCCCTGGGTGCTGGATTCCCGGGGGACCCTGACCGACTTCATCGGCTCAGGACTTCCCGAGGCAGGTGGCGCCTATGATGCCGCCTCTCCCTACAACCACGCCAAAAAAGGAGTCCCTCCCACCCTCCTCATCCACGGGGAGAGAGACGAGCTGGTGCGGTTCGCCCAGTCGGAAAGATTGGAGAAACGCCTTCAGGAGGAAGGGATTCCCCACCTGCTGTTGCGGATGCCCTGGGCCACCCACGGCTGCGACTACTCCCCCGAGGGCCCCTGCGGGCAGCTTTCTGGATACGCGGTGGAGAGGTTCCTGGGGAAGGTGGTGCCCCGGGGTCCCTCTCAGGGCTCCCGGTAGTACAGCCCGCTGTTGGTACCGTTCTCGTCGATGGACTTGACCGCCTTGAGTTCCCGGGCCAGGTACTCCTTGACGGCGGTTCGCTCTCGCCCTGCTTGAGCCAGGTTGGGACCTCCCACCGCATCCAGGAAGTCCAGGAGGAGGACTCCCCCGGGGGCCAGGTGCTGGTGAAAGGTGGTGACGATGTGGAGAGGGTTGGGGGTGTGCTCCAGCACGTCCTGGCAGATGATCAGGTCAAAGAAGCCGGAGAGGGGGATCTCATCGGAGTGGGTGGGAAGGGTCACCACCTGGTAGGGACGGGAGAGGTGGGCCTTCTTCCACTTTACGAAGTCCAAGGTGCGGGAGGGGATGTCGGCGATTGTGAAGAGGGCCTGGGGGTGCCAGGTCATCAGCCATTCCGTCAGGGAGGCCGCCCCGCAGCCGTATTCCAGGATGGAGGGGCTCGGCACCGCTTCCACCAGCTTGAGGTACCAGCGATACCCGCCGTGGCGCTTCATGTAGGGGTGCCGGAACAGGTAGGTGTCGAACTCCCGGTAGTATTCCATGGCGTCCTGGACGGAATCCCGGGGACGGCTTTCCCACACTCCCTTGTAGCCGTGCTTGTCCATGGCCTTGTTCAGGGCCTCTTCCGGTGAAACCGCCACCCCCCGTTCCTGGCGCAGGTAGGCCCTTGTCTCGGCGAAGATGGACAGATCCACCCCCAGGGCCTTCTCCCGGGCGAGGCGGGAGGCTCTCTCCAGGCGATCCAGGAGGGTGCGGTGGCGAAAAAGATGGGCCAGTCGGGTGGGCTCGGGATGGCGGCGGGCGGGAAGGAAACCGGGCATCAGGCGCGACCGTCCTTCACCAGCTTGAGCCAGCGGACGAAGCGGCCCAGGTGGTGATAGACCGGGGTGGAGCTGCCCTCTCCCTTGGGCGAGAAGGCGTCGGTGAGGTAGGGCACGTACATGGACCGTCTCAGGCTCTTCTCTCCGGTGTGAGGAGAAACCTGGACACGATGCCACAGGAGGCCGTCGTGGACGGTGAGATCCCCCGGCTCGGTCTCCACGAAGATTTCCTTGGGATCGGGGGCGTGGCTCAGAAAATAGATCTTGCGGAAGCACATGGACCAGAAGCCCTGGGTGTGGCTGCCGGGAATGAGGCACAGTCCCCCATCGCCCTTGCGACAGCGGTCGAAATGCAGACCCACGTTGAGCATCTGCTTGGGCATCTTTAAATAGAAGAGGTCCCGCAGTCCGTCGGTGTGCCAGCCCAGTCGGGGGTAGACGCTGCCGGGAACGTTCAGGTAGCGGTTGATCACCACCCCGTCCTTCTCCTGATCCCCCACCCGGGTGGTGTCACCGATGAGCTGGCGCACCGGGGCAAAGCGCTCGTCTCGAACGAAGTTCTTGATGAAATCGGAGAAGCAGGAGGTGAAGGGAAAGCGCTGGATGAGGGGAGTGCCGTCGGCCTTCTTGCCCGCAAACAGGGGGATGCCGAACACGCTCTGGCGGTTCTCCTTCAGCCAACTGGCCTCGATTCGGTCCAGTTCATCAAGGATGCCCTTCACCTCAGAGGGGCTGGCCACCCCGGCGAACACCAGAAAGCCGTGGGCCTTGAGGAACTCCCGCTGCTGAGAGGTCAATTCCTTGCCCAGGCTGAACCGGGTGGTGAGGGGCAGGTCGGCGCCGGAAACCGGGAAGGGAGGGGAGGAGTCGACGGTGGCGAGGGCAGTGGACATGGGGGACCTCGGGGGTTCAGCCGGCAGCTCTCAGGGGGAGAAGTTGGAGCGCCGAAGGTTCGAAGAGGAGGGAGGCCAGGGAGGTGAGATGCTCGCTGACCCGCTCCAGACTGGGGTTGCCGTCAGGGACACCCGCGATTCGAGCCAGCTCGGAGTCGTCATGGACCGCATATCGGGCGATGAGAAAGATCAGGCTTTGGAGGGGGAGGCGGAGGTCCTGGGGAGGGACTCCCAGGCGAGTTCCCAGGACCCTCGTCACTTCTTCCAGGAAGGAAAGGAGGAGGGAGAGCCCCCGGGGGGGCAGGGAGCCTTGGGTGATGGTGGTTCGAATCATCAGCCGAACGGCCACCCGGTGCTCCCGAGCAAACAGAAAGGCCGAGGTCACCAGGGAGGAAAGAGAGGAGGGGGTCCCGTCGGCCAGGGCCGTAGCGAGGTGTCCCCTCAGGGAGAGCAGCTCGTCGTAAACGGAGCCGATGCAGGTTTCGAACAATTCCTCCTTGCTGCCGAAGTAATGGTGGACCATGGCCAGGCTCACCCCCGCACCCCCAGCGATGTCTCGGATGGAGACCGCATCCACCCCCCGGGAGGAGAACCGGGTGAGGGCGCTGTCCAGGATTCGAGCGCGGGTGGCGGCAGCGTCGGCGGCAACGGGGCGAGACATGGACGAAGAATAATCAATCAAACGTATGATTACCAGCCATCGAGACAAAATGAAGGAAAACGGGGGAAGAAGCTCTTCTACCGAGGGCGAGGGTCTTGCCTCTGATGGGGAAGTCGTGCTTCACTCTCAAGGGGATGTGTACATCGGGCTTTCTATCCCTCCTGGGCTGACAGGCGAGGACGTACTCCCATGCGCTGGAATCACGGATTCACCCTTATCGAACTCATGATCGTCGTGGCCATCATTGGCATTCTGGCCGCCATCGCCATCCCCAACTTCCTGGCCATGCAACTGCGGTCGAAGCGCTCCGAGTTGCCCACCAACCTGGCCGCCATCCGAGTCGTTGAAAGGGCTTATTACGCCGAGTGGGATGAATACACCGGCGCCGGCGAGACTCCGGACGTCTTCCCTACTCGAACGAAGTATCCCTGGACCGGTACCCACAAGCCCGAGTGGGATCTGCTGGGATGGGCCCCGGATGGGGATATCTACGGGGTATATGAGGCCCGGACGCGCCCCTCGGGCTTCGAGGTCTCAGCCCGCTCCGACCTGGATGGGGACGGGACCCAGTGCTTCTACTACACCAATGAGCTGGAGTCGGCGAAGCTCCTGTATGCCAACTACATCTACTAGGGGTGAATCGAGGGGGCCCACCCCTGGCTGAGGGGGTGGGCCGACTCCCCTGGCCCTTTTGCACCTTTCCAGCACGGAATCATGC
>CAYRTW010000050.1:0-28338 GCA_964426935.1 uncultured Rickettsiales bacterium
CTCCTCCAGGCCGGTGCCAATGGCCAGGATATTGGGGTCGAAGATGATGTCGGTGGGGACAAACCCCGCCTGCTCGGTCAGCAGCCGATACGCTCGCGTAGCGATGCCCACCCGATGTTCCACCGTGGTGGCCTGGCCGGTCTCGTCAAAGGCCATCACCACCACCGCCGCTCCGTAGCGACGAATCAACCGCGCCTGCCGCAGAAACTCCGCCTCCCCTTCTTTCAGTGAGATGGAGTTGACGATGCTCTTGCCCTGGCAGCACTTCAGCCCCGCCTCGATCACCGCAAACTTGGAGGAATCGATCATCACCGGAATCCGGCTGATATCGGGTTCGGCGGCGATCTGGTTGAGGAAGATGGTCATGGCCTTTTCGGCGTCCAACAGCCCCTCATCCATGTTGACATCCAGGATGTTGGCGCCTCCCTCCACCTGGGAGCGGGCCACCGCCACCGCCCCCTCGTAATCCTCTCCCAGGATCAGGTCCCGAAAGCGCTTGGAGCCGGTGATGTTGGTCCTCTCTCCCACCAGGGTGAAATTGGAGCCTGAAAAGAGGGTGAAGGACTCCAGGCCCGACCAATGGGGAAGGATCTCCCGGGGAGAAGCCACCCTGGGGGCGTGTTTTGCCATTTCCCTGGCAATGGCTCGGATGTGATCGGGAGTGGTGCCGCAGCACCCTCCGGCGATGTTCAGCCAACCAGAGGCAGCGAATTCCCCGATCACCCGGGCCATGGACTGGGGGGTGTCGTCGTACTCCCCCATCTCGTTGGGAAGGCCGGCGTTGGGGAAGCACATGACGGGCACTCGGGCCACCCGGGCCAGTTCCTCTACGTAGGGGCGCATGTCCGGGGCCCCCAGGGCGCAGTTCAGGGAAACGGCGGTGAGGTCGATGTGCTCGATGGAGTTCCAGAAGGCTTCCACGGTCTGCCCGGAAAGAGTCCGTCCTGAACGGTCGGTAATCGTGACCGAGGCGATGACGGGGAGGCGGATTCCCTTGTCTTGGAAGTACTGCTCGATGGCAAAGAGGGCCGCCTTCAGATTCAGGGTGTCAAAGGTGGTCTCGGGGAGGAGGAGATCCACTCCGCCCTGCACCAGACCATCCACCTGCTCGTAGTAGGCTCGCCTCAGATCCTCAAAGGTCACTGCGCGAAAGGCGGGGTTGTTCACGTCCGGCGACAGGGACGCGGTGCGATTGGTGGGGCCCATGGAACCGGCAACGAAGCGGCGCCGCCCCGAATCCCGGTCCATGACCCGATCCGCCGCCCGACGAGCCACCTGGGCCGACGCCAGGTTGAGGTCGAACACCCGACTTTCCAGACCATAGTCCGCCATGGAGATGGAGGTGCCGTTGAAGGAGTTGGTCTCCACGATGTCGGCACCGGCCTCCAGGTAGGCGGTGTGGATCTCCTCGATGATGTGGGGTTGGGTCAAGACCAGCAGATCGTTGCACCCCTTGAGGGAGTGGGGATGAGAGGCAAACTCGGTCCCCCGGTAGTCCTCTTCCCCCAGTCGGTACCGCTGGATCATGGTGCCCATGGCCCCGTCCAGCACCAGGATTCGACGGGCAAGAAGGTCGTAAAAGGCGGCGGTGGATTCGTGAATCATGTGGACTCCTTGGGGGAAACGCCGGCGCCTCGGCCGGTTCGAGGGGAGGAAGGGGAATGCCGTGGACGAGTGCCCACCGCCAGAACGCTCTTGAAGCGAGGGGGATGGGTGTCCTGGCCACCGGGGAAAAGGGAAACCGAAGCGAACCCCGCGTCTTGCAGGAGACGGGTCAGCTCTTCCGGGGAAAAGCCCAGCCACTGATGCCCCAGCCGAGAACGCACCCAGCTCTGATCGTGGGCCAGAAGATCCATCACCAGGACCCGGCCCCCTGGCTTGAGGGCCCGAAAGGCCACCCCCAGGACTCGATCCGGCCGTTCCGCGCAGTGAAGGGATTGGGAGAGAAGGACCAGATCACAGGGCAGGGGAGGAATGTGCTCTTCAAAGTCGGCCTGAACGGGGACGATATGGGCGATTCCCCCTTCCCGAGCCTTCTTCGCCAGGGCATCCAGCACCGGCTGGGAGATGTCCACCGCCTGCACGCACCTCGCCGCCGAAGCCAGCAGCAGGGTCAATTCCCCCGTTCCCACTCCGAAATCGGCCACCACCCCCAGATCGGTCACCGCCAGAAGAGCCCGGGCCAGCCCTTCCCAGGAGCGACCGGGCAGGACACTTCGGGACACTTCAGGAGGTACGGCGGTAGCCCGAGCCTCTTTCAGCCTGGCCAGGGCTTGGAGATCCTCCTCCGACAGCGACTGGGAGGCCAAGGCGGCCTCCGCCCAGATCACGCCAGTGGAAGCTCGATAGAAAGTGGTTCGACCTTCGGGGCGGGTCACCACCAGATCCGCATCCAACAGGGTCCGGAGCAGCCCCGAAGCGGTGGATTGGGGGACCCGCAACACTTCGGTCAGCTCGGAAACGCTCATCTCCTCCTGGCGCAGCAGGAGAAGGACCCGGAGACGGGTGGGGTCCCCCAGGGCCTTGAAGGCGTTGGCAAGCTCGGAAGTAATCAACGTCATATTTCGATATGATGATGTACTCACTTCAGCCATTCGTCAAGAACCTTTTCCGGGATGGGGAACCTTCCCTCACCCATCGCTTTGGTCCGAGGGCCTTCCCGGGGTAGAACCTCCCTGAAAATCCCTTCCCCCTACCCATCCCTGAGTGCTCATGGCCCCCTCCTCCCCTTTGTTGACCGTCACCCTGGCCCAGGCCCGACGCCACTGGCACCACCGCCAGGGCCTTTCCCACGCCTTCGCCGGCCACCGCCTGGCCGAGCTGGTGGCCCGCACCGGCTGGGTGCGAACCCTGGGGGGAGTGGACGCCTACCTGGCTCTACGGGCCCGCGACCCGTCTCTGACGCGAGCGGGAATCGATGCGGCGATAGAGGCGGGGGAGATTCGGCTTCTTCCCTCGGTGCGGGGCTGCATCTATCTGCTGCCTGGGAGGGAGGCCGCCCTGGCCTTGAAGGTGGCTGAGGCCGAGGCCCGCCCTCGCCTGGAAAGAGACATGGCCAGGCTGGGGGTGGAGCTTCGGGAGTTGGAAACGGTCGGAAAAGCGGTGCTCCAGGCCCTGACCGAGGGGCCCCTGGGGACGGATGCCCTGCGAAAGAAGCTGCCGGCGGGGATGGTTCGCTCCCTGGGAGAAGCCGGCAAGAAGCTGGGCGTCTCCTCGACCCTCCCCACCGCCCTTCGTTACTTGGAGTTCGACGGCTGCATCGAGAGGACCCTGGCTGGAGGGCGCATCGACACCGAGAGGTATCAGTGGAGACTGCCGACGGCCCCGGTCTTCCCTCCCGGTTCCTTCCCCGAGTCCCCTCTGGACCGCAACGCCGCCCTTGCCCGGGCCTTCTATCTACAGGCGGGGCCAGAGGGGGTGGAACCTTTCCGCTGCTGGTCAGGTCTGGGAAGGAAGGACGCCCTCCTTGCCCTCCACAGAGGGGGGCTGGTTCGGGTGGAGGTGGAGGGCCATGCCGAGGAGGCCTTTCTCATGGAGGAGGACCTGAAGGATCTTGGCAGAGATCAGCCCGTCTGGAACGGAGTTTCATTCCTGGCTTTGGAGGACAATTATCTCATCCAGCATGGCCCCGTCGGCAGCGTGGTCGACCCCCGTCACCACGGGATCCTCACCCGCCCCTGGGGATCATCCCGCTCCCTTCCCCTGGGGAAGGCCGAGCACATCGCCCAAAGGACCTTTCTGCTGGGAACCCTCCTGGGAGGGGCATGGGAATACGAGGCCTCCACCTCCTCCCTGGCCCTCCTGCCCTACGACGCCTTGGATGCCAGCGCTCGGGCCGCCCTGGAGGCAGAAGCCGCCGCAACTGCCCGGTTTATCGAGAAGGAATTGGGACACGCGCGCAGCTACGCCCTCGATTCTGACCTCCAGGTTGCCAGGAGGGCCGCTTCCCTCCGAGAGGCAGGGGAAGCCGGCGGTTGACCCTGGCGGCAGGGGGGATCGGAAAAATTTCTTGTCAGAAGGGCCGCGATGGAGTAGCTTCCCGACGCTTTCGGGCTGCCTGGAGGGTCCAGGAGGGCTGAAAGCGATCACTTGCGAGCACGGTGCCCCCGAGAGGGGGTGAAACGGGAAGCCGGTGCGCGACGGAGAACCTCTCCTCGCCATTCCGGCGCGGCCCCCGCCACTGTAGCCGGGTACGGGATGCGCCAGGGCGTTTGCCTGGTCTGCCACGGAGGTCTTCTCCGGAAGGCGCGCACCCCGGAAGATCCGGAAGCCAGGAGACCGGCCGTTATCGCAGCGATGTCGTCCTTCGGGGATGAAGGGCGCGCGCTCGCGAGCATTTCAGCGCTCCGAGCCCGCGCGGGTCCCGCCTCGCGGCGTGGCTCGCCACCTCCCACCCGAGGGTCGGCCGGAGCGCTCGTTGGAGAGCCCGTCCGCCCCCGATTTGTGGATTCTGGCCTTGCGGCGCGCCGCAGGGTGTCGTGTGTCTGCCTTCCTGGCGGGCTCCCTCCTTGCCCTGTCATCCCCTGATGAAGCTGTTGGTGACGAAGGGGATGATGCCCCGGACTCCGAAGAGGAGGTGGAGGTTTCTGCCCCTTCCCCCGAAGACTCAGGCCCCGACCCCGCCGATACCTCCGCCGCCGTCACCCTGATCCGCCCCGACGATCCCACCCTGGCTCCAGGTGCCGACTTGGGAGATGCCTTGGGCGGGGTGCCTGGAGTACGGGTACGAAGGCTGGGAGGGTTGGGAGACTACAGCACCGCCACCATCCGGGGATCCACCGCCCGTCAGGTAGAAGTGTTCCTGGACGGCATTCCCCTCAATCCCGATGGCTTGGGAGTGGTCAACCTCTCCGAGCTTCCCCTGACCGGGTTGGACCGGGTGGAGGTGTATCGGGGAAACGCTCCTGCCTGGTTGGGGGCCTCGGCCATGGGAGGGGTCATTCACCTGGTAACCTCGGGGGCCGACCTTCCCCGCCCCCGCCTGCTGGCCTCCTACGGCTCGCTGCTCACCCGCAAGGTGCACGCCTCCATGAGCACCCGTCTGGGATCCTTCGGGGAAGCGCGAGTCTCGGTGGATTCCTTTGGAACCCGAGGGGATTTCTCCTTCTTCGATGACCGGGAAACCACCTCCAACCTCTTTGATGACCGCACCGTCACCCGCCAGAACAATGAAAAGCAGGACCTGTCGGTGTTGGCCCGAGGGCGGTTCAAGGCAGGAACGTGGACCTTTTCCCTTCAGGACGGTTTTTACGTCAGAGATGAGGGGGTGCCGGGAAGTGCCCATTCCCAGACCCTCCACACCCACCTCGCCACCCTGAGAAACCTGATCCACGCCTCTGCAGGAGCGCCTCTTCATCGCGGTGGAAGAGTGGATCTGCGCCTGCATCACCACTTTCGGGAGGAGCGCTATCAGGACCCGGAGGGAGAGGTGGGAATCGGCGTGCAGGACACCCGGGATCGCTATCACGATCTCGGAGGCTCGGTGCGCCTGCGCCTCCTGCCCGTGACCTTTTTAGGACTGGATGCCTCAGGGGCCATCCGCAGCGATCTGTTCCAGCCCTACAGCTTCATGGAAACGCCTTCCACCGATGGTTGGAGGGTTCGCATGACCGCGCGGCTGTCGGTGGAGGCCTCGCTGGCCCTTTGGGGGGACCGGATCCGGATCGCCCCGGTCCTGGAAGGTCGGCTCGTCGATGACCGATTCCTGGGAGAAATCCCCTTCAGCACCCTCGCCGTCAACGAAGGGGAGGATCTGTTCCGGACGCCGTTTACTCCTCGTCTGGGGGTGCGCTTTCGGCCCGTTGCCCCTCTGACGGTGAAGGCCAACGCCGGCCGCTACCTGCGCCTCCCCGACTTCACCGAGATCTATGGGGACCGGGGTTCCATCGTGGGAAACGACTCCCTGGTACCGGAGAGCGGGACCTCTTTGGACCTGGGAGTGCGGGTGGAGGGGAGGCCGGGTCGGGTCATTCCCCACTTCTCTATAGAGGTCACCGGGTTCGCCACCTATAGCCAGGACCTGATCGCCTACGTCCTGAACGGTCAGCAGGTGGCCATGGCCGTCAACCTGCGGGGAGCTCGGGTGCTGGGGGTGGAGGGAGGAGGCTCCCTGTCCTTGGGGAGATGGCTGGAGCTGGGCGCCGACCTGACCTGGGTGGATTCCCGCATCGGGGCCGAGGAGGAGGCATACAACGGCAACCAGATCCCAGGCCTGCCCACCTGGGAGGGGTCCATCAAGATGGCCCTGCTCCTTCCCGTTGTCCGACTGGGATACGACGTGTCCCTGACGGCAGGAACCTTTCGCGACGCCACCAACTGGTACCTGGATCCTCCCCGCCTCCTTCATGGGGCCCACCTGAAGCTCCAACCTCGCCCAAGCTGGCCTTGGTTGGCGGTGGAGGTTCGCAACCTCACCGATGAGAGGGTGGCGGTGGTCCCTCGCAACCCCCTGGATCCTGAGAACGAGGACCGGATTGTCCGGGCCCTCACCGATTTCGGAGGCCATCCCCTGCCCGGGCGCACCTTCCTGGTCACTCTGGGCTTTACTCCGCCTGAACCCTCGTCCTCCGCGAGGAAAAAGGCAATTTCTGGAGAGAATCTACAATGAACTCCGTTCGTTACCTCGGAACACTCCTGCTCCTTCCTTCCCTGGCCTGGCTGGGATCCGGCTGCCAGGTGGAGGCCACCGACGATGATTCGGCGGCGGACGACGATGCCACCGCCGACGACGATGCCACCGCCGACGACGACGCCACCGACGACGACGACGCCACTGCCGACGACGACACCACCTCAGGAGACGACGATGCCTCTCCCTCTCGTGCGGTGATCACCACCACCGACTACACTGTGGGGTCCCTGGCCACCATCTCTCTGTCGGACTGGGTGGTCACCGACGAGATCCTCCCCACCTCAGGAGATCCGGGGGTGATGGCGGTGGGAACCGGGTTTGCCGTGGTCAATGGCCTCGGTTCGGACACCGTCCAGTGGTACGACGGGGTAGATTGGAGCGGCCCCGTGCTGGAGTTCAGCACCGGCTCCTCCACCAACCCCCGCCAGGTGGTCTCCTGCGGCGGAAAGCTGTTCGTCACCCTCTACGAAACCAGCAGCCTCCTCACCGTGGATCCCGCCACCGGGCTGCCCAATGGTTCGGTGGACCTCTCCGGATACGACGACGGGGACGGCTCTCCCGAGGCCCAGAACATGGTGCTCATCGGCGACAAGCTCTATGTGGCCCTGCATCGCTTTGTTCGGGAGGGGTATGTGTGGACCCCCGCCAAGGACGGAGGGCGAATCCTGGAAATCGACTGTGCCACCTCCACCCTTCTTCAGGAGTGGACCACCGGGCCGGTCCCCTCGCCGGTTCGTCACCCCATGGATCCCGGAAAACTGCTTGTGTTTGAAGGGGTTTACTACGATGAGAACTATCTCGTGGACATGGACGGTGGGGTGAAGACCCTGGACCCGGTGGCAGGAACCTACGACGTTGACTACCACTTCGCCGAAGCGGACCTGGGGGGCAACCTCATCGGCTTCGCCGCCGGGAGCGACGGCAAGGGAATCCTGGGGGTGGCCACCGACGTGGGGTCGGAAATTTATTGTGCCGACCTGGGTGCCGACTCGGCGGAACCCCTCCAGACCCTGGGCTCCTTTATCTCTGCGGTGGAATATGACGGGCTGGGGGATGCCTGGGTCCTGGATCGCACCTCCTGGCTGGATCCGGAATCCCAAGCGGGAGTCCAGGTGTTCGCCACCTCTTCCTGCACCGAGAAGACGGACTCCGGGTGGTTGAGCCTGTCCCTGGAACCCTACGCCATCGCCTTCATCCCCTAAGATGGAGCTGAAACAACAGCGGTTTCCCGGGTTCCTGGTGGGACTCCTGGTGGCATGGGGAGGGTTGGGGTGCGCCCGCCTCCCCTCCGCCTGCGAGCCGGTGTGCGAGGCGGGGGTGGATCGCTTCGCCCTCTGCCTTCAGGAATGGGGACTGACCTGGGGAGAGATGGTGGGGTACACCGACGAACAGGACTATCGGAACTGGTGTCAGACCTGGATGGAAGAGCAGGTGGCCCTGGCTGAGGAGGCCGATGACACCTCTTCAGCCCTCAGCGACCTGTCCACTCGCTGCCAGGCCCAGGGAGAGATCCTCACCACCGGCACCTGCAATGAATACAGCTCCGCCTGGCAGTAACCTCTGTCTTTCTGCCTATCTTCCCAGATCCACTCCCACCTGAATCCGAATGGCAAAGCGATCCGGCGATTCCTGATCGGGGACGTAGCTGTCCAACTGACCGCCTCCGGTCCTCTCCTCATACTGCCCCCCACCGGTGGCGAAAAAGAAGGAGATGGGCACTTCCACCGCGATTCCCGCCCAGTCAGCGAGGCGAAAGCTCACCCCGGGCCGCAAGGTGGGTCCCAGGGCCAGAAAATCCATGCCGTTGGAGTAGAGGGCGGGATCGGTGGGTCCTCCCGCCGCGTTGGGGGCGTCATCCGAAGCCATGCCTGGAATGAACCCAAAGGTTGCCCCTACATAGAGAAAGGGATAGGCCTTGGCGTCTGCCATCAGGTCCACCGGCAGAAGGGTGAAGCGCAGCCCCACATCCACGACTCCCATCACCCTCTCGTGCGTGGTGGTGGTACCGCTCCCCAGGTTCCCGGAAGGGTCTGCCTCGGAGGCCCACTCCTTGCGGAACCCCTCGGTGCCCAGGTGAATCCCCCCATCGGCGTTGAGGGACACTCCCTTGCCCAAGGAGAGATCCAGGCCCACCTGGGTGGTGAACTTGGGGGTCATGGTGTTGGTGAGAACGCCGTATCGGACGGAGTCCACTCGGCTGCCGTCGTTCCCCAGGAACACCGCCTGCCCATGAGAAGGGGAGAACGGACTGAAACCGATCCCGCCCCGCAGTCGGGCCCGCAGCCGTCCCGCTGTACCCTCTCCCTCTTCCGCCAGAGCAGAAGAAACCCCCAGGATGGAGGTCCACAGACCCCCGACAAGAACAACAGCGACCCAACGCGAGGAGATGAGCATGAGATTCCCTCCAGTGAGGGGAGAATGATAGCGGAAGAATCCTCCCCATCCCCGATCTCCGCGACACCTTTTCGGGACAGGGCTACCATGGGCCATTCGCCCCCTCCAGCACCCCCTGTTTCCCTCGAATGAATCGTCCCACCCTCCCCGTTCTCCTCCTCACTTTCCCGCTGGTCGCGGTGGGTCTGTTTCTGGGAGACGCTTTCGGTGTCCGTCCTTCCGCTACCGCCGCCCTGTCCTGGTCTGAGGGAACTCTTGGCCTGGAACCAGGGGAGATGATGGTGCAGCAAGGAGGAACGGTGACGATGACCTGGACCTTGGGGGGAAGCATCGGTCCGGGAGGGGGCCTTTCTCTGCGGGACCCCATCTTTCACGGCATGCGCTACAGCCGATACACCGACTTCACTCTGGATCCCTCCCAGTGCGCTCAGATTGGGGATGGAGAGTTTTCCGGAACCATCGGTCTGATCCACGCGGAAGCAGATTCGGGCCGCCCTCTGGAAATCACCCGCACCAACGATCTGAGCAATGCTTTTGTGGATGTCTACACCTTGTTCCGCGCCCCCCTGGGGTTGCCAGCCAACGACAGGGTGGTGGTCTACTTTGGATACACCGGGGATGCCTCAGACGGTGTGGAGCACCCGGAATGCGGGATGCGGGCTCCCTGGCGAGCCTATAAGGAAATCTCCTGGGAAGGCTCGGTCACTCGGCGATTTGGCTCCCCGTCCATCGACCTGACTCCCGCCACCTTGGACATCCTAGCCGGTGGTGAGGTGGCTCGGGTCTGGCTCTCCCTCCCCTCCCGAGAGCGCATCGGCGCCCCCATGCCGATTCGCATTGCCCTTCTGGACCGGTACGGCAACCCGGCGGAAGGGTATGCTGGGACCCTGGATCTGGCTCTGACCGGTGCCGCCGGCTCCCTGTTCCCCGACAGCGTGACTTTCGGCGAGGGGGACGGCGGAGTGGCCGAGGTGACCGCCACCTTCGGAGCCTTGGGAGTGTCTCGGGTCGTTGCCACCCTGGAGGACGGCTCCACCTGGATGAGCAACCCGGTGGTGCTGGAGGCCACCGCCCCCGATCAGAGAGTGTACTGGGGGGACATTCACAGCCATCACGGCCTGTCCACCGTGGAGGGAGGGACCGTCATGGATCAGAATCTCCGCTACGCCCAGGAGGTCATCGGCCTCGACTTTGGGGGCGAAAGCATGAAGGCCCTCTATGGCCCCATCGACGGTGAGGAGCTTTGGACCCGGATCAAGGCGTCCTGTGTGGAGGAAACCTCCGACAGCTTCGTTCCTTTCCTGGGTTTTGAATGGATGGGAACCTTCATCGGAGAGGGACACCTGAACGTGTACTACAACCGGTGTGCTGGAGATATCGCCGTGGCCGATGAGCTGACCGGTCTGGAGGAACCGGGGGGATTGCAGGACTTCGTTGCCGACTCCCTGGCGTCCCACCCCGGCCTGGATGCCTTCATCGCCCCCCACGCCACCGGATACACCGGCCAATCCTGGGACGCCCCTCCCGGCTCCATGAGCACCGCCGAGGTCTACAGCACCTGGGGAGATTCCACGGGCTCCTTTGGAGATGGACGAGGGGTCACCGAGGGGATCGCTTCCGGCCATGTGGTGGGATTTTTTGCCTCCTCCGACAACCACGATGGCTTCCTGGGGAACCCCATGGCCGACGACCTGGGAACGGGAGGCCTGGCTGCGGTCCTCGCCCCCGCTCTCACCCGGGATGACCTCTTCATCGCCCTCAAGAATCGCCGCAGCTACGCCACCTCGGGGGAGAAGATCCTGCTGAAGACCTGGATCGAGGACGAAGACGAGAGGGTGGAACCTGGGATTTCATACGTGGCCGAGGATCCGTGGATTCAGGTGGAGGTATACGGAGTGGGAACCCTGGATGGCATTCATCTCCTGGGAGGTTACCTGGGGGACCCCTCCACTATTGCCGACGTCGATTCCCTGGCCCTTCCCTCTCACCCCTACGACTCCACCTGGTCGATCCAGCTTTCCGACACTCCCCTCCTCCCGGTGGACGCCTTCTATGTGGTCCAGATTCGCCAGGAAGATGGAGAACTGGCCTGGTCCACCCCGTTCTGGACCCGCAGCACAGGGGCCTGTGAAGAGGAGGGAGTCCGGGACCCCTTGGAATTGTGCCCGTAGGGACGGAGAAGAGACCTGCCGACAGGAGCGCCTACTGGGGAGAGGCTTCAGCGGGAGGAGGAGTGTCCTCAACCGGGGGAGGAGCCACCGGAGCGGCGGTCTCGTTGGCATTGGGCTTCTTGGGCTTGCGATCCTCCCCCTCGGTCAGCACGTCCACCACCACTCCGTTGTACATGTAGACCAGCCGGTCAAAGCTCTGATTCTTGTAGGAAGACGGGGAGTCGGGAGTGGAGATGAACTCCCGGCCCTTCTTCTCCTTCTCCCACCGGTAGTAGTAGATGTCGACGTAGAAGTTGTCCTGGACGTCCTTTCGGATCTTGTAGGCCTTGCCCCAGGTCATCCACAGGGCGTCCCTGTCCATCCCTGGGAGCACCTTCTGGTCCAGGACGGGCTGGCGCTGCTCAACGGGAAGCTCTTCCCATTTGTTCCAGTACCCGGTCTCCACCAGAAAGTCCTTGCGCTCCGCCGAGGTCTTGAGGGTGGTCAGGTAGACCTCCTGCTCCTCCGGGGTCATGAACACCCGCAGGGCCCGGAAAAGGTGCCGGTCCTCGTCAGGAAGTTTCTTGAACAGGCTCTCCAAGTTGGCTCCCCAAGCCACAGGGGCCACCAGGGCCATGACCAGGAGAGAAGCCAGAAGGGTCGAGATCAGATTACGGACACGCACCATTTCATCCTCCACCATTCGCCACGCGAACAGGCGGCACCATAACCAAGACGGGCACCATTGGCAAAGACGCTCTTCCTCTTGCGGTCATTCATCCAAGGATCCTGGACGCTCACTACCACTTCACCACCCCCACAGTGGCGCCATCCACCCATCCCCTCTTACCGTCGGGCAGTTCGAGAAGAAGCCATCCCCCCTCCTGAGCCGACACCCTCCCTTCTGCCCCTTCATGAAGCCGGAACAGGTCGGCCGATGCCACATCTCTCCCCGAGCGCACCACCGCCTCGGGAGCCAGAACCACCGCCTGGGGAGAGGTGGTCAGGACCCGTGCTTTGTAGAACGCGCCGGACAGGAGGCTCCCGGAGAGCACCAATCCGACCCCGGCCAGAATCGTCCATCGCGGTTCGGGGCGATGGAGGCGCAAGAGCACCGCTCCCCAGCAGAGGGCAGAAATCACCCCTGCCAGCCACCACAACTCTCCGGGAGCCAGGTCGTCGATCCAGAACAACAGCGCCCTCCTCAGGGGAGACGGAGGGGGACCCTCTTCCAGGTGGTCTACCCGCTGCTGGCGAGCCGTGGCCATGTTCTGGAGGAGGTCAGCATCCCGGGGCAGGTAGATGCGGGCGTGGTTCCAGGCCAGGAGGGCCTCCCCCAGCATGCCCAGCCGATACCGGGCGTTTCCCAGGTTGTAGTAGAGGTGCCCATTGCCGATCCCCTCCTCCACCAGGGACTGGTAGCACTGGGATGCGGACGGGTACTCCCCCCGATCATAGAGCTGGTTGCAGGCTGCGAAGACCTCCGAAGGAGTTCCTGAGGGGACAGAAACTTCGTCGTGTACGGGTTCGTTTTTCGAAGCAGGCGCGGGGGGATCATTGGACGAAGACGCGGCGGATTCTCCCGGAGCGGCGTGGAGAGGGGCTGCTCCCAGAGCCAGGGCAAAGAAGCCCCACAGGGCAACGAGGGGAAGGGTTCTCATAGGACCCTCTCCAGCCGAGAAAGCAGTTCCTCCGCCTCCCGACACAACACCTGGGAGGGCACCGCCGCCGCCCCCAGATAACGCCCCTGTTCTGCTCGATCCAGCACCCGATGAACCTCCTGGGCGAGGGACTCATCGGCGGTGGCCTGGAACACCCGATCCCGGGCCTCTCCCGCAGTCAGGGCAGTACCGGGAAGGGAGAGCCTCTCCCCCAGGAAGCCGCGGATGGCAGTGGAAACGTCGTCATAAACGGCATTTCCCTTCTTTTCCGCTGCCTGACGCAAAAGCTCCCGCGCCCTCTGAGCCGCCTGAACCCGCCGTCGCGTTCCTCCTCCCTTCCCCTCCTCCCTCATCCGCTTGCGGCCCCACACCGCCCCCACCATCAAGGGAGGAAGGAGGAGGAGGGCCAGAAGGGGAGGATCGGTGGGGGCCCATCGCCACTGAGACACTCCCCCGGCGCGGGTGTGGATGGGCAGGATATCGTCCTTGAGAACCTCCACCTTCTTTTGGTCCACCCTCAATCCCGGGCTCCGCACCGTCTGGGCGGCTCCCGGTGCCCCAGGGGTCACCTTCAGAGACCAGGGCCCCACGGTGGTCTTTCGATAGGTGCGGGCATCGGGATCGAACCAGGACAAGGTCAAGGAGGGGATCTCCATCTGCCCTTCCTGCACCGGAACCACCGCCTTCTTGAACTCGGTCACTCCCCCCAGACCCGTCCCCTCCAGATAGAGCTGGGTGACCGGCTGATCCTCGTAGACCTTGAAGGCCTCCCCCGGCGGAAGCTCCAGGCGAGCGGCGGAGAGGTTCCCCTGCCCTTCGATCTTCAGGGTGAGGGTCACCGATTCCCCGAGGGGAATCTCCTCGGCGCTCAATCGAGAGGAAAGAGAGAACCTCCCCACCAGACCCGAAAAACCGGGAGGCGCGCCCGGGGGAAGGGGCTTTACCTCCACCTTGACGGGGCGAAGGGTGAGGCGTCGGGCTTCGGTAGGACCGGTCATCCCGAAGGGGCTGTTGCGAAAGAACGGATCTCCCGAGAAGGGGTTGCTTCCCCGTCCCGATCGGGATTCCACCGCCACGTCCAGGCGTGCCCCCGCTTCAGGGACGGTGTAGGAACCCGCCTTCAGGGTGAACAAGGGGATGCGAAGATCATAGATCTGGTAGGTGCGCCCGCCGATGACCTGGGTGGACTCGGACTGCTCGGGCTTGACCGAGGTCTCCTGGATGAGGCCGCCGAAGTCCTCAATATCCCACTGGGGGGAAGAGGCCCGCAGGGAGGTCCCCAGTCGAACGGTGTACAGAAGAGCCTGGCCCACATAGGCGGTGGCCGGCTCCACGGCAGCCCGGGCAAACAAGGGGGCTTCGCTTTCCCCGTTCACCGACGCGGAATCGGCCTTCACCAGAAGGGGGCGGGTGGCCAGGATTTCGCCCCCCACGCGCAGCTTCAGCGATGGGATGGTGAGGGTCCCCGCCCTCTTGGGGAAGAGGTACCAGGTGAACACGGTGCTGCGGGTCTGACGCAGGTTCACCACCGAGATCTGGGTCTGTACCCCTCCTTCCACCACCGAGAAATCGGCGAGGGCGGTCAGGCGGGGCCGGGCCACCTCTCCGCCCCCGGTCACCACCACCTGGTAGGTCAGGGACTGACCCACCTCACCCCTATCGGGATCGATGGTGGCGGCAACCGAGGACCCTGCCCCCTGAGCTGCCCGGGGAAACACTGCCCAGAGGAGTGCAAACAAGAGTGGAAGGAGCTTTGCAGCAGTGTTCAGCATGGAAAAACGGCGGGCGGCGGGAGCCTCGGGCGACGAACGCTTCAGGGTAGGGAGATTGTCCTGGGAAGGAAAGGGACTCATGGAAGGGAAGGCCGCACTCCAATCCGGGCCTGCCCTGGTCCCTGGCCGGCGACCCTCCATCACCAGTCCTTTCCCCGGGAACGCTGGCGAGGGTTCCCCTGCTGGGGACGACGGCGATCCTCCTTCAAGCTGTCCAGGAGGCGCTGTGCCTCTTCCTCGCTAAGCTCCGATTCCTGGCCTTCTGGGGCGTTGGGATCGGGCTCCTCCTTGGCCTGACCCTCCGCATCCAGCGTCTTGTCGTCGGGGGAGGCGGGAGATTCCTCCTGCCCTTCGGGGCGCCCCTGGCGGGGTTGTTGCTCCTGCTCTCCTTCCTTCGGCGGCGGCGCGTTGGGATCGGGCTTCTGCTGGGGAGATTCCCCTTCCTGGGGCGGAGGGGAGTTGGCAGGATCCTGCTTCTGCTGCTGTTTCTGCTGCTGCTGGGCAGTCTTCTTGGCCTCCTCCAGGCGTTTTCGCAGCTCCTCCCGGGTGTATTCCAGATTATGTAACGTGTCAGGATCATTTGGTTTTTTTGTCAGGGCCTGCTCATAGGCTTGGATCGCCTCCTCCAGAGCTCCCTGCTGAAAACGGGCATTCCCCAAATTGTAGAGGGAGGCATGGGCCAAGGAAGGATCCCGAGCCGCCTTCTCATAGGCCTTGGCCGCCTCCTCGTAATTGCCCACCCGGTACTGGGCGGCGCCCACGTTGTAGTCCAGTCGAGGATCCAGGGGCTTTTCCACTTGAGCCCCCAGGAATCCCTCCAGGGCCTTCTGAAAGAATCCCCCCGCCTCCTCCTTGCCCCCTTTCCGAGCCTCCTCCCCCTCCTGCCACGAGGTCCATCCTTTCTTCAGGGAGGAGCCCGTAAAGGGGGCTCCCTCGGCAGCCGCTGCCACGGTGGGGCCACTCCAAAGCAGAATCATGGCCAGAAATCCCATCAAGGACGGGGCGATCACCGGACGCCTCCTCCGGTCGGAAAGCAGATTTTCCATCAGGAGCAGCAAGGCGGCCACGCCGAGAGGCCACTGGAACCTCTCCTCCCAGCGCTTCTGGCGAGTGGAGGAGAGGGTGCGGGCCTCCATGCGCTGGCGGATGTCTTGAAGGTAGATTTCCTCCAGATCCATATCGCCAGAGACCGAGCGAACATAGGCTCCCCCGGTGACCAGGGCGATTTTCTGAAGCCCGGCTTCGTCCAGATGAGAAAGGATCATCTGTCCGTGTCGGTCCTTTTTGAATCCTCCCCCCTCCACCTCGGGGATGGGGGCCCCTCCTTCTGCGCCAACTCCAACGGTAAAGATGCGAATCTCCTGCTCTTTTGCCCTCTCTGCAGCGGCCAGGCCTTGCCCCTCATTGTCTTCACCGTCGGTGATGAGGATCACCGCTTTGCTGGACCTTGCCTCGGGATCAAAAGCCTTGATGGCGGCATCAATGGCCGCCCCCAGATCGGTCCCCTGCATCGGCACCAGATCGGTGTCCAAGGCGTCCAGGAACACTTCGAAGGCCCCGTAATCCAAGGTGAGGGGGACCTGCACATAGGCCATCCCTGCGAAGGCCACCAGTCCCACCCTGTCCCCTTGCATCATGTCCATGAGATCCCGAATCTCCCGACGGGCGCGTTCCAGACGGCTGGGTTGGATGTCCTGGGCCAGCATGGAGCGGGACAGATCCACCGCCAGGACAATATCCACCCCCTTGCGCTCGATGTCCTCCCACTGGAAGCCCCAACGAGGACCGGCGGCGGCAAGGATGAGCAGGGTCAGGACGAGGATCCTCAGCCCCAACTTGATCGCCTGCCTCCCCCGGCTGACTTCGGGCATCAGCTCCCCCAAGAGAGACGCCGCCGCGAACGCCTCCACCGCCCTCTGCCGCCGTCGATGAGCCCAAACCCCAAACCCCACCAGGGCGGGAAGGAGCCACAGGAGCCAGAATGCGATAGGAAAGGAAAACTGCATCTAAAATTCCTAAATAATTACGGAATTCTACGATATCGGGTTGCTGAGAGAACCATCTCAACCAGAAGAAGCAGGGCCGCCAGCCCCAGGGGAAGGGGGTAGAGTTCGGCGTAGCGAGTGTGCTCCTTGGTACGGATTTCGGTCTTCTCCAGGGCATCAATGGTCTGGTAGACCCTCTTCAGGGAGGTGGTGTCGGTGGCTCGGAAGTACTGACCCCCAGAAACCTTGGCCACCTCCCGAAGCATGGCCTCATCCAGGTCGGCATCCTGGTAGATCAGTTGATCTCCGAACAACCCCTGCACCCGGAAGGGAGCCTTCCCCTCAGTCCCCACTCCGATGGTGTACACCTTCACCCCAAAGGTTCGGGCGATCTGGGCGGCCTGATCCGGCTGAAGCACGCCAGCGTTGTTGCGCCCATCGGTCAGCACGATGGCGATACGGGACTTGCTCTTGGAGCCTTTCAGCCGCTGCACCGCAATCCCCACCGCGTCCCCCACCGCCGTTCCTTTTCCCATCATCCCGATCTGAAGATCCTCCAGAAGGGTCAGAAGAATGCCGTAGTCGGTGGTCAACGGGCACTGGGTGATGGCGGTGCCCCCGAACACCACCAGGCCAATGCGGTCGTTGGCCCTCCCTTGGATGAAGTCCTCCACCACGTTCTTGGCCACTTCCAGCCGGGTCACCCTCTGCCCTCCCAGGGTGAAGTCCAGGGCCTCCATGGAGCCGGAAGTGTCCACCACCAATTGGATATCCACCCCTTCGGAGATGATCTCAGAGGTGCGACTTCCTCCCTGGGGCCGGGCCCACGCCACCACCAGCAGCCCCAGGGCACAGAGACGCAGGGTGGCCATGCCGTACTGGGCGATCCAGGAGGGGGGACGCCCGGCGGCCTTCACCAAGGTCACCGCCGAATAGCGGATTCTCCCTCCGCCTCCGTATCGGAACAGCCATCCCGTCAGGAGAGGTAGGGCCAGGAGAAGAAGCAGGAGGGCAGGATCTTCGAAGCGCCAGACGTTCCAGTTCATCGGCGTGCCCTCCCCAAGCCCAGTCGCTGCCTCCAGGTCCTCCGAGGAGGAGGTTCTGGGGGAAGAGGAGGGGGAGGAAGGGTCTCCTCCACCAGGAAGCGAACCTGGGAGGTCCAACCCAGAAGCTGTTGGGCCAGAACCTCTCGATCGGCAAACTTCACCTGATCGGTTCCCAGCAGCACCTCGCCTATCCAAGCCTCCCGCTGAGGAGGGGCCAGATCGGGAATCTTTTTGATTTCGCTGAGAATTTCTTCAGCAGTGGACTCGACAGCCGGAAATCCAAACCTCCCCTCCAGATACTCCCTCAGGATTTCACTCAAGGCAAAGGCGAAAGGTTTGTACAGGCCCCGAGCCAGCCAGTCCCGAGCCTGCAAGGCATCCAAGGCAGCGCGAGCGGCCTCGTGGGGAAGGGGAGGAGGAACCACGGCGGTGGCCCTCTTCTTCCTCCACCCCCACACCCCCAGGAGAAGAGCCAGGATCCCCAGGAGGCTCGCTACGACCATCGGCAGGAAGCGCCAATCCGCCTCGGGGGGCAGGGGTTGAGCGATATCCCGAAGCCCTTCCCCCGGGGAGGCAGGCTTTCCATCCTTGCTGGCGGTGGGATCCTCCCCGGCCCCAAACACCACCAGGATCTGCCCGGTGCTGGCGCTGCCTTCTTTCCCATCTTTTCCTTGATAAGGAAGGGAAAATGGAGGAACGATGTAGGTGCCGGAAAGGTCCGCCGTCAGGGTATAGACCCGGGTGAGTATCGTCCTACCCCCTTCCGTGCGAGGTTCCTTGACCTGTTGATCTACCACCCGGAGCCCGGGAAGGGAGGCTCCAAACTCGGGAAGCTCCACCCGAACGGAAGGATGGTGGTCCACGGTGATGGTGAGGGTGATCTTTTCCCCGGGAAGGGCCCGGCTACGGTCGACGTGGGCCTCGGCCACCAACTCTGAGCGGACGGAGGAGGAGGAAGGGATCTCAGGGGCCGGATCTGATCCGCAAGCCCCTCCCCCCAGAAGCGCAAGGATCCCCAGGAGAAGAATCCTCCTCCTCCCCATCCACCAATCCGCCCGGTTCACGGCGATGGGCTCCGCGCCTCAGGGGAGGAAGGGGGAGCAGGAGGGGCTCTCATCCCCGCCAGGGTCGGATCCACCAGGGTGACCTCTCCTCCCGACATGACCTCCTCAAACATCTGCATCACCATTCTCTGTTGCTTCTCCTGGGCGTAGTCCATCCCCACCCTCTCCACCACCTGATCAAATTCGGCCTGCTTTCCATCCGTCGAGTAACGAGAGGCATGGGCCTGGAAGTAGTTGCGGATGTCCTCGGGATCGGGGGGAGGTGCTTCGGCCAGCTTCTGGGAAACCAGGGCGGAAACCAAGGCGGTGCGACGCATGTTCTCCAACTGCTGAAGGATCTCCGGCCGCTGGTCCATCCCTTCTCGCTGAGCCTTCTGGACCAGGGCCCTCTCCGCCACGAACTGGAGGATGAAGGCGTTCTTCTGGCGTGGATCCTGAAGCCTCCGCCCCATATCGGGAGGAAGGGAGTCAAGGAGGGCATCCACCTCCCCTTGGGTGATCTCCTCGCTGCCGATACGGGCCAGAACGGCGCCGCCTTTGCCCTCCTTCGCCGTCTTGCCGCTCCCCCCCTCTCGGGCGGTCCGGTCCGAGAGGGCTCGGGAGGCCTCCTGATGCCTCCCCAGCTTCTCCAGGCAGGTGACGATGCGACTCCCCGCTTCCCCCTTGAGTGCGGTCTCCGGATGAAGGATTTCCACCCGGTACAGCCAGCCCAACGCCTCCTCATACCGCCCCGCTTCCACCAGCATCTTGCCCACGGTGAAGGCGGCGTTGGCCTTCTCCTCGGGGGTCTGGGGGCCTCCCCCATCCATCCACACTCCGTACTCAACAGCGGCCTGTCCCACCACACCCGCTGCCTGGAGACGAGTCGCCAGTTCCCGGTGCTGCTCCGGTGTCAGTCCCCCGGTTGTCCCTCCCGGGCCATGGGAACCACAGCCAGACAACATCGCCACGCACAGGATGAACACCGCCATGCGAATCATCGGATTCTCTTCTCCCTGGCTCGAAAATACCCCATCAAGGCCCGCCGGAAATCGAAGTCCTTCTCGGTGGTGACGGGGATGCGATCCACCCCACAGCGCTGGAGGCTGGCGTTGAACTCCCCCTCCCTTTTGCGTGCGGTAGATGCAAAGGCAGCACGAAACTGGGGATCGGCGGTGTCGGCCAGGACCCATTCCCCGGTTTCAGGATCCGCCAGTTCCACGAATCCTACCGCTGGCATCTCCCTTTCCCGGGGATCGACGATGGGGATGACGGTGATGTCGTGGCGCTGACGAGCCAGACGCAAAGGCTGTTCCCAGGACTCATCGAGAAGATCGGTCAGCAGGAACACCACCGCTTTTCGCCTCACCACCCGGGCCAGGAACTCCAGGGCGGCCCCAATGTCGGTCCCCCTTCCCTCCGCTCGCGCCCCCAGGATCTCGGCAATGACCCTCCACACATGCCCTCGAGTCTTGCGGGGAGGAACGTAGCGTTCGATGCGATCTGAAAACAGGATCAACCCGACCTTGTCGTTATTGCGAACCGCTGCGAAGGCCAGGGTGGCGGCGATTTCTGCAGCCACCTCGTCCTTGAAGCGAAATTGGGTGCCGAAGCGCTGAGAGGAGGACACATCAACCATCAGCAGAACCGTCAACTCCCTCTCCTCCCGGAATTCCTTGACGAAGGGGACCCCCATCCGAGCGGTGACGTTCCAGTCGATGGCCCTCACGTCGTCCCCGGGGACGTACTCCCTCACCTCCTCAAACTCCATCCCCCTTCCCTTGAACACCGACAGGTATTCTCCCGACAGCAGCTCGGTAACCTCATGGCTGGCCCGCATATGGATTCCCCGGGCGCGAGCGGCCAGATCACGGCGCTCCAGGCCAGGGCGGGGAGGGGCTGTGGATACCGTATCAGACGGAGTTTTGTTGCGGAACCAGACCAAAGGAGCCTCGTTGACCGGGGGAGCCCGCTCAGGGAACGGGAACGCGGGTGAGAATGCGCTCCACCACCTGGTCGGTGGTGATCTCGTCGGCCTCCGCCTCATAGGAGAGGAGGATCCGGTGGCGCAGCACATCGGAAGCGATGGACTTCACGTCCTGAGGAGAAACATAGGGGCGCCCCTGGAGAAAGGCCCAGGCCTGGGACGCCTGCTGAAGGCAGATGGAAGCCCTGGGGGAAGCTCCGAACTGAATGTGCTTCTTGAGATCGGGGAGGCCGCAGGCCGCAGGATCCCGGGTGGCAAACACCAGGTCCACGATGTAGTCCACCAGCCGATCATCCATGTGGATGTGTCCCACCGCGTCTCTTGCGGCGATGAGCTGATCGGCATTGAGAATGGGTCTCACCTTGGGGAAGCCCCGCATGGAGCGCTTGACGATCTCCGTCTCCTCCGTCTTGCTGGGGTAACCCACCCGCAGCTTGAGCATGAACCGATCCACCTGGGCCTCGGGCAGGGGGTAGGTTCCCTCCTGCTCGATGGGATTCTGGGTGGCCAGCACCAAGAAGGGATCAGGCAGCAGGAAGGTCTGCTCACCGATGGTCACCTGCTTCTCCTGCATCGCCTCCAACAGGGCCGACTGCACCTTGGCGGGGGCCCGGTTGATCTCGTCAGCCAGGACAATGTTGGAGAAGATGGGGCCGTGCTTGATGGTGAATTGCCCTACGTGGGGCTGATAAATCTGGGTGCCGATGAGGTCGGCGGGGAGAAGATCAGGGGTGAACTGGATGCGGCGAAAGTGGGTGTGGAGGGCTTCGGCCAGGGTCTTGACGGCGGTGGTCTTGGCCAGGCCAGGAACCCCCTCCAAAAGAATGTGCCCCCCCGTCAGCAGCCCCACCAGCAAGCGGTCCAAGAGGTAGGACTGGCCTACGATGACCTGGTTCATTTCCACACGGAGGGCGTCCAGGAGGGGGCGATGCAGGGCCACCTGCTCCTGGGCCAGTTGCAACGACGAAGGGTGAGACACGGTGGGAAAGCTCCTTGGTACGGGACCGGGCCCGAAGCGTCGGCAGCATAGAGGCGGACGGCGGGCCGTTCAACACCCGGAGGGGGGAGAGATTCCGTCCATCGCCCCTTCTTCACCTCCTGCCTCTCCCAGCGCCACGGAGGCTCCCACCTTTCCTTGACGATTTCCTTGCTTCCCACTTCTACCAAGGGTGATACCGTTTCCCGGCCCCTTTTCGTTCCCATCGCGGTCGGGATCCATGAATCGTCCATCTGCCCTCTTCCGCCTCTCCCTCCTGGCCTCCTTCGGCTGCGGGATGGTGTTTCTGGTCATGGGGCGGGAAGCCCCTCCTTCCTCGGGGGTGCAGGCCGAGTTCTCTCCCCAGGAGCGTCCCCTCCCCACCCTTCATCCCTTCGAGGAGGACGCCGAAGAGCGCCTGTCCCAACAGCGAAAGGCCTGGAGGACGTCCCGGCACCGGGCACCGCCTGGGGTGGACTGGGAGGAGATGGAGCGCCTCAACGCCGAACGCTCCCTCCTGCGTCGCAACGAGTTGAAGCGACTGAGAGGGGCCGAGGTGGGGCCTCCCCGTTGGGTGGAGAGGGGGAGCGCCAATCAAGCGGGGCGTATGCATCAAGCCCGTTTTTCAAGCGACGGCGCCTGGATCTACGCCGGGTCCTCGGGGGGAGGAATCTGGAAGGGACGCCCCGACGGCAGCGAGTGGATTCCCCTGGGAGACAATCTGTACGGTGGAGTCCACTCCCAGGCGGTCCTGCCCGGCGAGGTGGAAGGAGCTCCCGACCTCCTCCTGGTCAGCACCGACTGGGGCTCGGTCCATCGCTCCGTGGACGAGGGGGCCACCTGGCAGCAACCCGAGGGCCTGCCCTACCTCACCAGCACTCGCAGGCTTCTGGTCACCTCCGATGCCAGCCACACCGTGTTTCTTCTGGGATGCGCCTGGGACAACTGCTCGGTCTGGAAATCCGCCGACCGGGGCTCTTCCTTCACCGAAGTCCTGGACCTGGAAGGATACCCGGGGGACGTGTGGGCGCCTCGGGACGGCGGGTCGATGGTCTACCTCCTGGCCCGAGAAGAACTGCTCCGCTCTGACGACCTGGGGGAGTCCTTCGACCCGGTGGGCATCCTCTCCGCCGCCTCCTCCTCCGGGGAACTGGCGGGGAGCGAGGCGGGGGCTCCTCGGCTGTGGGCAGTGCTTTCCCGACCGGGAGGGGTGGAGATCCACCGCTCCGACGACGGGGGAGCCAACTTCCTCCACGTCAACGACGCCTCCGACTACTGGGGTACCCTGGAGGCCTCCGCCGTGGATGAGGATCTGTTCGTCCTGGGAGGGCTCGAGGTGCACGTCACCCGGGACGGTGGAATCGACTTTGAGCGGGTCAACAACTGGGGGGACTACTACTCAGACCCTGCCAACCTTCTCCACGCCGACCTCATGGGCCTGGACGCCCTTCCCCACGGGGATGGAACCGAAACCTGGTTCATCGGCACCGATGGGGGCCTGTATCGTTCCTTGGATGGCATGGATACGGTGGCCAACCTGTCCTTGTCGGGGCTTCGGGTCGGCCAGTATTACTCCACCCTCACCTCCCGGGCCTTCCCCGATCACCTGGCCGTCGGGGCCCAGGATCAGGGATACCAACGGACCTTTGGGGCGGAACAGGCCGGGGACATTCTTCGGTTCAATCAGGAAATATCTGGGGATTACGGGCATTTGTCTTCTGGAGATTGGAGTCATGAGTGGGTGTTCTCCACCTACCCCGGCTTCATCCTGGTGCAGCACGGCGAAGAAAATCTCCAACTGTATTATCTGGAATTTCCCCCCGATGAGCTCTACGAATGGTTGCCGCCGGTGGTGGCCGATCCGAAAGACCCTCGCAATGCCTTCTTCCCCGCCACCCATCTCTACTATTACAACAAGAATGGCGTTTCCAACTGGGAGAGGATTTCCGCTTCTGAGCATGATTTCAGCGGCGATGGGGATTTCCTTTCCGCCATGACTTTTTCTCCCCTGGACAACAACCGGGCCTGGGTGGCTTCCGCTCGGGGAAAGCTCTACCGCTCCGAGGATCACGCCGTCACCTGGCAGGAGGCGGAAGATCGGGGTCCGGACGCCCACTATTTTTATGGAACCGCCCTCCTCGCCTCCCGAACCGACGTGGACACGGTGTGGGCGGGAGGCAGCGGCTACGGCTCTCCGGCGGTGTATCGATCCAAGGATGGGGGAAGAACCTGGGAGGACTTCGGGCAGGGGCTCCCCGACACCCTGGTCTACTCTCTGGCGGAGGCCCCCGATGGCTCGGGCACCTTGTTTGCGGGGACGGAGACCTCAGCCTGGATGCGGGAGGAGGAGGCGAAAGAATGGAAAGACATCACCGGCATCGACGCCCCCCTCACGGTGTATTGGAGTGCGGAAACCCTGGTGGCGGAGAACACCATCCGCTTTGGAACCTATGGCCGGGGCATCTGGGATTATCAGCTCGACCCCAAGGGGGAAGGGTGCTATCCGCCGGTGGATCGGGATGGAGATGGAGTTCCCTGCGACACCGACTGTGACGACACCAATCCATCCATTCTTCCCGGTGCCAAGGACGTCTGCGACGGAACCGATGTCAACTGCAACGCCACCGACATCCTCGAAGTGGACGCCGACCAGGACGGTTATCTGGCCTGCGAAGAGTGCAACGACGGCACAGCGGCGGCCCACCCTGGCGCGACCGAGGTATGCGATTCGGGAATCGATGAGGATTGTGACGGCACCGACCCTCCCTGCGGAGAGGGGGAAGGAGGGGACGATGACGACGGAGACGAGCCGGTGGGGTGTGGGTGCGGGAGCCTCTCTTCTTTGGAGAACTCCCCGCAAGGAGAAGAGAGCCTTCTGGCGTGGACAGGATTGGGAATGCTCCTCTTGCGCCGAAGGAAGAAGGGAACGCGAATGCCTCCTCCTGGGAAGAAAAGTCCCTACCTTGGGGGTCCAAGCACCTCCCGCCGATAGCCCTCCAACCAGGTTGTCGCCTCCCCCCTCTCCAGCCTCCTTCCTCCGAATTTGAGCCCCTCCAGGGTCTCCCCCAGGGTCGCCAGAGAGGGCAGATCCGAGGAGGGCTGCCATCCTCCCTGCTGAAGGCCGGTGTGGAGGCCGATGAGACAGCCCACAAACGCCTCCATTCGCCCCTCCTGCCACTCCTTCTCCGCCCTTTCCACCATGGCCGACAGAACCAGGAGGCGCTCTCCCGCCGCTGTTGCCTGCCTTCTCTTGCCCATCACCCAGAAGATCCCCGCCAGAATGGACACCATGGCCCCAGCGACGGTGACGATCCTCCCGGTGTTCTTTTTTCGGCCTTCCCCTCCCACCGCCACCGTCGCCGACGACGAGGCCACCGTGCTCCCTTCCTGGGACGCCGGATCGATGATGTCCACCTCCACCGGCCCCACCGAATAGGAGCCCGGCTCCTCGGGAAGGGTGATGTGATACTCAAAAGTCAACCACGCCTTGCCCCCCTCCGCCACCGAGCGCTGGGCCCCCGGCTCCACCCTGGCCTTCTCATCGGTGGGAAGACGAACCTCCTTCACCATCCAGGCATCGGCAGAGCCCAACCAGGTGACCCGCACCTCCACCGGGACCTCTCCGCCTGGCGGGAAGGGGCCCTGGACGGGAAGGACAAGGTCCACCCGGGGAGGATCGGCGGCTCCGGGAGGGGGTGGCGCAGGGAGGGGAGGCGGGGAAGGTGAAGAGGGCGCACTCTCTAAGATCACTGCCCCCTCCTGCGCGACGAGGGGAGACGTCTGGAACAGCATCCCCAGCAACGCCAGGGCGGGAAGGAGATTGGAAAGCCTCAACGGGTACCGCACCACCCCATTCCTCCCCGCCTCATCACGATCCGAAGGTCTTGTCCAGGAACTCTCTCAGGGCCCCCTTGCTCTTCCCCTTGCCCCGGGCCTGCACCTGGAGCCCCTCGATCTCGGCCAGCTCGGTGAGCAGCTCTCTTTGGCGGTCGGTCAGCCGGGTGGGGGTGCGAACAACCACCTGCATCACCTGATCCCCCCGACTGCCGTTCCGCACCGAGGGGATCCCCTTGCCCCGGAAGCGGAACAGGTCCCCGTGCTGGGCGCCGGCGGGAATCTTCAACGTGTCGGTTCCCTCCAGGGTGGGTACTTCCACCTCGGCACCCAGGGCCACCTGGGGATAACTCACCTCCACCCGGCAGAGGACATCGTTCTCGTGACGCTCGAAGAGGGGATGAGGTGAAACCTGAAGAAAAACAAAAAGATCCCCGGGAGGGGCTCCCAACGTACCCGGCTCTCCCTCCCCCTGAAGACGAAGGCGCATGCCGTCATCCACCCCGGCCCGGACGTTGACGGTGAGCTTGCGGGAGCGGTTGGTCCTCCCCTGCCCATGGCACTCCTCGCAGGGGTCGGTGATGATCTGCCCATGACCTCGGCAGGCGGGGCAGGTGGTCTGCATCTGCACCATGGCGATACGCTGGATGACCACCCCCTTTCCCCCACAGGTGTTGCAATTCTTGGGGGACGTGCCGGGTTTGAGCCCGTTGCCGGAACAGACCGAACAGGGCTCGGGACGGGAAACTTCCAACTCCTTGGTGCAGCCGAAGGCCGCCTCCATGAACTCCAAAGAGAGGTCCGCCCGCAGACTTTCCCCCTGGCGGGCCCCTCCCCTTCGCCGTCCCCCTCCTCCGGAAAACCCGAACATTTCTCCAAACAAGTCCCCAAAGGAGGCGAAGATCTCATCCACTCCCTGGAATCCCTGATAGCCCGCTCCCCCCAACCCGGCGTGGCCGTGGCGGTCGTAGAGAGCCTTCTTTTCGGAGTTGGAGAGGACCTCGTAGGCCTCGGCAGCTTCCTTGAAGCGGGTCTCGGCATCGGCATCCTCCGGATTTCGATCCGGGTGATACTTCATGGCCAGGGCCCGGTACGCCTTTTTGATTTCGGTGGTAGAGGCCGACCGTTCAATGCCCAGGATTTCGTAATAGTCGCGTTTTCCGGCCATGGACGCTCCTGCCTGCACGCTCCTGGGGGACCCAGCCCGGCCAGAAGAAAGGGAGCGGCGACCTCGTTTCCAAGGCCGCCGCCCATATGTAGAAAGGCGCCTGCGGGTGAATGGCGGACGCCCGGACGTGCGAAAGCGGCGCCCCAGCAGGAACGCCGCCTCCTCACGAGGGTAGGGGAAATTCCCCCTTCTTCACCCCTGCTTCCGAGAAGCACCCTCGGAAGCGGGGAAATCAGTTCGCCTCGTACTCAGCGTCAATGATGTCATCCCCGCCCTTGTTCTGGGAAGGTCCTGCCCCAGGGGCACCCGGAGCTCCCGGCTGAGAGGCCGACGCCTGGTACATGGCTGCAGCCATCTCGTGGACCTGTTTCTCCAAGGAATCCTTGGCGGCGGCGATCTGCCCGGGATCGTCGGACTCCAGGGCCTTGCGGGCCGAAGTCAGCTCTTCCTCCAGCCTGGCCTTCAGCTCGGCGGGAATCTTGTCCCCGTGCTCCCGAAGCTGCTTGTCGGCGCTGTAGACCATGTTGTCCAGGACGTTGCGCTGCTCGATCTGCTCCTTGCGGCGCTTGTCCTCTTCCTCGTGCTCCTGGGCATCCTTGACCAGCCTCTCCACCTCGTCCTTGGACAAGCCCGAGGAGGCGGTGATGGAGATGCGCTGCTCCTTGCCGGTGGCCTTGTCCTTGGCAGCCACCGAGACGATCCCGTTCACGTCGATGGAGAATTTCACCTCGATCTGGGGCACGCCTCGGGGGGCCGAGGGAATGCCCACCAGTTGGAACCTGCCCATGGTCTTGTTGGCGGAGGCCATGGGGCGCTCCCCTTGGATGACGTGGATGTCCACCGCCGTCTGATTGTCCGACGCGGTGCTGAACACCTCGGACTTGTCGATGGGAATGGTGCTGTTGCGAGGCACCAGGACCGTCATCACTCCACCGAGGGTCTCGATTCCCAGGCTCAGAGGAGTCACATCCACCAGGAAGATGTCGTTGACCTGACCGGAGAGAACCCCACCTTGGATGGCCGCCCCCACCGCCACCACCTCGTCGGGGTTGACGCTCTTGTTGGGCTCCTTGCCGAAGAAGTTCTTTACGGCGTCCTGCACCTTGGGAATGCGGGTGGACCCTCCCACCAGCACCACCTCGTCGATGTCCTTGGCGGTCAGGCCGGCATCCTTGAGGGCAGAGCGGCAGGGATCCATGGTGCGCTGGATGATGTCCTCAATGAGCTGTTCAAACCGGGCCCGGGTGAGGCTCACCTGCAGGTGCTTGGGACCCGAAGCGTCGGCGGTGAGGAAGGGCAGGTTGATCTCGGTGACCGGGGCCGAAGAAAGTTCGATCTTGGCCTTCTCGGCCGCTTCCTTGAGGCGCTGGAGCACCATCCGATCCGTAGCCACGTCAATGCCGGTCTCCTTCTTGAACTCGGCGATCAGCCAGTCGATGATCTTGTGGTCGATGTCGTCCCCGCCCAGGTGGGTGTCCCCGGAGGTGGACTTCACCTCCACCATCCCCTTGCTGACCTCCAGGATGGAGATGTCGAAAGTGCCTCCGCCGAAATCGTACACGGCGATGGTCTCATCCTTCTTCTTGTCCAGCCCGTAGGCGAGGGCGGCGGCGGTGGGCTCATTGATGATGCGCTTCACATCCAGCCCGGCGACGCGGCCGGCGTCCTTGGTGGCCTGGCGCTGGGCGTCA
>CAYRTW010000051.1:0-28011 GCA_964426935.1 uncultured Rickettsiales bacterium
GCCCACCGAGGCCTGGACCTCGTTCAACCTGCCCAACCGCATTCCCGATGAAAGATCCAGGCCCACCTCCTCCCAGGTCTCTCGAATGGCGGTGGCTTCCAAGTCCGGATCCACCTCCTCGAAGCCTCCCCCGGGGAAGGCCATATGACCACTCCAGGGATCTTTGGGGTGCTCCGCCCGGCGAATGAAGAGGGCTTCCAGATGGGAGGGACCCTGGCCCAGCGATGGCCTCAGGATCACTGCCACCGCCGCCCTCTTCCAGCCCTCGTTTCCTACCGAGCGCCGCTCCGGGCGAGAGTGGAGACGGGAGCGCAGGTCCCCTATCGTGGCGGGCCAGCCCTCCCAGGGAAGGGGGAGGGCGCTCATTCGGGAATCCTCTTCTTCACCCTCACTCCCTGGGCGGTGTCCTCGACGGCATAGCCCTCACCGGCGATCTCCTCCCTCAGGGCATCGGCCCGGCTCCATTCTTTGTTGCGTCGTGCTCCCTCCCTCTCGGTGACCAGGGCCCTGACCGGGGTGGGCACTTCTTCCCCTTCTTCACGCACCCGCTTCAAGTCCAGGCCGAGAACCTCATCGAATTGGAACAAGGCGGAGAGGATGCGGGGGGCGGCGTGGCGATGGGCAAGATGGATCAACTCCAGGGTGACCGCCAGGGCCACCGGCAGGTTGAGATCGTTGCAGACCGCCTCGTCGAAGCGCTCCCTCAGGGGGGCTACAAACGACTCCTCCCCCTCCAGGGCCAGGTCGGGGGCATGGCGCACGAAGTCATGAATTCCCTGCAAGGTCTTCTGGGCCGCTCGAAGGCTGTCATCGGTGAAGTTCAGGGGCTGGCGATATTTGCCGGTGAAGCAGAACAATCGGAAAGCGAGAGGAGGGATCCCCCTGGCAGCGAGATCGCTCAGGATCAGGAAGTTCCCCAAACTCTTGGAGATCTTGGTGTCGCCGATGTTCAGGAAGTTGGCGTGCAGCCAGATGGTGGCGAAGGGCTTGCCGGTGGCCCCCTCACTCTGGGCGATCTCGTTCTCATGGTGGACCGGGATGTGATCGATGCCGCCGGAGTGGAGGTCGAAGGTTTCTCCCAGGTAGTGCATGGCCATGGCCGAGCACTCGATATGCCACCCCGGATATCCGCGCCCCCACGGAGAATCCCATTGCATGATGTGGTGAGGCTGGGCGAGCTTCCACAGGGCGAAGTCGGACGGATTGCGCTTGTCAGGATGGGGCTCGATCCGGGCTCCCGCCTCCTGGGCATCCAGATCCAGGCGGGCCAGTTTGCCGTAGTCGGGGAAGGCCACGGTATCGAAATACACCGCCGATGGCGTCACATAGGCCATTTCCCTCTCCACCAGACGGGAGGTGAGCTTCACCATCTCGGGGATGTGCTCGGTGGCCTTGCACAGGATCTCGGGGCGCTGAATGTTCAAGGCGTCCAGGTCGGTCAGGAACAGGGCGGTGTAGTGGTCGGCGATCTCCCAGGGGGTCTTCTTCTCCCGGGAAGAGGCCACCAGCATCTTGTCCTCCCCCTCATCCTCGTCGGTGGTCATGTGGCCCACGTCAGTGATGTTCATGACATGGCGCACCCGGTACCCCGCATGGAGGAGGGCCCGCCGCACGGTGTCGGTGAACACATAGGTCCGCATGTTCCCGATGTGGGCATGGTGATAGACGGTGGGACCGCAGGAGTAGTAGCCCACTTCCGGGGGATGGCGTGGGGTCAGCTTTTCCAGATTTCGAGAGAGGGTGTTGTAAAGGTAGAAATCGCGCATGATCAAGATGGTGGTAGACTCAGAGGCCCGAAAGCGGGCGGCCATGATACCCGAGGCCGCTCTCTCCAGGAACCGCGACATCCCCACCGGGAGGGATTCCATGACCGCCTCTCTTCCTCTCCTTCGCCTCTCCTTTCTGGTCCTCCCAGCCCTGGGAGGTGTCTTCCTCTTGCCCACCGCCGGGTGCAGTGACTATGACCTGGCAGGGCCCGGCGAGTTCACTCCTGCCGAGCAGCCCGATGGCCTGGAGGCGGTGACCTATACCGAGACCTTCGTGCAGAGGGTGGCCCCCGCCTCCGACATCCTGTTTGTCATCGACAATTCGGGGTCCATGGAGGAGGAGCAGACCGCCCTGGCGGAAAACTTCTGGAACTTTATCCAGTTCTTCGCGGATTCCACCCTGGACTATCACATCGGGGTCACCACCAACGATGACTACATGGGGCAATGGCCCATCGGTCAGCTTTACGGATCCATTCCCTACATCGACCCCACCACCGTCGATCCGGTGGGCACCTTTGTGTCCAACGCCAACGTGGGGGACGAGGGCTGGGGGGCTTGCGAGATGGGCCTGGAGGCGGCGCGGAAAGCCCTGTCCGAACCTCTGTTGAGCGGATACAACGCCGGGTTCTATCGGGAGGACGCCCTCTTGAACCTCATCATCGTGTCCGACGAGCACGACTTCGGCGGAACAGCGGAGTGCAATGGCATTCACTACACCGAGTTCATTCCCTTCTTCCTGGAGTTGAAGGGCTCCCGAGGGACGGACCTGTTGAATTTTGCCGCCATCGTCGGGGATGACCCCCTGGGGTGCGTCTCCGACTGGGGTTCGGCGGATCCGGGTTCCGAGTACCACGCGGTGGCCAACGGAGTGGGAGGGTCCACCTACTCCATCTGCAGTCACGACTGGGAGCCGGTGCTCACCGAGCTGGGCCTTCAATCGGCGGGCCTCTCCCGTTCCTTCAACCTCAGCCTGATTCCCATCCCCGAGACCATCGTGGTCACCCTGGACGCCGTTCCTGACGATGCCGCTCCCGCCTACACCTTGGAAGAGTGCGTGGGGGACGGCAATCCCTGCGACTGGTACTACAACGGGGTGTCCAACTCCATCGACTTCCCCGACGTGGAGAACATCCCCACCGAGGGCTCCCGGTTGGCGGTGTCCTATCAGTCGGAGGAGTCGGCGTAGAGTCCTTGGACTGGCCTCAGGACAATGATCGACGTCTTGCCGTGGTGGCCCGGGTCTGCTCCGCCTCGCCTGAGGAAGCGTGGGGGGCGCTGTCGGACGTGGCTTCCTGGCCCTCCTGGTACCCCGGCCTTCTGAGCGCTGCGGGAAGCATGAGGGAGGGGGCCTTGTGGAGCCTCTCGTTCGAGGGGCCGGTCTGGCGAGGAGGAGGGAGGGTTCAGGCCGTTGTAGACGAAGTTCGTCCCCCATCCTCCCTGGTGTTCAGAGCGCGTCGAGCCGGCCTGGTGGGCTTTCACACCTTTCGGGTGGCGGTCTCCCCTGAGGGAGGATGCCGAATCAGCGCCTCTGCCTACTTCACGGGAGTCCGTCTTCCCTGGTTGAGCCGCTCCTTTGCCCACCACCTGGAAGGGGAGCAGGCCCGGGCGCTGGACTCCCTGGTGGCCCGCCTGACGAGGTAGCCGCCGAGCTGGAAATTACCAGTTATTCCTGCGATTCCGGCAAGTCACCCACCCACTCATCCCCAGGAGGATCAGGAACGCCAAGCCACTTGGAGTCGTCGGAGAGCCCTGGCAACCACAGCCTGAGCCCAACAGGATTTCGGCATCTTCGGTGGGCAGGGGGCCATCGTCATCGGTGATTCCCGAAGTGTCGTCGTCTTCCACCGGCGGGTCATCGTTTTCCCCCGTCGTGGATTCCCCGGACGCTGGAGAGCCGCAGGCGGCCTGGAAGGGGGAGGAATCTTCCGCGTCAGAGTAGGACTGGTGAAGGATACGACCTTGGGGATCCAGGTCCAGGAAGAGGGGTTCCTCCAAAAGGCATAGGGAAAACGCCTGTTCCTGCTGATTCACCTCCAGGACGCCTTCTTCCACGTTCTTTCCCAGATCCACTTCCCAGGGCAGGGACAGGGTGAACACGGTGTCCACCTCCTGAACCTGCCTCAGGGACACATCGACCTGCCAGGAGCCGTCCTTCAGGGGGGTCTTGCGCCAGGACCACAACAGGACGGGGTGACCGGGCCCGTATACCCACTGATCGAAGAACACCCCCAGGTCCCGTCCGGAGGAAAGCTCCAAGGCTTCCTGCAACTGGGAGGTGGTGGCGGAGGCCATCCCATGAGCGTCGGCGTAGTCGACCATGGCGGTGAAGAAGGCCTCGTCCCCCAGGGTGTCCCTCAGCATGGAGAAGATGAAGGAGCCCTTGTCGTACACGGTTCCTCCCCACATGTAATCGGGTTGGGCGATGGGAAAGATCCCCTCGTAATCGGTCCAGGCAAAGTAGGAGTCCGCCTGCCAACCCAGGTACTGCCGGTAGCCTGCTTCTCCCTCCAGGGCTTCGGCCCACAGAGCCTCCCCATAGGAGGCACCCCCTTCGTTCAGCCAGATGTCGTCCCAGGTGGCGCAGGTCACCCAATCTCCCCACCAGTGGTGCATGAGCTCATGGGCCACGACGAAGGCCGGACCCCCATCGCCGCTGATGAGGCTGGAACCAAACGAGGTGGCGGTCTGGTGCTCCATGGCCATCGATCCCATGGGCACCACCGCCATGGCGTACTTCTCAAAGGGGTAGGGGAAGAAGAGATCGCTGAAGACCCCCATCATCTCCGGCGTGTCCTGAAAATCCACCGCCACCTGATCCGCCAGACCGGAGTTGACCCAATAGGACACTGGGACCCCATTCCACTCCTCTTCCTGGACCTCAAAGTGGGATGCGGCCAGGGAAATCAGGTAGGGGGCGATAGGAAAGGAGGTCTCCCAGGTAACCGTGTGCCAGCCCTCCTCCTCCGTCTCGTCGCTGCTCATCCACCCGTTGCTGAGAAGTTTCAGGTCTTCAGGGAGGGTGACCGACAGAACCAGGGGAGCCTTGCGCCAGGGTTCATCCATGAGGGGGAGCCAGAGGCGGGTCCCGTCGGGCTCGGTGAAGCTGTAGATCATCTCCGAGGAAACAGTCAGCCCTCGGCCATCTTCGTCCGGGATCGCCTCTCCCCCATAGTCCACCTGGATTTCCAGAGAGGTGATCTCTTCCTCCATGGGGATCTCCACCACCCCATCCTCATGGGTGTAGGCCACCTCCTCCCCGGCGATCTTCACCGAGTAGACCTCCAGGCCCACCAGATCCAGGGTAAGGGGGGAGGGCCCCGGGGAACGGGAGACCATCAGCAGGGCGGTTCCCTGGAGGGTGCCTTCTTCAGGGTCGAGGCGAAGCTCGTAGCGGTACTGGGTGATGAGGGTCGCGGGGTCGTGCTTGGCCATCTGGAAGGCGGCGGGAAGAAGCGCGTCATGGAGAGGGTGGCGAAGCGCCTTTCCCTCCAGGGGCGCCAGATCCGGGGGGGGCTCGTGAGGAGTCCCGGTCGGGAAAAAGCCTGCCTGGGACAGGGAGGGGGTCAGCAGAGACAGGAGCAGGAGGGAGGGGTTCATCACCAGAAAACTCCAGGAACGACGGCACCATAGACGGTCCGGTCTGGAGCGGTGTCAAGGAAGTGCAAGGTTGGGCGGGGTTCCTAGCGCCCTTTCTCCTCGCTGGTCAAAAACACCACCTGGGGGGACTTGGGGAACCTGACCCCGATCTTGTTCTTCTCTGGCCTCCCCAGCACTCGCCCCAGGCCAAAGGCGGAGTGATAGATGAGCTCCCCGTCCTCATAAGACTCGCTGTGATCGTAGGGTCGGAAGGGGAGGGTGTGGGGGTGGCGAAACCGGAACTGCTCCACTTCGCTCTTCACCATGTAGTCGTGGGTGAAGGGGGCCTCTCGGCGCAAACGCTCCGCCATTTTGCTGCGAAGGGATTCATAGCGAAGAACCTCCTCCCACCAACGGGGATCCCCCGTCCTGCTCCGGGTCCTGTCCACCATCTTGAGCTGGGCGGAGAACCAGGGAAGGGCCCGATCCAGTTTCTTCAGATGCGTCAGCGCCTCGTCGATTTCCCCTTCTTCCATATGGGTCAGGAACCCTTTCTCCACTTCAAGGGCCAACCGGGTCATGAGGGCGGCGATAGCGGCTCGGGTCCCTCCAAAGCGGCGCTGGCACAGATTGTAGAGGGGTTTGGCTTCCTGACGCAGGGAGCGTCCTCCTCTGCTGTGGAAGGAGATCAACGCTTCGATCAGAGGCTCGTCCTCCATGTACAGGGTGGCCGGCCTCTCCCGCAGCAAGGCGATCTGGGTAAGCTCCTCGACCCCCACCGCCTCGCAGATGGAGGCGGTGGTAAACCCCTTCTCCTTGAGGTTCTTCAGGGCGTCCTCAAACACCCGCCTGGGAAGGGTGGCGATGGTCTTCTTGACATAGGCTTTGTAGGTGCGGGGATTGACGGAAAGGCTCCGGGCCGCTCGGATCCGACTGGAGAACTGGGACGTGTAGAGGTCGAGAAACCGGTGCAGGGCGGGGCCCAGCTCCAGGGCTTCGTTGTCGGTCTGCAGGAAGTTCCTTTGGCGGGAGCGGCCGCGAATCTTCTTCCTCCAGTCCGCCCCCAACTGCCCTTGGATCTCGGCCTGGGGCACCTGCTTCTCCACGACCGAAATCACCGCCTCCAGGACTTCAGACGAGATGTTCTCTGCCCCCTCCATGTAGATGGCAATGGTGGAGCGGTTGACTCCGATGGCTTCAGCGGCCTTCTCGTAGGTCGGAAACAGCCGCACGAAGTACAGGAGGACCTTCTTGACCTCGTAATCGATGGGGATGACTGTTCGGGCGCGCAATTTGACTCCATCCGAGGCGGAGACCCGCCTCGCTTTTTGAGGGTACGATGGCCTCTACCGGGCAGATCGGCACGCAGGCTCCGCAATCCAGGCAGAGGTCGGTATTGATGATGTGGGGGTGTCGGGCCGAGACCGAAGGAGCATGGATGGCCCCTTGAGGACACGCCGGCACGCAGGCATCGCAGTGAATACAACTCTTTGAAATCAAATGAAAAATGGCTCGCTCCCTTCCCCTGAGGGGCCCTGGAGTGGGCTCGGAGACGGGGGGCGGGCGCGATTGGCGAACCCCCACCCACCGTCATGGTAAACCTAACGTTACGTAAGGTTAGTTTTCACCATGGACAAGGGGCAGTCAAGAGGAGGCAAGCAGAGTTATCGGGAGTTGAGGAGAGGAGGACTCAGAAATGACAGGAATCAGGGGGAATCGCTGGTGGAAGGGGGAGGGCGGGACCCTTTAGGCTGAGCCCGGGCGGTGATGATCAAACGCTCTACGGGGACTCCCGCCATCAGGTGCTGCTCGATGACCTCCACCATGTCCCCTTCAGTCTCGACCTGGTACCAGACCCCCTCGGGGTAGATCACCATTACCGGACCATGCTCGCAGGCGTCCAGGCACCCCGCTGAGTTGGGGCGCATCGTCTTGTGGAGTCCCCTTTTCTTCATTTCCACCTTGAGAAAGGCCCGCAGGGATTCCGCCCCCTTTTCGGCACAGGAACCCCGCGGATCCCCCTCAGGGCGTTGATTGGTGCAGACGAAGAGATGCTTCTGGTAGTAGCTCATGAGTGGGCTCACGATCATGGGGAAAGAGAAGTTCAGAAATCTCTCGGGGAAGGGGTCCTTGCGGAAGGAACTCGCTCCAGCGCAGGATCGCCCCATGATGAGTCCTACCCACTCCCCCAAGCAAGACACACAGGTTGCACCAAAGCACGGATTCATCCTGGTGGTGGAGGATGACACCGACTTCGGGGACCAGCTTGTGGACCTGTTTCAGTTCCACGGCCATGACGTGCATCTCGCCCGAGACGGGGCCAGCGCCATAGATCTGTTTCGGATCCATCGCCATCAGGTGGTGGTCTGTGACCTCATGCTGCCCATTCAGAACGGAGTGAAAGTGGTCGAGGAGATCCGGACCCTGCCAGGAGGGGAAGGGGCCACGGTGTTTCTGGTGAGCGCCGTCTATCGAGATCCCGGTCTGTTTGCCACCGAGCTGGCCCGGGTGCGGGTGGATCGCTTCCTCGCCAAGCCCTTCAATCTCTTGCAACTTGGGCAGGATGTGGATCGGCTCCTGCGGACCAAGGCGGGGGGTCGAGAGGAGCCAAAGACTCCCGCCCTCCGGGAAGAGGAACTCCAGGTGGAGCCCAAGGAGGCTCGCTATCTCCGCATTCGTCGGGATTACTCCCTTCGATTGTCCTTGGACCCCTACGGATTTCTTGGAGTTTCCCCGGAGGCCTCCCAGGCGGAGGTGGATGCTCGTTATCGCAACCTGGGTGCCCTTTATCGGTCCTTCGAGGGGGCCCCTCCCGAGGTGGTGGAAGAGGCACGGGCTCTCCTCCGCAAGCTGGTGGAGTGCTATGAAACCCTGGCGGATCCACCCACCCGGCAGGTCTATGATCGGGGAAGGTGGGAGGCGGTGGCGGCGGTTCTCTCCGACGAGGCCTTCATGACAGCGGTAAAGGCCTTCCCCGAAGCGTTGCGTGAGGGAGTGGGGGAGGCCCAGGAGCTCTTGAATCGAGATCGACGGGAGGAAGCCCAACTCCGGCTGGAGGGGCTGCGCCAGCGCTACGCTGCTTCCGGGCACCTTCTCATGGCCATCGGCTGGTTTCAGCATCTGAGGGGTCAGGAGGGGACAGGAGGGGAGGAGCCAACCCATTTGTGGCGCCTGGCCCTGGCCTATGATCCCCGTCTGGATTTTCCGCACCGGTGCCTGGCCGTGGCCCATGCCCGAGGAGGCCGCTATCCCGAGTCCATCCACCATCTTCAGGCCCTGCTGAGGCTCTGTCCCGAAGATGAAACGGTGCGGAGGGCTCTACTCCAATTGAGAGCCGAGATTCCTGAATGAAGGCTGGGGAACTCGGTGCCCGGCGCCTTCCCAAGGGGCTGGGAGAGTCGCTGGTGGAGGGCCGATGCGCCCTGTTCCTGGGGGCGGGTTTTTCGTTTCACGCCACCGGAGCCACCTGGGGAAGCTTGTTGGAGGATCTGAAGAGGGATCTGGAGGGAGCGCCCCTGCTGGCAGGTTGGGAGGGACTGGATCCTCTTGACCGGGCCCAGGTGCATGTGGCGGTGCGAGGGAGGCGGGCGCTGGAGGAGATCCTCCTGGAGAGGCTGCAGATTCCCCCCACCTGGAGACCCCAACGAACCGAATCCATCCTGTTGGCCCTCCCCGTCGATCTCATCCTCACTCCCAACTACGACGACCTCATCGAGAGGACCCTGGACCACCTCGGGCTCGCCTATCGGGTGGTGGTGGACGAGGCCGACGCCCTTCGTCCGCATCTCCCGGGAGAGAGGCGAATCATCAAGATGCACGGGGACTTGCGGACCAGCGACAGCATTGTTCTCACCCGGGAGGACTTCCTGGACTACCGGCAAAAGCGCCCGGCCATGGCCCGCCTGGTGGAGTCGGTGCTTCTGAACCACACCCTTCTGGTCTATGGATACAGCCTCACCGATCCCAATTTCCTCTCTGCCTTTCACAACGTGGCGGCCCTCTCTCGACCCGCTGAACCGCGCCCCTGCCACTTCGCCCTCACCCTGAATCTTCCACCCTACTGGAATCATTTCTGGATGGAGAGGGGGGTGATGGCCATCGACAGCCCCTCCGTTCACCAGCTCCAGGGCAAAGTCCAGCGCCTGGTTCGTGCCGTGGAGGCAAAGAGGCACCTGCAGTCCCACCTGGGAGAGCAGGGAGGAGTCTTAGGGATCCCCCAGGTTGGCGATGATCTACGCCGGATCCTGGAGAGATTGGAGGCTCATGCCGAGACCCTGCTGGCCGTGGCAGACAAAGGGACCCATCCCAGGAACTCGAAGGAAGAGGGGAGGGAAGGGGAGGGGGAGCCCCCGGAAAGAAAGGAGCTGGGGGTGGTTGCCAACGCCCTCCAGCGCATGGTGGACCTTGGGTTTCATCCCTCCCCCAAGCGTTTGCTGCGGCTGGGGGTGCAGCTCTATCGGGATCGGGACTGGGAAGGTGCCCGCAAGGCTTTGGAAGATCCCCAGGTGGGGAGACTGAAGGGGGCAGACGCTCGGGATCGCTGTCGCTGGCTGGGACGCCTGTATGTGCGTCAGGGGGATGCTCGAAGCGGTTATCGGGTCCTGGGTCAGGCCCTCTCTCTCCAACTCCCTGCAAAAGGTCCTCCTTCCTTCGAGCTTCTCGCTGACATCTCGTGGACCCTGAAGGCGCTCAATCTCCTGATAGAGCAGACGTTGCGCTGGGGGAGAAGCGCCGCCGCCCTGCGCCTGTGCAAAGAAGGGGAGTCCGTGCTGGGCTCCGTCTTGGACGAATTCCTCGACGCCCGACCCCAGACCCTCTGGGAGGGGAGGGTGGTGGGGTACGGATGCACCGCAGCGGGACGCTTTCACCAGCTTCACGCCCAAGCTGAAGTGGAATCCATGGGTCGGGGAGAGGAGATTTCCCGCCTCGTCCGTAGGGGAGACGGATTTCTGGAAAGGGCAGCGGCGGTTCTTTCCTCCGGAGAACGAGAGGCGGCTCTGGGGTTTCGAGACCACCTCCATCGCCATCCCTCCACCGGACAGTTTCTGGTCGATGGAAGGGCGATCTCCGGGGAATAAAGCGGATCCGTTGAGGATCCTTGCTATTCCTCCAACAGCCCGACCCCCGATTCTCCACCGCCCACCTTCTCGGCGAGGTGAGCGTGAAACCGGGTCAGGTACTCCGCCAGCTCCCGCAGGCTGTCCACCTTGGCCTTCTTCACCAGGGCCATGCGCCCCCTCTTCAGGGCCTGTTCAGCGTCGAAGATGTCCCTCTTGTTCAGTCTGAGCTTGTGTTTGCGGAGAAAGGCCTCCAGCCCATAAAGCTGCTGCTCCACCTGGTTGCGAATGGTGGTGGCCTCGCGATCTTCCTCTTCCTGGACATCAAAGGAGGCGATCTGGCGGCGGGACTGATCGACCTGGGCCTGGGTCATGGAGGAGGGCGACTGGATCTGGATGCTGTTCTGGGCCCCGGTGCGGGAGTCCTGGGCGGAAACGTTGACGATTCCATCGGTGTCGATGGTGAAGGTCACCTCAATGCGGGGAACTCCTCGGGGAGCGGGCTCAATGTTGGTCAGCTCAAACTCCCCCAAGGAAGCGTTGTCCTTCACCCACTTGCCCTCTCCTTGGAGGACGTGGATCTTCACCACCTTCTGGTTGTCCACCACCGTAGATACCATCTGGCTGCGAACCACCGGAACGGTGGAGTTCTTGGCGATGAGAGAGGCGAACTTCTTGCCTTCCACCTCAATGCCCAAGGTGAAGTTGGTCACGTCCAGGAGGGTGACGCTTCGCACATCTCCCCCAAGGACTCCCGCCTGGATGGCGGCGCCGATGGCCACCACCTCATCGGGGTTGAACTGTTTGTTCAGGGGGCGTTGGAAGAGAGACTTCACCAGAGCCTGGGCCTTGGGAATCCGGGAGGATCCCCCGACCAGGATGATCTCGTCGATCTCTTCGGTCCCGCAGCGGGCCTGATTCAGGGCCTTCTCGCATTCATCAATGGTGGCGGTAAGCAGATCATCTACCAGATACTCAAAGGTGGCCCGACTCAGAGTGGTTTGCAGGTGACGGGGGCCCGACTCGTCGGCGGTGAGAAAGGGAAGGTGGATTTCCGTTTCCAGCGCAGTGGAAAGTTCCATCTTGGCCCTCTCGGCAGCATCCAGAAGGCGCTGTCGGACCACCTTGTCCTCAGACACATCCATGCCATTGCTTTTCAGGAACTCCTGCAGAAGCCAATCGACGATGCGGTTGTCGATGTCTCCACCTCCCAAGTGGGTGTTTCCCGAAGTGGCCCGGACCTCGGCCACATCCTCCTCGATGTCCAGAATGGAGATGTCGAACGTGCCGCCCCCAAAGTCATAGACCGCGATGGTGCTGCTCCTCTTTCGATTGGTGAGGTAGGCCAGGGCTGCTGCGGTGGGCTCATTGATGATGCGGAGGATGTCCAGTCCGGCGATTCTTCCCGCGTCCTTGGTGGCCTGACGTTGACGATCGTTGAAGTAGGCAGGCACGGTGACGATGGCCTCTCCCACCGGCTCACCAAGGAAATCCTCAGCGTTCTTGCGCATCTTGGAGAGGATGAAGGAGGAGACCTGCTGGGGGCTGTACACCTGCCCATCTACCTCGATGCCAATCTCATCTCCCTCGGTGGGAACCACCTTGAAGGACAGGCGGGATAGATCCGCTTCCGCCTCGCTGTAGCGCCGTCCGATGAGCCTCTTGACCCCATAGATGGTGCTCTCGGGGTTGGTAATCATCTGGCGCTTGGCAACGTCCCCGACGAATCTCTCTTTCTTGGTGCGGGAGAACCCCACCACCGAGGGAGTGAGACGCCCCCCCTCCTCGTTGATGATGATGCGGGGTTCCGGCCCTTCCATGCAGGCGGCCACTGAATTGGTCGTGCCCAGGTCGATGCCGATGATGCGCCCCATGACTCTCCGATGACCACCGGTGACCCGGGGGTGTATGCGTTCCCACGGGGAACCCTCTTCCGTCCTCCCCAAGGGCTCCCGGCGGAGCGGATGTTACGGCGCCTGCCTCCCAGCGTCAACGACTGCGACGGCATCCGGGGTCCCCATTTGTCCCGTTGTCGCCGGGGCCAAGGGGCATTATGCTGGCGATTGACTGAACGGTCATTCACTCTGGCCCCCCCTGTCCGGCTCGCAAACAGCCGGTGCCCCGCCTGCGCCGCTACTCCAGGAGCTTCCATGAGCGATTCGTCCCCGGCCTTCCAGCAATTCAGTGGCACGGCCCTGTACATCACTTCCCCCTCCCTCTCCCAGGATGTCAACGCTGCGGTAGCCCTGCAACGCCCTCTCCTGGTGAAGGGAGAGCCGGGAACGGGCAAAACGCTGCTGGCCAAGGCGGTGGCCGAGTCCCTGGGGATGCCGTTGCTTACCTGGCACGTCAAGTCCACCACCAAGGCGGTGGACGGGCTCTACCACTACGATGTGGTCCAGCGTCTGAATGACAGCCGCTTTGGGGGAAGGGACGTTTCCGACATCCGCCAGTACATCCACATGGGGGTTCTGGGCAAGGCATTTCGAGCCGATACCCGGGTGGTTCTGCTCATTGACGAAATCGACAAAGCCGATCTGGAGTTCCCCAACGATCTGCTCCGGGAACTGGATGAAATGTCCTTTCATATTCATGAGTTGGAGGAAACCGTCAGTGCCCGTCATCGTCCGGTGGTGATCATCACCTCCAATGCCGAGAAGGAACTCCCCGACGCCTTCTTGAGGCGATGCGTCTTTCACTACATTGCCTTTCCGGATCGGGACCTGATGGCGGAGATCGTGTCGGTTCACTTCCCACATCTGGAGAGGGATCTCATGGATGCAGCCATTACCCGCTTCTATGACTTGCGAGCCTTGGACGGATTGCGAAAGAGGCCCACCACCTCAGAGCTAATCGACTGGCTGTTTGTGTTGGTGCGGGGAGGGATTCCCGCTGGAGAAGTGACCCGGAACCTCCCTTTCCTGGGAGCCCTGCTCAAGCAGGAACAGGATCTGGATCTGGTGGCCCGCCGCCGATCCCGGGGTTTCTAACCCGAACCCCCTGGGGTGAGCCCATGTTCTTGGATCTCATGTATGCCCTGCGCCGCCAACGGGTTCCGGTTGGGCCCATTGAGTGGGACGCCCTCTGTGAGGCTCTTTCACGGGGAATCATCAGCGATATTGATACTCTGTACCATGTTGGCCGTGCGCTCCTGGTGAAGACCGAGGGGCACTACGACGCCTGGGATCTGGCCTTTTCTGAAGTGTTTCGGGGGGTGGAGGCCCCTCCCGAGATCAAGGAAGCCCTCCTGCGCTGGTTGGAAGAGCCTATGGAAGGGGAGGCCCTGTCGGAGGAGAAGCTGGCGGAGATGACCGGGCTGACTCCTGAGGAACTGCGTCGCCGCTTCAAGGAGATTCTGGAGAGGCAGAAGGAGCGCCACGATGGGGGAAATCGCTTTGTGGGCACGGGGGGACAGAGCCCCTTTGGCCGACGGGGGAGCCACCCCACCGGGATCAACGTGGGCGGAGGAGGAGGGGGCCAGGCGGTGATGGTGGCCGAGGCCCGAGAGTTTCGGAACTACCGGACCGATGTGACCCTGGACGTGCGGCAGTTCAAGGTGGCGCTGCGGAGGCTTCGCCGTCTCTCCCGGGAAGGAGAAGTAGAGTTGGACCTTCCCGGCACCATCCATCGCACCGCCCGCAACGCCGGCGAGGTGGACTTGGACTTTTCTCCTTCCCGCCGCAATCGGGTTCGCCTGCTGTTGCTGATGGACGTGGGAGGCTCCATGACTCCCCACGCCGAGATGGTGAGTCGGTTGTTCACCGCTGCAGCCACCTCCCAGCAGTGGAAGGAGATTCGCCACTACTACTTCCACAACTGCGTCTATCGGCGGATCTACACCGACATTGAAACCTGGAAGGGCGTCCCCACCGAGAACCTGTTTCGGGAGATGGGCCCCGACTGGAAGGTGGTGATGGTAGGGGACGCCTGCATGGCCCCCTGGGAGTTGACCCTCACCGGTGGTGGCCAGGACCCCAGGGATCCCGCCCCCACTCCAGGAATCGACTGGCTCCGTCGCATCCGCCGTCACTTCCGCCAGACGGTGTGGTTGAACCCCGACGATCCCCGCTTCTGGAACCACACGACCGTCCAGGCCATTCGGGGAGTGTTCCCCATGTACCCCCTCACTCTGGACGGGATCCATCAGGCCGTCCGTCATCTCCTGGTGCCCGGTTGAGGGGATTTGCCAAAAAAATCAAATAAATTCATATAGGTACCAAGAACTCCCTGGAGCGCTTCCGATGAGTTCCGTCAAGGTACGGCAATTTCAACCCCTCGCCTCCGTCTGGGGCGGAACCAACTCCATTCCTGTCCGGAAGGAATGAAGGGGGGGAACCTGAACCGGGAAGAATCTGAAAAGAAACCCTCCCGCCAAACCCACCCGGGGCCAGCGCTTGAGGCAAGAGGTCTCCAACCCCCCAAGATCCATCGTTGTCAGGAGGAAAGGGGCCCCCTACACTGCCGTTCGAAGGTTGGCGCTCATTGACAACATGGACTGACTGAATGGCCTTGGGGCTTGGCGTGGTTTCGCACCATTCCTGTCTCAAGGCCCGAGGTACCCGGGTTCGCGCTCCCTCCCCTCAACAAGGAAGGAACCGGACCCTGACCCTGCACCTTCCTCGACGCTGTCTTTTCCGGAGTTTCTTCGGGGCGAACAATGGCGAGGGCCGGAAGGGCCTGTCCCTTCTCCAGCAATGGAGGCGCGGACGGGTGGTGACAGGGAAGCCCAGGAGAGGAACGGGCCCCGCCAGGAATCAATACCCCCTGTCGGCGGTACCGGACTTGCCCTGAGATGAAGACCCTGAAGGTGAATCAAGCCGAATCGCCTCCTGGAAACGGGAGGCGATCTGATGGAAGACGCCCAGTGGAGGCCTGCGCTTGTCGCGGTCCGAATCTGGCCATCCGGTGAGACAAACGCCATGAGGGGAGCGACCCCAAGAGGGCCCGAAAGGGCTCGGGAGGGACTGAACGGAGGGTGTGGTTCCCCGCAAGGGAGGGCTGCAAACCGCCGTTCCGGCAGCGGCCGGTTTCCGGTTGAGGCTGTGTCGCGTCCAGGAAGCATTTCGCAACGCCCTTCGGGGTGGGGTGAATGCGGGCAAGGAGCAAAACTCTGGAGGGCGGGGAACCCCAAGAGCGTTCCCGGCTGAAACATGCCGGGGGCTGATGTAGACCGGATCTTCGCCAAGGCTGGAGGAACAGCGCAGGCGGAGCGGCGAGCCCTGTGGAAGGGGCTTGAACGGCGGCGGCGAGTCACCGAAAGGTGGCAAGGCGTCGGCGAAAACGACGGGGCCATCGGTAAGGCGTTGAAGGGGCCCCAAGGGCAACCTCAAGAGAGGCGCATCGAACTCATCCCCGGGGGGGCGTCCCCCAGGGAGACAGGTCGGTGCCGGCGGTAAGGAACCGGTGTGGTACCAGAGGAGAAAGGAAGACTCGTCTTCCGTCCCCCAAAGGTTTCCTCCAGCGGTTTCGTGGAGAGAGTCTTCCAGGACGAGTCGAAAGACCACGGGAGTTCGGAGCCTGAACACACCATTCAAGCTCCCCCGGATGAAGGAAAGGCGTCAAGGGCCCTGCCGAGAGGCACAAGGTCGAAGACGAAGCGGGGAACCAGATAACCGCTACTTTCATCCGGCGTGAACTCCGAAGGCACAGGCAACGTTCCCCTCGCTGGCTCCCTGCAGGTGAACAACTTGTTGGGAGTGGAGAGGGGTCAGAAGGCGCTCTGGTCGAAGGGGTGGACTTCCCGGTAATCCTGGGAGGAACACGTTGGAGGCCGGATGTCTCCGCCGTACGGGAACCTCTGAAGAGAGCCAACGGTCCATGTGTCGTGGCGTCTTCCTTCTTTTTCCTTTCGTCTTCTTTGGGGTGGGCCTGAGGGGACGCGAGGAGGGGGCCTCGGCCCCTTCCGGAACAAGGGAAACAGCAGGCGGCGGTCGGGTACTCCCCGGCCGCCGTTTCTGCGTTCTGGGAATGCCTTGGGGGCGTCAGGGCGATCCGGGGAATCGAGGTCTGCGTATCCATCACACACCTTTGATGGTGCCCCGTTCGGCTGGAGTGCATCCTTCGGGAATCGCGCCCTGGAGGCGCCCGCGCCCTCCCGCCGATTTTCTGACCTCTTTGAATTCCCCTTCCTCCTGCGTTCTGGTTCATCAGGGAGATCCCCTGGAGAGTTGGTCCATGCCTCGCTTTTCTTTCGGCCTGTTTGTTGCCCTGATTGGTTGTCTGGAGATCATGGGGTGTCGCCCCGCCGACTCCGATTCCACCACCTCGGGGGCCCTTCGATCCCCATCCATGGGGGCGGAAACGGAGGACTGGCGCTACAACCGGGCCTCCCCCGACGGCACTTTGAGGGTGAAGGGGGCTTCCGACATCAGCGGCGACTCCTTCCACCGCCCCTCTCTGTTGTGGTCGGTGCCGGGGGCCACCACCCAGGTTCAGGCGGGAGGAAACCTCCTCTACAACGTGGATCCCAGCGATGACGCCCCCGAGCTGATTGCCGTGTATCGGGGGGCCCTGGTGGCCATGGACCCCGAGTCAGGTTCCATCCTCTGGCAATCCCCTGAGCGGCTCATCAACGCCCTCCAGGGTCCCTATGACCTGGACGGGGACGGGCAGGCGGCGGAGGTTCTGGGCCTGTCCTCCTCCCCTGGCGGCGGCGTATATGCGGTGGCGGCTGCCACCGGGGGCATGTGGGCGTTGGGAACCGGCTTTCCTTACGCCTCTGGGGTGACCTCCACCGAGCTACTGGCGGGGGATTTCAACTCTGAAGAAGGGGACGAGCTGTTCTTCGATCTGACTCTGAATGGTAACAAGAACATGTACTTGGAGGATTTGGGTACCGGTCTGTCCTCCCCCAGCCTCATGACCCAGGCCTTTACCGGTTACGACTATCAGCACGAGCTTTTGTGGGGGCATCTCCGCAGCGCCGACGACGGAGAGGGGGGCTTTCCTTTCCTTCAGAAGGAGTATCTGGGCTACATGTGGTCCTGTGACCCTTCGGACGATGGGGCCCTGTGCACCGGGGCGGGATCCACCTGCCTGTGCGGCCCGGTGTACTACGGAGCGGCCAACGGTACCTTCTTTGATCCCACCACCGAGGTATGGAACAACTATGCTTTCGGGTACCAGGAAGCCGCAGATGTGGATGGGGATGGGTGGGATGAGCTGTTTGTCGTGGCGGGGAACACCGGCTATGAGACCTCCATCTCTCTGTTGAGTCTGGAGGGGGCTGATCCTTCGGGCACTACCGCTGCGTCAGAGATCCTCCGTTGGCAGATCCGCTACGACGCCTGTTCCCCCACTCCCGCCCTCTATGCTTCCACCCACGGTCTGGTGGATCTGGATGGGGACGGAGCCTCAGAGGCCCTGGTCTCGATTCGGGACAACCCGGGATGCTCCACGGATCGCGCCGGGGTGGCCGGAGTGGACGGGGTGGACCGGGACAACGAGTGGACCGCTTTGGTTCTGGATGCCGAGACCGGGTCCCCCCTGCATCTCCTCCCCGAGCTTCCCGGAGGGGGCGCCTATGGGGTGGGGACCTTTGACTTCAATGGCAATGGGATTCCCGAATGGCTGGTTCGTCCCTGCGCGGGGGATTCCTGCCTGGAGGAGACTCAAGCCTACGAAAGGATCTGTGACGAGGAGGACTGCACCATGGTCCTTGCCTGGTCGTTCGCCGGAGGGTATCCGGCCACCTGGTCCTCTCCCCGCAAGGATGGGACCCGGGTGGAGAGGGGGCAGACCCGCCAGCTGGCCACGGTGGACGGCAACGGAGATGGCCTCACCGACGTGGTGATGGCCGATGCCTCCTTCTTCCATGTGGTGGACCCCCGCACTGGAGACATTCTGGGCTCCCGCGACCGCACCCTCTGTACTGGCATTGCTGACATCTACTCTTCGGGCCCGAACTCCCGCATCCTCACCACCGGCGGAAGCTGTCTGGAAGTGCTGGACTCCACTCTGACTCCCGCCCCGGAAGGATTCTCCCTCCCAGCTCAAATCACCCCCACCACTTTGATCCCGATCATGGCCGCCGGGGAACCCGCCTCCCTGCTCGCCAACAAGGCGTTCTATCGAGATCCCGCAGGGGGCACCGTGGATCATACCTTTGAGGGGACCCCGGTGATGGTGACCGACCTGGACGGGGATGGGGTGTCGGAGGTGGTCTCCTGGATGAACGACGCCACCGGAGCCACCTGGAAGGTGTTTCTGGACGAATACGATCCGGGAGACTCCGATGGAGACGGGCTTCTCTTCCACCGAGAGTGGACCTTTGACTCCGCCGTCGACGCCTCCCTGACAGGATACAGCCAACTCTATAACAACCTGTTCATGGACGGGAACCTGGATGGAACGGGGGCCCGGGATCTGGCCCTGGTGGCCATTCGAGCGGCCTCGTCAGGGGACGTGACGGTGCTGGTTTTGGAAGGGGAGACGGGGACCTTGTCCTGGAAGGCCACCGGTTCCCTGGGCTCCTCCATGAACACCGGTCTGCAGTTGGGGGTGGAGGACGTGGGGAGCGCCGGCGGATATGGCGTCACCGACGGGATCGATGACGTCCTGTACACAACCAACTACTACATCAACGTCTACACCATGGGCCTGACCAGCCGGCTGACCGCCTGGCAGCTCACCGGTACCACCTGGCAGACCGAGACCCTGTTCACCGATGTCAATGCCGACGGGGCCAGGGATCTGGTGTCCACCCGCAACATCGAGTCTATCTACAACGCGGTTCGAGCCGAAAACCTGTCGGGTTCCCTGTCCACCTTGTGGAAGGATGCAGCCGTAGGCACCCGCAGCACTTCACCTGTCTCCACGGCGGCGGCCCAGGTGGACGGGAGCGTGGGGGCAGATCTGCTTTTCGTCAATGGTGACGGTGGCTTGGAGGCTTTCGATGGTAACACGGGCTCCCGCTTGGGAGGGTTCCCCCTCTATCTTCGAGAGGGTGAGGCCTTCACCACGCCGGAGACCGGGGCCCGGGCGGTCAGGGCGGTTGCGGTGGCCGATGTGGATGGGGATGGCTGGGAAGAGGCCCTGGTGGGAGGGGAGGACGGTTTCGTATATGCCGTCAACATCGCTTTTGTAGAAGTCGGCGCCACCCCTCAGCTTCTGTGGTCCTTTTACGTGGGCTCAGCGGTGCGATCGGTGCGGGCGGGAGATACCGACGGGGACGGTCTTTTGGAGGTGATTGTGGGCAGCGAGGACGGCACGGTAAGGGCCATCGCCTCCTCCCCCTCTTCTTTGGAGATCCTTCAGCCTGAGGATCTCTGTGTGGGAGAGCCGGAGGTCCTGGTGTCGGGTTCCGCCCAGGGGCTGGAAGAGGTGTGTGTGTTCATCGGTGGTCTTGAGCAGGGCTGTGATGGGGTGGAGGACGGAGGTTGGCAGGTGGATGTGGTTCTGCCCGGTCCCGGCACCTATGATCTGGTGGCCACAGGCTACAGCGGTGAAAACCCCGTTGTTTCGGATGTAGTTACCGTGACCTATGCTCCCGATGCCGATGGGGATGGCTGGCTTTCCTGCGATGGAGATTGCAACGACAGCAACCCGGACATCCATCCCGGAGCCCCCGCCCTGTGCGATGGCTTGGACAATGATTGCGACGAGGAGGTGGAAGAGGAACTCTCCCAGGATGACGACGGAGACGGCTACCGAGTCTGCGATGGAGACTGCGTTGACTCGGACTCCACCGTCTACCCTGGCGCCCCTGAGTTGTGCGACGGGCTGGACAACGATTGTGACGGCACTCTGGACGAGGGATTGGACGGAGACGGAGACGGCTACCTCCCTTGCGCCGGGGATTGCGATGACGCCAACTCTGCCGTGCATCCGGGGGCCCCCGAGGTGTGCGATGGGGTGGCCGACAACAATTGCGACGGAGTGCTGGATCCTTCGGAATTGGACGGGGATGGGGACGGGGTGACCGAATGTGACGGGGACTGTCGGCCTGAAGATGGGGCGGTGTCGCCGGGGCAGGTGGAGGTCTGCGATGGAGTAGACAACGACTGCAACGACACCGTCGACGAAGGAACCGAATGCTACGATGACGATGGGGATGGTCTGACCGAACTGGGGGGAGATTGCGACGATGGGGATGCTGCCGTCCACCCCGGGGGGATCGAGGTCTGCGATGAAGTGGATCAGGACTGTGATGGTCTTGTAGACGAAGGGACGGAGTGCCATGACGACGATGGGGATGGTCTGACCGAACAGGAGGGGGACTGCAACGACGGAGACGCCGCCGTGTTTCCTGGTACTCCGGAAATCGATGACAACGGGGTGGATGACGACTGCGACGGTGCCGTAGACGGAGGAGTCCTGGACGGGGACGGAGACGGAACGGCGGTGAGCGGGGGAGATTGCGACGATTCTGACCCCACCACCTGGCCGGGTGCTCCCGAGCAGGAAGACGCAGTGGATAACGATTGCGACGGCATTGTAGATGAGGGCACACCGGCGTTTGATGACGATGGAGACGGGGTCTCCGAGAACGATGGGGACTGCAACGATGCCGATGCCGCCGTTCATCCCGGTGCCGAAGAGGAGGGAAACGGGGTGGATGATGACTGCAACGGAGTGGTGGATGACCACACCGACGGCTCCGACGACGATGGCGACGGGTTCACCGAAAACCAAGGGGACTGCGACGACGACGACGCCACGGTGCATCCCGGCGCTGGCGAGGGTCCCGATGGGATGGACCAGGATTGCGACGATGTGGTGGATGAAGGAACCGACGCCTACGACGACGACGAAGATGGGTTCTCTGAAAACCAGGGGGACTGCGATGATCTGGATCCCGCCGCTTCACCTCAGGGGGTGGAGGTCGCCGATGACGTGGACAATGACTGCGACGGAGACACGGACGAGGGAGTGGACGGTGGGGATCCCGAGGACGATGCCTGCGGGGGGTGCTCCACTGGCTCTTCCAATTCTTCCGCTGCTGGGCTGGCCTTTGGTCTAGGCGTCCTGCTGGTGGGAGGAATACGGCGGCGGCGGTCTATGAGCGATGGCCTGGTTTTGGGATCGCTGCTTCTGCTCGGCGCAGTGGGATGCAGTGACACCAACCTGGACTCCGCCGAGGGACTCCTGGGGGCGGCGCGAACCCGGCTGGACTTCGGTACCGTGGCCACCGGGTCGGTGCTCGTCCAATCCGCCTGGGTCTACAACGATGGAGCAGGCACCCTCACCGTAGCGGAAGTCACAGTTTCTCAAGGTCTTCCCTATTCGGTGTCCTGGCCAGAGGGGGCGGTTCTCCTTCCTCACGGCGATGCCATGGAGGTGGTGGTGGAATACGCTCCTGGGGAGGAGGGAGACCACCCGGGGGCTCTCTCGGTGTTCGTGGAGGAGGCGGAGGAGCCTCTGAGCATCGACCTGATGGGGTACGCTCGGGATGTGGTGGTGACGGCCTGGCCCTTGATGGTGGATTTTGGCTCAGTGGCTCCGGGGGAGACCGCAGGGGCCTCCCTGTTCCTTCGCAATGACGGAGTGGTGGAGGTGAAACTCTCCGCAGTGACCATGGGAAGCGGCTTTTCGGTGGCGGCTCCACAGGGGGGATGGCCCGCTCTGCTGGGGGTGGGAGAGGAAGTGGAAGTGGCCCTGTTCTATGGGGCGGCGACTGAGGAGCCTGCCGCCGGAGAGGTTGTCGTGTCCGCAGTGGAGGTGTCTCTGGATCCCCTCCAGGTTCCCCTCCTGGCCAATGACTGCGAGGCTGGCAACGCTCCCCTCTATGACGAGGACGGGGATGGGGTGACGGTGTGTGGTGGGGACTGTTTGGACCAGGATCCTGACTCCGGTCCCGGCCAGGTGGAGACCTGCGACGGCGTCGACAACGATTGCGATGAAATCATTGACGAGGAAACCGAGTGCTTCGATGACGATGGCGATGGATTCACCGAGTTGGAAGGGGACTGTCAAGACGGAGACGTCACCATCTTCCCGGGAGCCTTGGAGGCGGAGAATGGCAGGGATGACGACTGCGACGGAATCATCGACGACGGGTTTGGGTACGTCGATGCCGATGGGGATGGCTATGCGGAGGAGGGAGGGGACTGTGACGACGAGGATGCCGTGACGTTCCCCGGAGCTACCGAACTGGCTGACGGGAAGGATAACGATTGCGATGGAGTCACCGATGAGGGAACCACCGCCTTCGACGACGATGGAGATGGCGTTTCCGAGGAGGGAGGGGACTGCAACGACGCTTTGGCATCCATGGTGCCGGGAGGAGTCGAGGTGGCCGATGGTCGGGACAACAACTGCAACGGCACCGTGGATGAGGGGACCGACCACTACGATGACGATGGGGATGGGTATACCGAGGTGGGAGGGGATCCGGACGACGGGGATGCGACGGTGTTTCCATAGAGATGTGTGGAACATCGGGGCGATGGGAGGAGGGAACCATCCCGATGGGGTCCTCTTTTTGATACCAAATTGCTGGCGAAGTGAACCAGGAACTCCTCGATGTTCTTGTCCTCGATCCCACCTTGCCGTACCGCTCTCCTCCATCATGTACGTCTGAAGGTGGAGCATGAACACCAAGCTGACCTTGCGTCTCGACGAGCGGCTGATCAACAAGGCGAAGCGATACTCGCAGCGTTCTGGCAAGTGCGGCAGGGGCGGCGATCATCGTCACTCGGGACCGTAGCGGCTTCGCCCGTTCGACAATTCTCGCTCTCGACCCAGTTGAGATGTTGGCCATGGTCGCGGCCATCCACCGGAGGTCAGACCAAGCGTCTTCATGATGGCGGTCTGAATGGGAAGAACCCTTCCCATCCCCTTTTGCCACCCACCCTTCTCACTCTCCGCCTTTCGTTCTACCATCCCGCCCCCTCCTGCCCCGGGGCCTCCCATGCCAGAGAAGCTGTACCTCATCGACGGGATGAACATCGCCTTTCGCGCCTTCTTTGCGGTGAAGGGTCTCACCAACACCAAGGGAGAGCCCACCTCGGCCCTCTTCGGTTTCTGTTCCATGCTGTTCAAGCTGATTCGGGAAGAGAAGCCCGACTACCTGGCGGTGGTTTTTGATGCTCCAGGGGGGTCCACGGATCGCCAGGCCCTTTTTGCTGAGTACAAGGGTCATCGCCCCGACTGTCCCCCCGACCTGGCGGTGCAACTCCCCTTGTTCGAGCCCCTGGTGCGCTCCTTGGGCGTCGCCTTTCTCATCGCTCCCGGCTACGAGGCCGACGACATCATCGGCACCGTGGTGAAGCGGCATGGCCCCGGTCGCGAGGTGGTGGTGGTGACTGGGGACAAGGACATGATGCAGCTTGTCAACGACTCAGTGACCCTTCTGGACACCATGAAGGGGGTGCGGGTGGGCATTCCCCAGGTGAAGGAGAAGTTCGGAGTGGCCCCGGAGAGGGTTCCCGACGCCTTGGGCCTCATCGGGGACACCTCCGATAACATCCCCGGGGTTCCCGGCATCGGCGACAAGGGGGCTCGGGCCCTGTTGGAGCAGTTTGGGTCCCTGGAATCCCTCTACGCCCGGCTGGGGGAGGTGGCTCGCCCCAAGCTGCGAGAATCCCTGGAGACCCACCGGGATCTCGCCTTCCTGTCCCAGAAGCTGGCCACCATCGATTGCGACGTGCCCCTCCCGGTGGAGCTTTCCTCCCTGCGCCTGACCTTCCCTCCCAAGGACCGGGCTCCCCTGACGGAAATGCTCAAGTCCCTGGAGTTTCATCGCTTTTTAGACGATCTGGGAGGAGAGATGGAGGGACTGGACCGCTCCCTCTACCGCCTCTGTACCACCCCCTCCGACCTGGAGGAATTGGTGGGAAAGCTCAAGGCAGCCCCTCTGGTGGCTTTCGACACCGAGACCACTTCCCTTCAGACGGTGGAGGCCAAGGTGGTGGGCATGTCCTTCTGCGTGGACGAAAAGGAGGCCTGGTACCTGCCCATTGGTCACACCTATGCGGGATGCCCGGCCCAGCTTATTGAGGCGGATGTGGTAGCCAGGATAGGCCCTCTTCTTTCCGATCCTTCCCTGCCAAAGGTGGGGCAGAACGCCAAGTACGATATGGAAGTGCTTGAAAATATAGGAATTTCGGTCCAAGGCCTGGTGGCGGACACCATGATCGCCGATTCCCTTCTGAACCCGGAGAGACGGAGCCACAAGCTGGATGACATGGCCCTCACCCTGCTGGGGCACAAGATGATCTCATACGAAGAAGCCGTTGGGGACGAAAAACTCCACACCTTTGACAGCGTGCCCCTGGAAAAGGCCCGGGATTACGCAGCCGAGGACGCCCATGTCACCTTCCTCATCCATCATCATCAGCGCCCCCAGTTGGAGGAGATGAACCTGCTCAGCCTCTATCAGGAAGTGGAGGTGCCCCTGGTGCCGGTGCTGGCCCGGATGGAGAGACGGGGGGTGTACCTGGATGTGGGCCCCCTGAGCGAGCTGGATCAGGATCTGATGCGCTACATCGAAGCATCCCAACAGAAGATCAGGACCCTGGCGGGGCGGGAGTTCAACATGAACAGCCCCAAGCAACTGGCCCAGATCCTGTTTGAAGAGCTGAAGCTGCCCGTCCAGAAGAAGACCCAGAGTGGACCTTCCACCGATGCCTCGGTGCTGGAATCCCTGGCCCACCTCCACCCCCTGCCGGCGGAGATCGTCCAATACCGCACCCTCACTCGTTTGAAGTCGACCTACGTGGATGTGCTTCCCACCATGATTTCCAAGGTGTCGGGGCGAATCCACACCTCGTACCAGCAAACCGTGGCCGCCACCGGGCGTCTCTCTTCCACCGACCCCAACCTCCAGAACATCCCCATCCGCACCGAGGAGGGGCGCCGCATTCGCAAGGCGTTCCGGGCTCCGGAGGGTCGAGTGCTTCTCTCGGCAGACTATTCCCAGATTGAACTGCGGGTGCTGGCCCACCTGTGCGGAGGCAAGGGAGGTTTTGCCGAGGCCTTCGCCCGGGGAGAAGACATCCACCGCTCCACCGCCGCCAGCATCTTTGACGTGGCTTCAGTTTTCGTGACCACCGACATGCGCCGGGTGGCCAAGGCCATCAACTTCGGCATCGTCTATGGACAGACGGATTTCGGGCTGGCGAGCACCCTGGGGATCACCAAGAAGCAGGCGGCCCAGTACATCGAGCAGTACAAAAAGAAGTATCCCGAGATCCTGACCTACACCGAAGAGACCATTCGCTTTGCTCGGGAAAAAGGCTATGTCCAGACCCTCCTGGGGCGACGCCGTTACATCCGGGATTTGGATGCGGCCAACCGGGCCGTTCGTTCCCAGGCAGAGCGGTTCGCCATCAACACCCCCGTCCAGGGCAGCGCTGCGGACATCATCAAGAAGGCCATGCTGAGCATCGACCGCCGCCTGGAGGAGGAGTTCCCCGGGCAGTGGATGATCATGCAAGTTCATGACGAGCTGGTCTTTGAAGTGGATGAGAGCCAGGCCGATGCGGTGAGCGAGATGGTGGTAAAGGAGATGGAGGGGGCCCTCCCCCTGGCGGTGGTCCTCAAGGTGGATATTGGACGGGGGCAGGACTGGGATTCGGCCCACTGAAGGTGAGGGGAGTTGGGAAGACGCCGCCGGGAGGAGGAGAGTAAACTCGACAGGCACGGAGGAGGCCTGGGTCATGACCGGAGAGTCCCGATACGAAGTCGATCTGCGGGAGCGTTTTCCCGCCCTGGAGCGCAGCGCCATGCTGGGCCTCCTCATGTCGGCGGTGGTCCACGAAATCAACAATCCTCTGTCGGTTCTGCTCATCGGCGCCGATCAGCTCCGTTTCACCTCCTCCGGCGGGGATGGGCAGGAGAGCACGGTGGATGGGATGGTGCTGCAGATCGAGCGCATCGTCGGCATCGCTCGCAAGCTCCAAGACATGGTCAGGATGACCCAAGGCGAGAGGCAAGTGGTTGATCTCGTTGAACTCATCCCTCGATTCGCCCAGCTTGAAGCGTGGCTGCAGCCCGATGAGGCGTCCCCGTCGGTGGACCTCACCACGCCGGCATTGCCGGTGGAGGTGGATGTGGATCTCCTCCTCCAGGCCCTGAGGTTCGTGACCCGGTCCATGCGCGTTCTCTGGGATGGGGTCGGCCCTTTGAGGATCCGGGGGGGTGTGGAAGACGTGGCCCTGGTGCAGCTTCCCGGCCTGATGGACCGGCAGCCCCGCAGAACCTATGTCGTCCTGCGACTGCAGAGGGGGGAACCCCAGGGGGAATCGGTGCCGGTCAAGGAGATGATGGCCGATTTCTTCACTCGAACCCGGGCAGGGCACGAGGTGGAGTTGATGGCGGCCTGGGAGGTGATTCGCAAGGCGGGGGGACGGATGGCCATCAGCCGTGAGCCGACTTCTGGCATTGAGGTACAGGTGCTGTTGCCCCTCAGGGAGGCCCGTTCTTGACGCCGTCTTTTGCCCGAGGCTGCGAAAGCGAAGTTGGATCGAATAGACTTGCTCGCGGCTCGTCCATGGGATGACTCCGGGGAGGCTCGAAACCCCGGCCCGATTCAGGGAATTTCCTTCTTGAATCGACCCATCAAGGACGCCCGTCGCACCCGCAACCAAGGACGTTGCCCGTGTCCAAGGCCACACCGGAACCAGTTCCCCAGCCTGCTCTGGGGAAGCGCTCGCCGGAGACCGATGCCGATCTCGTTCGCCGTGTGCAACAGGGGGATGTCGCCGCCTACCGCTTCCTGGTGGAACGGTACCAGCAGAGACTGTTTGCCGTGGCCTACGGAATGCTTCACAACCGAGAGGATGCCCGGGAAATCGCCCAGGAGACCTTCATCAAGGCCTTTGGCAGCTTGGATCGATTTCGATTCGACAGCTCGTTTTATACCTGGATGTATCGCATCGCCGTCAACCTCACCATCGACCACCGCCGCCGCAACTGGCGCCGGGTCCACACCGAGTTTGATGAGGGCCGCCTTCAGGGGGAGAGTGTGATGGAGACCATGCCCGATCCCCAGCACGCTTCTCCCGGGCAACGCTTGGACCGCAAGAGGTTGATGGAGCGCATCGAGTGGGCCATCGCCCAGCTTCCCGAGGATCAGCGGGATGCCATCGTGCTGCGGGAGATCGACGGCCTTTCCTACAAGGAAATCTCCGAAGTGCTCGATTGCCCGGAGGGAACGGTGATGAGCCGCCTCTTCTATGGGCGCAAGAAGCTCCAGACCCTCCTCGCCGACCAGAGGGGATGACGCCATGGATGTCCAGGAAACCCAATTGCAATGGATGAAAGCGACGGATGGGGAAGGTCCTCCGCTCGGTGAACTGGCTGCTTCCGCAGAAGGGGAGGCCTTTGCACTGAATGTGACGGAGTTGACCCGGGCCCACCGGCAGAAGATCGCCAATGAGGTGGAGGGGGTGGACTTGGGGACTCTGTGGGACGGAGTGGCCCGGGGCATCGGACTGGTTTCGTCTCCAGAATGGGCGTGGATGCGACGGGTGGATGGAGAGGGGCAGGGAGACGAGGGGGAGGGATGGGGCGGAGAGGAGGCAGAGCGGTTTGCCGAGGGCGTGGCCTTCCTGGGGGAGGCGCTGCGGGAGCATGTTCGGGAGGTGGCCCTCCTTGAGGATTTTTCGGCGCTGCAGGACCGGGTGATGATCGGAGGCGACTATCCCGACCCGTTCTTCGCCGCGCGC
>CAYRTW010000052.1:0-27702 GCA_964426935.1 uncultured Rickettsiales bacterium
ACCGGAACCGGATTCTGGAGCACCCCCGGGGCCGTCAACTCTCCATCGCTTCCCACCACTTCCATGGGCTTGCCTGGTTGGTACACCTCCACTCGCAAGGGGAGGGTCAGCCTTACCACCCAGACGTAGCGGGTGCCATGGGCCAATAATTCCAGTATTTTAGCAGGAAGATCCCTTTCCCTTTCCCCATTGCTGGCGTCCGCGTATTCCACTGCCAAACAGGGTACTCCTTTGGCCCACCCTGGCTCATCTAGCAATTCCCCCAGCGAAATGTCGGGCGCCCTCAGATACAGGTCCTCTCCAAAAGAGAGGCCCGCCTGGATTCCTGCTGCCCCGGCGCATCGATTCCAGGAGAGGGCCTGGGCTTCCCAGGACGATGGCCTGGGCACGACGGCTTCCGGCGGGCAGGCACTCGATGGCATGGCCGTTGCTCAGCTCAAAGGGAGCCCCGGGCTGAAAATGGTAGGACCTGACGGGCCCGGGAGCTTCCATGGAAAGGGGATTTCGGCGAGCAGACATGGTGGCAGGATTCCAGGGGGGGAAGGAGGGGAGGCGCAATAAAAAGGGGTGATGAACGCCGGACACGCCGGAGGAGTGGAGGCCTGCCGTGCCCCGTCACTTCCCCAGAAGCGGCCCCAGCACCACCGCCATCCCAAAGGCCACCCCCCCCACCAGGAGGGCCGCTCCCATGCCCAGGAGGAAGGGGCGGACTCCCAGTCCCTTGAGGATGGACAGGCGGGTAGACAGCCCCACCGAGGCCAGGGCGGTGGCCAGGGCCAGGGTGGCCGCCGTGTCTCCCGTGAAGCGGATCCCCGCCTTCCAGGCTTCCCCGGTCCACACTCCCATCGCCAGACCTCCATCGGCAAGGCCCAACTCCCCCACGGTGCGAAAGGTGGCCAGGGCCAGGAAACCCAGGACAAAGCGGGGAAAGAGGCCTCCTCCTTGGGCCCGTTCCCCTCCTCCATTTTGTCGCCGATAGAGGGTGGCCAGGATCGGCACCACCAGCAGCAGGCACAGGTTTCGGGTCAGCTTGGCCACCGTGGCCACCTCCAGCACCCGGGCCTCCCCGAACATCTCGCGGTAGGCGATGGCTGCTCCCATGACTTGAGCGGTGTCGTGGATGGCGGTGCCCAGGAACAGCCCTGCCGCCGAGGGGGTCTGCCCCAGCAGCCCATGGGCCAGGTAGGGGTAGGCGATCATGGCCAGCAGTCCAAACAGGGTGACGTTGGCCACGGTATAGGCCACCTCCCGATCATCGGCATCAATGGTGGGGGCCACGGCCAGGGTGGCGGTGATGCCGCAGATGGAGGTGGAGGCCGCTGCCAGCAGGGCCAGCCGGGTGCCCACTCCCAGCCATCGGGCCAGGAGGAGGGTGGAGCCCACTGCAAAACCCACCAGCAGGATCACCGCCGGCACCCCCACCATCCCCACCTTGGCCACGTCCAGAAGGGACAGCTTGATCCCCACCAGCACGATGCCCAGGCGAAGCACGTCCTTCTGAGCCACCTGAAACCCTGGGCGCAAGAGAGCGGGCAAGGCGAACCCATTTCCCAGCACCAGCCCCAGGATCACCGCCACCGGAATGGCAGAAATCGGGCTGGAGGCGCCCACCGGATCGATCCCCTGAGCGGCGAGAAGGGCCTCTCCCAGTTGGACAGCCAGCAGCTTTGCCCCCCAGGCCAGGCAGAAAGCCAGGAGCAGTCCGGGGAGGAGTTTCTTCATGGATTTTTCTTTCCTTGGTATCCCGCCCTCACCCCTGAACCGCCCCGGTGCCCCGGGCAATCCTGCCTGCCGCCAGCATGGAAACTGCCATGATGGAATGCTGGGGATTGACGCCCAGGTTGGTGGGAAACACCGAGGAATCCACCACAAACAACCCTGGAACCCCGTGGACCTGGAAGTTCCGGTCCACCACCCCCAAATCCCGGGAAGCAGACAGGGCGCAGGTTCCAAAGAGATGGGAGGCCATCATGTGGAGCTGTTTGGGGTGGAGGGTGGCTCCCTCCAGGGGTTTCAACTGGTCCGGGGAGGTGATCTCCTCAGGCATCCCGTGAACTCCCAGGCTCACCTTGCGGGCGCCGGTGGCAAACATCATCTCCCCCAGGATCTTGATGGCCCGAGCCGCCAGGGCCATGTCCCGGGCATCGGTATCAAAGCGCACCAGATCTCCGCCGATGAGGGGAGTGGGGCGCACCGTTCCCCGGGCCCGGGTGCGGACCTGAAAGGCCCACAGGGCGGTGTTGGCGAATCCCCCCAGCCTTTGCATGAGCTCCTTGCCGCTGCCAGGTACCCTCACCACCGCCAGCTCGGGGGGAAGGTTGATGGACTCCAGCTTGAACCCCTCCGGGCGGTAATGAATGCTCTCCCAAGCCTGGGTGGCGCCGTACCACATGTGAACTGGAGTATCGAATTCGCCGGCCACCGCCGTCCCAGGGTGACAGGTAAAGAAGTTCCCCACCTGGGGCACCGCCTTCTGCACTCCGCTTCGCCGCAGCAGGTTGGGAGATTGGATGGCGGAGGCGGCGACGATGACCCCCCGGCGGGCCTTCACCGTGAATCGTCCCTCGGGAACCCGGGTGAGGGGGTTCACGAATCGGGCCTCCACTCCACTCGCCTTCGCTCCTTGGAAGGTGATCCTCTCCACCTTGCAGTCGGGATGGATTCGGGCCCCCAGCGCCGCCGCTCGGGGCAGGTAGGTGAGATCCATGGACAGCTTGGCCCCGTGGGGACATCCCTGCAGGCACCTCCCCGAGCCCTGGCATCCCTTGACGTTTCGACGGATGATGTTTCCGGAAAACCCAAGTTTTTCAGCACCTTCCATCATGCGACGCCCGTTCTCTCCCATGCGATCCAGGGGAATCTCGCCGATCTCCAGGTCTTTTTCGATGCGGTCGAAATTGGCCATCAGCTCGGCGTGGGGGAGGGCCCCCTGAAGTCCGGGGATCCGGTCCCACTCGGCAATGACGTCCTCGGGCAGCCTCCAGATGATGGCGGAGTTGACCAGGGTGCTGCCCCCCACCGCCGAACCTTGCACGATGGGAGAGGTGGCCCTTCCCAGCATGGCCGCCCCGAATCCACCCCGGATGGTGCGTCGCATGGTGGTGAACACGTCCCGGGTGCGCTCCTTCACTGCCACCAAGGGCCCCTCCTCCAGGACGATCACCGAGCACCCCAGCTCGGCCAGCATCAGGGCCTGGGTCGCTCCTGCCGCCCCCGAGCCCACGATGACAAAATCCGCTTCGTCGATGCCGGAAGCCGGTCTTTCCGCTGCCTTGAGGATCATGGGTTCCACCCTCACCTCCCCTGGGGACGGCCGAGGGAGATCACTTCCTCTGCCGGGGACGGGTTTCCAGCCGCCTTCAGGTCGAAATCGGGCACGTCGCCAAAGCCGGAGGCCTCCTGCATTCCCAGGAGGGCCTGAACCCGGGGATCTCCGCCATAACCCATGCCCCCATACGCTTTCCACAACATGGACAACTCCCTCAGGTAGTAGATCCGGTGTACCGACAGCCGCCGCATCACCTCCTCCTGATCTTTTTCCGACAGGCCGGTGAACAGGCGGGGCCCCTTGCCCACCAGGAGGGGGCTGAACAGCACCACCCACACCGCCAGCCGGAGCACCAGGGCGGCCTGGAGGGGGATGACGGCGAGGAGGCGGGGGATGAACCGGTCGATGCCCACGTCCTTCGCCCCCAGGGGAAGGCGAGGGTCCGCTCCCGAGGGATAGATGGCCTCGCACATCTTCACCGCCACATGCACTTCAAAGGAAGACCAGGTCTGGGGCATGGGAATCTTTCGGAATCGTCCGGGGCCCGGAGCAGGGGGCCAGAGCAGGGGTGGGAACGCTCCCGGCGCCACCCCCAAGGTACCCACACCGCCGCCGGGAGGGAAGAAAGGCCCGCCGTTTCCCCGATCTCCCTATCGGAAACCCTTCCTCCACCGGGCCGCCGCCCTCGCCGTTACCGTGCGGGGCCACGCCCAGGGAGGAGGGCCTTCCACCTCCCTCACCGCCTCCATCAGGGAAGAAAGTCGCTCGCCGACGGGATCCCCCACCAGGAGGGGTCCCACGAAGGAGTGACTGAGCAGGAGTCCACCCAAGGCTTCCTCGTCCAACAGGGGGTGATCGGTGAAGGTCTGGGTCACCACCCGAGCCCCGGGGAGGGTCGCCCTCAGAAAGTTCCCTCCCCGGTCGTTCTTGGGCGCTTTTTCACCTACCCGGGGATTCCAGCGCCGGATGAACTCGCCAGCGACTCGTTGGGCTGGAGAGCCGTCCCAGACAATCTCCACCACCGCCACGACGCCCCCATCCTGAAGGAGCCGCGCCGCCTCCCGGGGTCCCCTCTCCCCATCCACCCACTGCACCGCGTCCGCCAGCACCACCAGACCGAAGGCCCCGTCCGGGAGGCCGGTGTCTTCTCCGGGGGCGACCACCACCCGGATTCCCTCCTGTCCAGGAATCGCCTCCGCCATCCGAAGAGCCGGCTCCACCGCCGTCACCCGGGCCCCCCCTTCCCGAAGGGCCACCGTCAACAGGCCGGTTCCCGCCCCGAGCTCCACCACTTCCCGGGGATTTCCCGCCATTTTCAGCAGCCAGGGGGCCAGTTGGGGAGGGTAGGGAGGCCGGAACCGCTGATATTCCCGGGCGATTCGATTGAACACCCAGGCGGCTTCGTGGGCGGGGAGGAGGGTACGACGAGAGGACATCGGCGGGGACGGTAGCACAGGGGGGAGGGGAGGAGGCCGGGGTCCCGAGTGGGGCTCCGGCGCTGCGGCCTCTCACTCGCTGCGCTACGCGTTTTGCACGACTCTCCATGGGATGTTTTCAGGAGCCAACATGAGCGGTCAGAAAAACGTCAGGGGCCCGTCGATTCTTGCTAAAAATGCTCGGCGATACCCAGGGCTGGCCAGCGCGGATGCTTGGAATCGCTTCCTTGCTGGTGCCTGCCTGTCTGCCGCCGCCAGCGGGCTCTGCAAGGAATCCAGGCCCCTTGTGGCGGTGCGATTCACCCCTCCCCACAATGAAGGGAAGGCTCAGGTTTCCCCGGCCGACCCGGCAAGGCCCGTTCACAAAGCAGGCCGACGGTCGGCAGGAGTGCTATGGTGCATCCCACCCGAACCGGGCCGGAGAACCTCACCCCGAGACCGCCATGAAGATCGCCGTCCTCTCCGACCTCCACCTGGGTTCCTCCCCCCGCGTCGACCAGTTCGGGCACGTTCAGGACGACTTCCTTCTCTTCCTGGACCGACTGGAGTCCCTGTTTGACCGCGTCGTGGTGAACGGGGATGTCTACCAGACCGACCATGGGTTGACCCCCTTCGCCCGCCTGGAGGAGCTGCTCCGAATCCGAGAGAGGTATTCCCGGCTGGCGGCCCGCTTTGATTCCCCTCCCTACACCGTCCTGGCCGGCAACCACGATCAGGTGACGGTGGGGGCCCTGGGGACGCCGGAGAGGGTGGACTGGGTGATCGATGGCCTGAGGCTCCACTTCACCCACGGTCACCTCCACGATCCCCTCCTTCAGTGGGTGCCCAACCTGGCCCGATGGGGTTCTTGGGTGTCAGGGTGGGTGGAGAGGCTGGGGATGGAGGGGATCTCCCGGGCCCTGGAGTGGCTGGACAGCAAGAAGCACTCCCTCCCCGACGCGGAAAAACCCGGGGCCCTGCTGAGAAGCGCCCTGCGTCACCTCCAGGATCCCGGCGCTGATGTGGTGGTGATGGGGCACACCCACCGCCCCACCGTTCTGTCCTTGACGGAAGGAGCCTATCTCAACTCGGGGAGTTGCTCCCGGGGCGCCTTCAGTTGGCTGGAGATAGACACCCAAACCCGCCTCTTCCTCCATCATCGGGAAAGGCTCTAGCTTCCGCCCCTGGTGGGGACCCTCCTCCTGGGCTACCTTCCCGGGCGGCCGGGTTCTCCCCCCTCCTCTTCCTCATCCCTCGGCCCCCCGCTGCTCATGCCCTTCGATGCCCGCTCGGTCTGCGCCTCGGTGACCTTCCTCGACTCCCGGGGGAGGCCCGATCCCCAGTCCACCTCCCTCCATCACGCCCGCCTGGCTCGCTGGGGCGTGGATGGCATCCTCCTTCTGGGAACGACGGGGGAGTACCCCAGTTTCTCGGTGGAGGAAAGAGTCGGATTCTTGAATGAAATCGCTCCCCTTTGCCCGATTCCCCTCCTGGTGGGGTGCGGCGCCTTGAGCCTTGCCGATGTGCTGACCCTGGTGGAGGCGGCCTCCCGGAGCCGGGCCCAGGCGGTGCTGGTTCCTCCACCGTTCTATTTTCTCAATCCCACCGAAGCCGGGCTTTCCCGATTCTTTCGCACCGTCCTCAACGCCTCTTCTCTCCCGGTGATCCTCTATCACATCCCCGCCATGACCCGGATTCCCCTGACCCCCTCCCTCCTGCACACCCTGGTGGATCATCCCCGCCTCCTGGGGCTCAAGGATTCTACCGGCGATCCCGCCTCCACCACCGCCCTGGCCCGGGCCTTTCCCCAGCTTCGGGTGTGGGTGGGTTCGGATCGCCTCCTGTCCAAGGCTCGGGAACTGGGAGCCTTTGGAACCATGTCCGCCGGTCCCAACGGACACCCCCGGGCTGCCGCCCTGGCCTCGCGGGGGGACCCGTCTGCCCAGGAGGAGATGAATGCCCTGCTGGACGCCCTGGACGCCGCCCATCCTCCTTCCAAGGTGGCGGCTTGGAAGTGGCTGGCTCACCGGGGTTCCCAGGTGGGTTCCCCTGAGATGCGCCTGCCCCTGCTGTCCCTCCCTGAGGAGGTGGCTTCTCGACTGGAGCAGGGCGGGCTTCCCCCTTCCCCTTCCTGAAATCGTCCCTATCATCTCCCGCCCTTGCGGCGCACCTCTTTTCCCCTTGGAGACCCCCCCCATGATTGATCACCTGTCCATCCCCGTCAGCGATCTCACCCGCAGCATCGCCTTCTACACCACCGCCCTGGCCCCCCTGGGGTACAAAGTGGCCCGGGAATACCTCCCCCATGCGGCGGGCCTGTCCGATGGCAACGGCAAGATCGACCTGTGGCTGGTGGCCAAGGACGTGGCTCCTCTCCCCCTCCACGTCGCCCTGACCAGCCCCGGCCGCGCTGCGGTGGATGCCTTCCACGTCGCCGCCATGATTGCCGGAGCTACCGACAACGGGGCGGCCGGGCCCCGGCCCCAGTACCACGCTCATTACTACGGAGCCTTCGTCCTCGACCCCGACGGCCACAACCTGGAAGCGGTCTGCCACACCCCCGAGTAGCAGACAGAAGGCCCGGTCTTCGCTACCTTGGCACCTCCCCGCCCTGGAGAGTGCCGTGGCCCGTTTTTTCCTCCCCTCCCTGTCCCTCCTCCTCTCCCTGGGCGCCTGTACCGTCAGCCCCTCCGACGACGATTCCTTCGTCAATGACGACGATTCCTCCACCGATGACGACACCACCCCGGCCGTTTCTCCCTGGGAGGGGGTGGAGGTCACCCTTTCTCCTCTGAGCCTCACCTTCGGTCACGCCCGCATCCCTGAAGGGGGTCTGGCCCTGGGCATCCCTGCTGTCTATGACGAAACCGTCAGCCACGATCCTTGGAACTTCTATGGGGATGGGCTTTCCGAGGGCCTGCCTGACTTCACCTGGGGAGTGGCGGAGTCGGGGGAATGGGAGGAGGACGTCCTGATCCTCCACCTGTCCGATGGCCATCGGGCTCGATTGACTCGATCGGAAGAAGGAGAGGGCCTGGGCCTGCGCCTGGAACTTCATCCCGAGGATGTGGCGGCAGGCGCGGTGGCCCCCTGGTTGCGCCTTCACCTGGCCTCCCCAGCGGAAGAGGGGCTGTACGGTCTGGGAGAGACCTTTGACGCGGTGAATCAACGAGGGACGGTGCGGGCGATGCAATTCGAGCTGCAATCAGAATTGGAAAGTGGATACAACGAAGCCCATGTCCCGGTGCCCTTCGTATTGGGCAGCTCGGGCTGGGGAGTGGGACTGCTCACCGATTGGCCGGCGGTGGTGGACGCGGCGGCCACCGATCCTGAAAACGTCATCGCCATCGTCAACAGCCCGGAGGGACTGGACTTTCGTCTGTTCTCCAATGATGAAGCCAAGGAGATTCCCAGCGCCTGGACCCGCACCGCCGGCCTTCCTCGCCTTCCCCCCTCCTGGGCTCTCGCTCCCATGCTGTGGCGCAATGAAAACGAAAATGGCCAGGAGGATGTCTACGAGGACATGGAGGCCATCCGCTTCCACGACCTGGCCTTCGGGCTCATCTGGATCGACAACCCCTGGCAGACCGGTTACAACACCATGGTTCCCGATCCCCTGGCCTTCCCCGACTGGGACGCCATGGTGGAAGAACTGCACGCCCAGGGGTTCCGGTGGATGGCCTGGACCACTCCTTACGTCACCGACTCGGATCCCGATCAGGCCGCCTTCGAGGAGGAGGGGCTTTTGGCAGATATTCCCATTCAATTCAACGACTTCGGCTCCCTGGTGGACCTGACCGCCGAGGGGGCCCAGGAGCGCTGGCAGGCCCGGGTGACCGCCGCCGCCGATCGGGGAGTGCAGGGGTGGAAATTGGACTACGGGGAAGACATTCAGGTGGGGCTGGGAACCATCCGCCTCATCTCTTCCTTCGCCAATGGCCAGGACGAGCGCACCATGCATCATCGCTTTGTGGAGGACTATCACCGGGCCTACGCCGAGCCTTATGAGGATCGAGTCGATGACCGCTTTCTGCTGGGCAGGACCGGCGCCTGGGGGAGTGGAGCCTTGACCGATTGCATCTGGCCGGGGGATCTGGATTCGGATTTCCGAGTGTTTGGAGAAGACGGCCATGTGGGGGGCCTGCCCTCGGCCATTCGCGCAGGCACTTCCTTGGCGGTTTCCGGCTTTCCCTGTTTTGCCTCCGACACCGGGGGCTTCCGCCACGAGCGGCCTTCCCAGGAGGTGATGGCCCGATGGACCGAATATTCCGCCCTGCTGCCGGTGATGCAGGTGGGAGGGGGAGGAGAGGATCACAACTACTGGCACTTCATCGAAGGCTGGGATGAGACAGGATTGGAAATCGGCCGGCGCTACACCCTTCTTCACACCCGGCTGTTTCCCTTCTTTTGGACGCTCCTGAACCGGGCCCACGACGATGGCACACCCCCGGTGCTACCGGTGGGTCTTCTGGGGGGGCCCCATGTGGACGATGAGTTTGTCGTGGGGGAGACCTTGCTGGTGGCTCCGGTCGCTGCTTCGGGGACTACGTCCAGGACGGTTTATTTTCCCCCGGGGCGGTGGGTTCACTGGTGGACGGGAGAAGCGTGGGAAGGAACGGGGGAAGTGCCGGCTCCCCTGGGGGAGGGCCCCCTGTTCATCCGAGAGGGAGGCATCGTGCCCCTGCTGCGGGAGTCGGTGAGGACCCTTTCCCCCTCCACCGCTGGAGTGGACAGCTTTGCTGACGAGATGGGGGTGCTGACCCTGCGTCTGGTGCCGGGGGAGGGAAATTGGGAGACCACTTCCGGGCCTTCGGTGACTTTGACGGAAACCGACGCCCTCCTCTCTGACCCTGGTGATTATGACGGGCTCCGGGTGGAGGTGTGGAGGCCCGAGGGAGGCTCCCTCCTCCTGGATGGGGTTTCTTTGGACACAACGATGGACGGCCCCTGGATCATCGCCGATGCGGGTCCCGGTCTGCTGACCTGGGAATCCCGATGAGTCTCGCGCTCCGCATCCTGGCCGGTCCCCTCTTGTTCCTGCTGGTGTGGTTTGGGTTTCACCCCGACTTCACCGGTTTGGAGTCCCTGCCCGCTACCGCCTCTGCCGATGGGGCCCGGGCCACCGCTGCGGTGACGGTGTGGATGGCCGCCTGGTGGTTCTCCGAGGCCATGCCCATTCCCGCCACCTCCCTGCTGCCCATCGTTCTGTTTCCCGCGCTCCAGGTGACGGCCACTCGGGAGGTCACCCAAAAATACGCCGACCACTTCATTTTCCTGTTCCTGGGGGGATTCCTCATCGCCATCGCCATGGAAAAATGGAATCTCCATCACCGCCTCGCCCTGGGGGTTCTGCGCCGCATGGGGGCCTCTCCACGGCGTCTGGTGTTGGGGTTCATGATGGCCACCGCCTTCATTTCCATGTGGATTTCCAACACCGCCACCACCCTGATGATGCTGCCGGTGGCCCTGGCGGTGGTGGGGGAAGTGGCCCGCAGCCGGGGCGGGGAGGCCATGCAGACGGAGAGGGAGGTGGACCTGGGAGAAGAGGGTCGGGCCTTGCTCCGCACCGCCGACGGCCTGCCCTCCGATCTGCGCGCCTTCGCGGCGGCGATGGTTCTGGGGGTGGCCTACGCCGCCAACCTGGGAGGATTGGGCACTCCGGTGGGGACCCCTCCCAACCTCATCTTCCAGCAGGTGTACGGCAAGCTCTCAGGGAACGCCGTCTCCTTCTTGGATTGGATGGCTCTGGGGGTGCCGGTGGTGGTGATCTCCGTGCCCCTGTGCTGGTGGATCCTGATGCGGCCCCTTCCCCATCTGGCCGATTGGAAGGAAGGAATGGCCCGGAGGATCCTCGGCGACAAGGGAGCGGGGGCCTGGTCGGCGGGGGAGAAGTGGGTGCTGGGGATCTTCGTCACCACAGCGGCGCTGTGGATCACCCGCGCCGATGTCGGCAACCTTCAGGGGTGGGCCAGTCGCTTCGGTGTGGCGGAGTTCTGGGAGGACTCCACGGTGGCCATCGCCGCGTCCTTGCTGCTGTTTCTCATTCCGGTGCGAACCGAGACCGGGTTTCGCCCCCTGCTGAAATGGAGCGAGACCGGTGGTCTGCCCTGGGGCTCCTTGTTGCTGCTGGGGGCGGGCTTCGCCTTGTCCGACGCCTTTCAGCGCTCGGGCCTGTCCCACTGGATGGGGGGCAGTTTGGAGTTTCTGTCGGCGGTCCAAGGGAACCCCCTGGCTTTTCCCCTCACCCTTCTGGCCATCCTGCTGACCCTCACCGTCCTCACCGAGTTTGCCTCCAACACCGCCTGCGCCGCCATCCTCCTTCCCGTCCTGTTCACCCTGGGTCATCGGCTGGGGTGGACTGAAGAGCAGGTGGGGACCCTGATGCTGGCGGCCACCATGGGATGCTCCAACGGGTTCATCGCTCCGGCGGGAACGGCTCCCAACGCCATCGCCTACGCCACCGGTTACGCCCCCATGGGCACCTTCGTCCGCATGGGGGTGAGGGTGGATCTGCTGGGAATCGCGGTGATCGGGGCGGTGGCGTTGGTGTTTTCGTGAGGGGCCAGCTCTCCAGGCAAGGGGGTTCGATGATTCAACCCCCAAGGGTCTTGGCGACCGTCTTCCCCAGCAACTCCGCCAGTTCCCGGGGTTTTTCCAATGGGGCGACATGGCCGCTTTGGAGTTCCAGGACCCCCGTTCCCGGTCCCAATTTTTCCGCCATCTGGCGCTGACGGGAGGGGCTCAGCAGTCGGTCCCGGGTGCAGACGATGTAGGTGCGGTCGCAGGTCCACCGAAAGCCGCTCCAGGAGACCTTGTGGACCTGGGCGGCGACGGGATCGGGGAGGGTCTCGGTGACCATGCGGTGGAAGGAGATGGCATCCATGTCGTGGCCCAGCAGCCAGCGGGTGACGGCCCGGGCTCCCCAGCGGATGCCTTGTTCTCCTACCGGGAAGTTGGCCACTCCCGCCATCCAGTCTGGCCCCGCGAAGGGGACGAACAGGGATTGGACGCACTGACCGTCCTGGGGGACCAGACCGGCCACATACACCGCGAGGGCGATGCGATCTGGGCAGGCGGCCACCACTTCGTGGAGGAAGGTCCCTGCCATGGAGTGTCCCACCAGGATGACCCGGTGGAGATCGTGGCGAAGAATCACGTCCACCACCGCGTTTCGATAGTCTTGAAGGTTCAACTGGCGGTGACGCTTGAGCTCGCTGCGATAACGACTGGCATGACCGGGAAGATCGGGGGCGATCACCCTCACCCCCCGTCCTCCCACTTGAGCGTGGCGGGCCAGGGCCAGGATCACCCCGTCCCAGCACCAGGCGCCGCACCAGGAGCCGTGGATGAGAAGAAGGATGGGAAGAGGCGGGGGCATGGGGCCTGGCTCATCCTTGGATTGCTGAGAAGGGGGGCTCAAGGCGCCCCGTTGGAGGTTCCTTCCACCGGCCCCGTTGCTCCCGGAGCGGTGGGAGCCGTCGTCTCTTCCGTCCCCGATTCATCGGGGGCTCCGGGCTCCCCCTCCTCCAACCCCTCTGAGGTCTCGTCTTCCGATTTTTCGGGGATTTCCCAGGTCAGGGGTCGACAGGGGGGCCAGGGCTCTCCCTTGGGCATGGCCACCATCCAGGAGCCCCCCTTGCAGCCGGAATAAGGGTCGATCCCCACCATTTCCACCGGGTCAGGCAGGGGCAGGGGCAGATGGGGGAGGCCGCGAAAGAGGGGTCGGGCCAGGCGTCCCCATGCAGGGGCGATGGTGTCCGAAGCGGTCTGGCGCATGGGACGTCCATGGTCGTGGCCCAGCCAGAAGCCGATGGCCAGCCGAGGCGTCACTCCCACGAACCACAGGTCCCGCCCCTGCTGGGAGGTCCCGGTCTTTCCCGCCACTTCCCGACCGTGACCCAGTTGGGAGTGGGCCATGAACCCGGTGCCTTTTTCGTAGCTGTTTCGCATCAAGGTCATCACCATGGCGGAGGAAACTTCGTCCAATACGCGCTCCTTGGGGGGTGGAGCCTGCCAGGCGATCACACCTGCCGGATCCACGGCGAGCCGAACCGGGGAGACCGGGATGCGGATTCCCCCCAGGGCCACCGAGGCGAGGGCCCCGGTCAACTCGGAGAGGGTGACCTCCGAGGTGCCCAGGCCGATGGAGGGGACCACCCGCAGGGGGGAGCGAATGCCCACCTTCGCCGCCAGATCGGCCACCTTCTGGGGGCCGGTCTTCACCACCATGTGGGTGGTAGCCACGTTCAGAGACTTGCCGAAGGCCTTGGCCAGGGAAATCCACGGATGATAGAAGCCCTCGGCGTTGCGGGGGCGCCAGGGGCCTTCGGGAGTGTCGAAGGTGGATGGCTCGTCGGAAATGGTGGTGGCGGGGGTGAACAGCCTCTTGCCCGTCTCGTCCCTATCGGCAAAGGCGGCGGCATAGGCGATGGGTTTGATGGCCGAACCCGGTTGGCGGCGAGCCTGGACGGCCCGGTGGAACTGATCTCCAGGGAGGTTCCTGCCAGGAACGGCGAACAGGGCCAGCCCGGATTGGGGATCGAGCCCAAAGGCGGCCCCTTGGAGGGGATCCTTGCGGGAGGGCCCCCAACTGGCCTCAAATCCTGACACCTCGGTCACCACCGCCGCTTCAGCGAGAAGCTGGAGGGCGGGATCCAAGGAGGTGAACACTCGCAACCCCAGGGAGGCCGCTCCCCCCTTCATCTGTTCGTCCAGGAAGCGACGGGCCCAGGCCTCGTGGAGGGGCCAGCGGGTCTCCTTGGGGTCCGGATCGGCCAGCTTCAACGGTTCCTGCTGTGCCTGCCTGGCCTCCTCGGCAGACAGCCACCCCGCCACCACCATCCGCTCCAGGACCCGGTTGCGCTGCTCGGTGACCAGGTCTTGCGCCTTCCAGGGAGAATAGGCGTTGGGAGCGGGGATCACTGCGGCCAGGACCGCAGCTTCAGATACATCCAAATAATTGAGATCCTTGGCAAAAAACGCTCGTGCTCCGGCGGAGACCCCACCAATCGACCGCCCCTGCCGCTGTCCCAGGTACACCGAGTTCAGGTACATCTCCAGGATCTGGTCCTTGGAAAGAAGCCTCTCCAGGGCCAGGGCTCGTACCGCCTCGGCCCACTTGCGGCGGTAGGACTTCTCCCGATTGAGGAACAGGGTGCGGGTCAGTTGCTGGGTGAGGGTGGAGGCTCCCTCCACGGTCTCCTGCTCCTGGGCGTTGCGGCGCAGAGCCCTCAGAATGCCGATGGGATCCACCCCGGGGTGGTCTCGGAAGCGGGCGTCCTCGCTGGAGAGGATGGCGTCCTGGACGTGTTTGGGGATGGTGGAAAGGGGGGCGAAGAAGCGGATCTCGTTTTCCTTGCCAATCCATTCCCCCAGCCGCAGCGGCTCCAAGCGCCAGGGGCCCTTGCCAAAGGATTCGTCCAGCACCTCTACCTCGTCGAGGTGATCATCGGACTGGGCCAGCACTCGCAGCACCGCAGGTCGGGTGGTTCCATCGGGAAAATCAAAACCCCGCAACGCGATTTCCAGGCGGACGGGGGAGGGGCGACGAAACTGGCCCGGGGAGAGATCCCCGGAATTTTTGGGAACCTCCTGATAGTTGCGGGCCCGAGCCTCAGCCTCCAGGCGGGAGAGGCCGAAGGGGGATCCGGCGCTGAACTCAAACCAGTCGGTAAAGACCTCGGCGGGGAAGGACCAGCCGGGGCGGTGGTCGCGGAAGGAACGCATCGCCTCTACCTGGGGGGCCAACTCCGAAGCGGTCCGGGACACCTCCCGGTAGAGCCAGAGCCCCCCTCCTCCCAAAAGAGCAAGGGTCAGCAGAGTCACGACAAGGAGGAGGCGGAGAAGGAAGCGACGCATGGAATCAGGGGGCGGCGACGTGCCCGGGGAAGGGTGGACCTGCGTAGGGCGGAACGCAAGTTTCTTGGTCTCCCCGAGCCCTTCTGATACGGTTGACCCTCCTTTTGTAAAGGGTGGGGTGACCCATGGATCGGTCAGGAGATCGGCAGGAGATGGAGGCTTCGGGTTCCCCAATGCGCGCTCACCCCCCGGGAAAGGGGGACCAGGTTCCCCCCTGGCTGCGACGGGTGGGAGGGCTCTTGTTCATTGCGGTGGGAGGATTGCTGATGGTCCTGTCCTGGCGGGAAGCGCGGCTCCAAGGGACCTTTCACCTCAAAGGAGCCCTGTTGGGGCCGGCGTTTGCAGTACTGGGAATGGGACTGGTGCTGTTTCCTGGCTATAGGGAGGAAAGGCGGGCCCGGGGAGAGGAGTTGGAGGGGTTGACCGGCCTGGCTTTGCTGACGCCCCGGTGGTGGGGGATCCTGGTGCTGGCCCTCCTGGCGGGGGGAATGCATGGGGTGTTTCTCTACTACCATTGACAATCCGTCCAAAGAATCGCTCCTGAGGGTTTGACGGATGGGGTCATGGTCATTACCGTCCCCCCCCACTGTTTGTCCCCGGGTCCTCCTTGCACACCTCAGAACTCTCCCCATTCATCGGTTCCCTGGTTGTTTCCCACCATCGTCTCCCCAACGGCCTTTCCGTGCTGGTGGTGGAGGATCACGAAGCCCCCATCGTCTCCTACCACACATGGTTCCACGTCGGCAGCGCCGATGAAGAGGAGGGAATCACCGGAATTGCTCATCTTTTTGAACACATGATGTTCAAGGAGACCGAGGTCTACCCCGATGGAGCCTGGAGCCGCCGGGTGGAGGAGGCCGGGTCTCCTGACAACAACGCCTTCACCTGGGTGGATGAGACCGTCTACACCCAGAGCCTCCCCAAGGATCGCTTGGAGATGATCATCGAGTTGGAGGCCATTCGCATGACCCGGCTGGTGATCAACGAGAAGCAGCTTGAGAGTGAGAGGGAGGTGGTGATCAACGAGAGAAGGTTTCGGGCCGACGACGATCCCTACGGCAGGCTCAGCGAGGAGCTTTCCGACCTGGCCTTCACCCGCCACCCCTATCGTTGGCCCACCATCGGGTACCGGCGAGACATTGAGAGGATTTCGGTGGAGGACGCCCAGGCGTTCTACCGAAACTTCTATGCCCCCAACAACGCCACCCTCATCGTGGTGGGGGATGTTCGGACCGCCGACTTGCTGGCTCAGGTGGAGAAGCACTACGGAGGTATTCCCGCCTCGGAGCTGAAACGGCGGGTCAAGGAGACCGAGCCGGAGCAGACCGAGGCTCGCCGCAAGACCCTGGCCCTCCAGGTGGAAACCGAGATCCTGGACATGGGATGGAAGGTGCCCGGCTATGCCCACCCCGACACCGCTCCCCTGACGGTGCTGGACGCCGCCCTCAGGGTGGGCATGTCGGCCCCCTTGCAGAGGAGGCTGGTGGATGGGGGGCTGGCCACCAGCTTTTCCGGTTCCCTACCCCCCTTTGAGCATCCCGCCATCTACCAATACACGGTGACCATGAGGGAGGGAAAGGCGGCGGCGGATGCCCTGGAAATCCTGTTCCAGACGGTGGAAGCGGTGGCTCGGGAGGGAGTGTCCCAGGTGGACCTGGACCGGGCTCGAAATCATCTGGAAAAGGGGGTCTGGGAGGGGCTGGATTCAGCAGCGGGAAAAGCCGACTTCCTGGGCTGGAATCAGGTCATCGGGGGGGACTGGCGCCTTGGCTTGCAAAGAATGGAGGCCATCCGCAGCGTGACCTCCGAGGACCTGAGTCGGGTGGCGGGCCTGTATCTGACCCGGGAGCGCTCCACCGCCCTCTTCGGGGTGCCGGTGGGGAAGAAGGCGCGACGAGGAAAGGCCCATCTTCACCTCAAGATCCCCTCCCTCGTCGCCGGACCTCCCCTGCCCCCTCCTCGGGTGCCGGAAGCGTGGGTAGGACATCCCGGCGAAGTGGTCATGCGGGAGGGACCGCTGGGGGCGCGCATCGCCGTGTCGGTGGACGCCTCTTTGCCGGTGATTCACCTGCAGGTCGCCCTTCCGGTGGGGAGCCGAGTGGATCCCGAGGGCAAGGGGGGGCTTACCAACCTCACCGGGGAAGCGATGCTGCGGGGAACCAGGATCCGCACTCGCCCCCAGTTTGAAGGGGCCCTGGAGGCCATGGGGGCCCAGATGGAGGTCCATGTCGGCCCCGACAGCGTGGTGTTCTCCGGCTCCACTCTGGCCCATCAGTGGCCGGGGTTCATCACCCTGTTCCGAGAGGCCTTGAGGGAGCCGGCCTTTGACGCCCGGGAGTGGAGGGGGCTCAAGGAGGAGATCATCGCGTCTCTGGAGGAGGAAAAAAACGACGACCGCTCTCTGGCGGCGGCTTTCTTTCGAGAGGCGGTGTACGGGGATCATCCCTACGCACGGGACTCCCAGGGGACTCCCCGGCAGGTGGGCCGATGTGGAATCGGGGATGCTCGTCGCCACTACCGCACCTGGTTTACCGGAGGAGGAGCGGTCGTCGGGGTGACCGGACCGGTGGACGAAGGGCATCTTGGGGATATTGCTGCCCTCTGGGACGGAATCTCCGCCTCTCCCACCCCGCCGGCGCCTCCCCCCCCTCCTCGCCCCCTGGAGGGCCGGCGCATCCTCCTGGTGGACAAGCCGGATCGCACCCAGGCCCAGATGATGATGGGCCACCCCTCCATTTCCTTGCAGGATCCCCGCCTGCCGGCCTTGGCGGTGGGGAACAACGGCTTCGGGGGGCACAACTTCACCACCCGGCTGATGCAGGAGGTGAGGGAAAAGAGGGGGTGGAGCTATGGGGCCTACGGCACTGTCAGCCGCTCCCGCCACGGGGGCTCCTACTCCATGTGGGTGATGCCGGCCAACGAATATGCCGGTTCCTGTCTGAGGCTGGTCCTGGATCTGTTCGAGCAGGTTCAGAGGGAGGGGTTGAAGCCCGAGGAGATCGACTTTGCCCGGGCAGCCCTGGTCAACACCGCCGCCTTCATGACCGACACCGCCAGCAAGAGGCTGGGATTGGCGGTTTCCCGATTGCTGACCGGTTACGACGCCGAGGCGGCCATGGCCAAGGCGGGGGTGGTCTCCGCCGAGGAGGTGAACCAGGCCTTGTCCGAGGTGTTCCGCCCTCAAAACCTGGTCGCGGTGGTGGTGGGTACCGCTTCCGAACTTCGGGAGTCCCTGATCAGGGATGTGGGCATTGCTCGCATTGATGTCGTTCCCTACGATCTGGAGAGGGGATGAGGATCCGAGGGACAGGGGGGAATCTGGGCGTGGCGATGGGGGTGAGCCTCGTGCTCGGGATGGTGGGTTGTGCCGAAGAGGAGGAGGGGGATCCGCTGCCCACCCTGGAGGTGGAGGGGTTCGAGGTCCCCACCCTGCCCACCCACGAGGCCCTCCTGGATCTGGCCTGGTACCTTCCCTCCCCCTACCTTCCCGAGGGGGGGCAAGGCATGGGGATGGTGGTGGTGCTGAATGGTCCCGAGGGGTTGGTCGCCCTGGAGGGCACCGATCTCACCGAGGCTCCCGAGCTGCTTCCCCAGGGGGAGGAGGGGCAGGTGGGGGCCTTCTGGCTTCCTCCCTTTGGCGAGGAGGGTTCTCAGGATCCCCTGGACGGGCAAGATGGATACAGCACCTCGTTTTCATTGACTTTTTCTGCAACCCAGGAGGGGCAGATTTCCATGACGGTGCAGCTTTTCGATGTCAACGAGGCCGGAGAGAGGGGGCAGGCCGTGGATGAACTGGAGATTCTGTCCCTGATTTTTGATGGAGGAGACGAAGAGGCTACCGTAGTGGAGTAGGGGGAAGGGAAGCGCACAGGGCCTCGGCCCGGCTCTTCACCGCATCGCACTGGCGCTTCTTGTTGGGGGAAGGAGACATGGAAGAGCAGAGGGAGGCGTCGGCAATGGCGGCGCAGGGATCCCCCTCCTTCAAGGCCTCCACTCCCCGCAGATAATAAACGTAGCCCGAAGATCGGCCGGTCTCCACCAGACGATCCAGTTGGGACCGGTGGGAGCGCCAGTGGGTGAGTTCCCTTCGGGTGGACCCGGCCATGAGCAGAAGGAGGGGGAGGATCAACACTGAAAGTCGTCTGATACGGAGTCTTCCTGGAGACTCCCCGGGGGAGTCAGGAATGGAGCCGCCAAAAGCGAAGGCCACCAGGGCGGGAGTTCCTGCCCACGCCAAGTAAAAGTAGCGGTCGGGATCCGCCACCGCGCTCATTCCCCATTGACCGTAGAGGAGCCCGGGAAGGGCCACCGCCATCAACGAAGCCGGAGCCAGAGCCCGCACATCCCGCCTCACCGCCGCCGTCCCCAAAATCAGCAGGGCCAGGGCCCCTCCCCACTCCCAGGCGTTGGGAGGGTGCAGAGGAGGACCCGCCGCCGGAACGAGCCCCAAAAGCCCCAGTCCCCGCAGCAACCCACCGCCGGAAGAGGCGAGAAGGGCAGGCCAGGACACGGTCCCCGGAGAGGTGGAGGTCACTCCGGCCGCCCCCCGCAGGTTCCACCACGAGGCCAGCACCAGGATCCATAGGAGGGTCAGCAAGCCGGCACGAATCCGAGGGGCAAGGGAAGGTGGAGGTGCATCGCCAGCGGGGGACTTCTGGGGAGGAGGGGCCCACAGGGCGGTGAGGATCAAGGCGGGAAGGGTCGCCAGATACGGTTCCTTGCAGAGCAGGGCCAGGAAGAAGCAAAGGGGGGAGGCCAGCAGGGACAGGAACCCTGAAGAGGCGGCAAAGACCAGAGCGCAGACGATGAACAGGGCTCCTGAAAGTTCAAACTGAGCCGAGATCCACCCCACCGACTCGGCGTGGAGGGGGCTCACCCCAAAGGCCAGGGCGGAGAGGAAGGACGCCGTCCGGGACAGCCCCAATCTCCCCAACCAGGTGAACAGGGCCAGGGTGGTCAGAAGGTGGAGAAGGAGGGAGGTGATGTGCCAGGGGAGGGTGGAATTCGTTCCCCACCCCATCTTCTGGAGAGCCAGGATCAGGATTCCCAGGGGGCGATAGACGGTGGCAGGAGCACCCCGATAACCCGCTGCTGTATAGGAATCGGTAGTGAAGGCCGAGGCGACGGTCGCCTGGGTCTGTACGGCAAAGATCCCGTCATCGTTGATGAATTCCGACGAGGTGGTCAGAAATCCCCCAAAGGGGATCCCCACCAGGAGGGCCAGGAGAAGGGCCAGGGCCAAGGGGAAGGAGGCGGGGCGGGAAATGGACGGCACGGTCAGAAAATCAATGGCGGGAGGGGACCGAGGGAGGACGGGTCAGCCGCTCTCCGCTCCCCGAGGGAAGTGGAGAGGGAAGCTCGGGGCTCAGCTTCGCCTCACTCACCAGGGCCTCCAGGCAGTGACGCACATCCCGATCCCCATGAGCTGCAGCGGCCTCTTCCAGGGCCAGGAGCCCCTCGTCGAGGATCTCGGGGGGAAGGGCGGCCACCTTTCCCACGAAAATCTTGGGGTGACGAGTGCGGGTGGTGTCTTCTCCCGCCACCGACAGTTCCTCAAAGAGTTTCTCGCCCGGGCGCAGGCCGGTGAACACGATGGGGATGTCTTCTTCAGGGCGCAAACCCGCAAGGCGAATCAGGTTTCTGGCCAGGTCCACGATGCGGACCGGCTCGTCCATGTCCAGCACGAACACCTCTCCCCCCTCTCCCAAGGCGGCAGCGGTGAGCACCAACTGGCTGGCCTCGGGAATGGTCATGAAGTACCGCCGCATGTCGGGGTGGGTGATGGTGAGGGGACCGCCCCGGGCGATCTGGGCCTTGAAGGTGGGAATGACCGAGCCGTTGGACCCCAGGACGTTGCCGAAGCGCACCGCCACGAAGCGGGTTTCTGGCCAGGCGGTGGCCATCGCCTGCACCACCAGCTCCGCCACCCTCTTGGTGGTGCCCATCACCGAAGTGGGGTTGACGGCCTTGTCGGTGGAGATGAGCACAAACGTCTGGACTCCGTGCTGGGCGGCCTTCAGGGCCAGGGTACGGGTGCCAAAGACGTTGTTGCGGACCGCCTCGCTGGCGTTGTGCTCCATCAGGGGGACGTGCTTGTGGGCGGCGGCGTGGACGACCAGATGGGGGCGGGTGCGGGCCAGGAGGGAATCCATGAGCAGCACATCCCCCACGTCCCCCACCACCGGTTCATAGGAAAGTCCCGGTTCGGTCTCGGAAAGCTCCTCGGTGAGTTGAAACAGGGCGTTTTCGGACCTCTCCAGGAGGATCAATCGGGCGGGATCGTGGTGGGCCACCTGGCGGCAGATCTCCGAGCCAATGGAGCCCCCCGCTCCGGTCACCAGCACCACCTTTCCCCGCACCAACTCGGCGATGACGGGTACCTCCAAGGGGACCGGTAGGCGCCCCAGCAGGTCTTCCACCTCCACCGAGCGCAGAGCCTTGCTGACCCGGGAATCATGCTGGGAGGAGGCCGAAGTCGCCAGCACCTTGAACCTCACCCCGGTCCCTTCACACAGAGCCACGATGCGCTGCAGATCGGTTCGGGACAGGCGCTCGTGGGCGAAGACGATCTCACCGACGTTGCGATTCCGCACCTGGTCTCCCACTCCGGCGGTGGAACCCAACACGGAAACCCCGTGGATTCGCAGGCCGTGGCGGGCGGCGTTGTCGTCGAGAAGACCCACCACCTGATAGCGGGCGGAAGACAGACGCCCCAGGTTCCGCAGCAGGGTGTCGGCCAGATCGCCGGTGCCGATGACCAGAAGGCGCACCGCCGGGGTGTCGGACTTCTCCCGGGCCAGGAGGGTCTCCCGCATCCATCGCACCGACAGCCGGGCTCCTCCCACCAGAATCACCGAGAGGAGGGGGTCCACCAGGTACACCGACCGGGGCACCCCCCGCAGCTCCAAGACCACGTAGTTCATCCCCATGATGGCGGCAGTGGCCAGGGTGGCCGCCTTCACCAGGTTCTCCAGATCCTTCATGCCGGCGTAGCGCCACCACCCCTGATGGAGACCGAATCCCGAGAACACCAGGAGCTTGATGGCCACCGCAAAGGGGAAGGTCATCCACAGGAGATCCTGGTAGACGGGGGGCATGTTGAAATCGAAGCGGAGCAGAAAGGCCAGGGCATAGGCCAGGGTCAAAAGCAGGGCCTGGACTCCGAAGGCCAGGGGGCGGCGAATGGCCAGAAGCCAGGTGGGCAAGGCCCTGTCGATCTGATCGGTCATGGACGGGCACCGGAAAAAGCGCGATGAATTTCCTCAATCACCCGGTCGCACTCCTCATCGGTCATGTGGCCATAAAGAGGCAGGGCCAGTCCCTCTTGGGCAGCCCTCTCCGCTTCGGGCAGGCGCCCCCGGTAGGCCTCTCCCCACTTCCGGTAGGCGGCCTGGAGGTGGACGACCGGCCAGAAGTACTTCTTGGTCTGGATTCCTACGTTTCCCAGGGCTTGATAAAGGGAGTCCCGGGAGAGGGGGGCCTCCTTCCCCACCCGCACCACCATATAGTTCCCGCTGGTGGTGCGGTCGGAAGGAACCGTCTGGAACGAGATCCCGGGGAGGGAAGCCAGAGAAGCCTGGTAACGGGCGATGAGCCTTCGGCGGGCTCCGATGTAGGCGTCGGAGTGGCGCAGGGTGGACCGGGCGATCACCGCATGGAACTCGCTCTGCCGGGCGTTGAGGGAGATGATTTCCATGTCGGCCCCGTCCCTGGCCTTGCCATAATCCCGCATCCGCCGCAGCTTCCCTGCCCTCTCGCCGTCAGCGAGGGTGATGAGCCCTCCTTCGGCGGCGGTGACGACCTTGGTGGGGCTCATGGAGAACACCTCCAGATCCCCCAAGGAGCCCGCCCCTCTTCCCCGGTACTTCGCTCCCAAGGCTTGGGCTGCATCAAAAAGAATAGAAATTCCAGCATCTTGCGCGATCTGCCTCAATTCGTCCACATCCACCGGCACCCCGAAGATGTGGGTCACCAGGATGGCCCGGGTGCGGGGAGTGAGGGAGGCCCTGACCGAGTCGGGATCGGCGTTGAAGGTCCCCGGCTGGCAGTCCACGAACACCGGCTCATGCCCCGCCCACACGACAGCGTGAGCAGTGGCGGCGAAGGTGAAGGCGGGGACGAGGACCTCTCCCGGGGCCAGATCCAGGGACAGGAGGGAGAGGATCAGCCCGGCGGTGCAGTTCCCCACCGCCACGCAGTGGGGGGCTCCGGTGTAGGCACACACCTCCTCCTCCAGGGCGGCGACATTCCTGCCGCTGGTGATCTGCCCCGATTCCCACACCGAGCGAAACTGGTCCACCACGTCCTCAAAGGGGGGAAGGGTGGGGCGGATGATGGGGAGGGATGCGGAGGCTGTGCTCATGAATCACCAGCGCTGCGGGAGGGGAAGGGGGTTGAAGCGATCCTGCTCTCCAGAAGGCCACGCAGGTCCGACTCCCCCCGAGCCCAGGCGTCGAGGAGGAGGGCGATGCGCTCCGCCGCCCGGCCATCCCACCGCTCAGGGAGCCTCACCCCGGGGGAAGGCTCGGACAGGGCCAGGCGGGAGGCGGCGAGGAGGGCAGCCGGGTCGGTCCCCACCAGGCGCGCCGTGCCTTCGGTAAGGGTGATGCCCCTCTCGGTGTTGTTTCGGGCGGTCAGACAGCGCACTCCCAAGGCGCAGGTCTCCTCCTGGACTCCCCCCGAATCGGTGATCACCAGGCGGCTGTGCTCCAGGGTCCACAGGAACTCCAGGTATCGCAGGGGAGGGCAGAGGTGGAGGTGGCTGCCGGGGAGAGGGGCCCCGTCGGGGAGGCCGGGGGCGAGGATTCCTGCCTCCACCAGTCGTTTGCGAGAGCGGGGATGGACAGGGTAGAGGAGGGGGATCTCCTGGGACAGCTCTTTGAGGGCGGCCAGATACCCTGAAAAACGTCGATCGTCATCCACCAGGGAGGGGCGGTGAAGGGTGACCAGGCCGAAGGCGCCTGCCCGGAGCCCTGTCGCTTCGAGTTCGGGAGGGGGAACCGCCCGGGACCTCCAGGTGAGCACCGAATCGATCATCACGTTGCCAGCAAAGAGAATCCTCTCTTCAGGAGTGCCCTCGGAGCGAAGGTGCTGATCCGCCTCCCGGCAGTGGGTGAACAGGAGGTCGGCAAGGACATCGGTGACCCGTCGGTTGGTCTCCTCGGGCATGGAGGGGTCAAAAGACCGCAACCCCGCCTCGACGTGGAACAAGGGCACTTCCGCCTTGCGGGCCACCAGGGCACAGGCCAGGGTGGCGTTGACATCCCCCACCACCACGACCCCTTCAGGGGCTTCGTCGGCGACGCACTTCTCAAAGGCCATCATGGTCCGACCGGTCTGTTCGGCGTGAGAGCCCGAGCCCACTCCCAGAAAGAGATCGGGGGCGGGCAGATCGAGATCGGCAAAGAACACGTCGGACATGGAGGCGTCGTAGTGCTGGCCGGTGTGGACCAGGAGGGGGCGCAGGGTGTCTCGCCAGGCGCCCATGGCCTTCAACAGGGGAGCCATCTTCATGAAGTTGGGCCTCGCCCCCACCACACACAGGATCGTGGCTGGCCCCCCTGAACTTCGTCTGGAACGAGGTCGAAGGGTCATAGAGGAGAGTCGGGGATGAACACGATGTCCCCGGGCAGGAGAGGGTAGTTGGGGGTAGAGCCGTCGGCGATCCGATCCACCAGCACGACCTCCCGGGTCTCCATCCCTTGGGCGGTGCGGGCGACGCTGGTACGGTTGCGAAGGGCGCTGGGAGTGAATCCCCCCGCCAGGGTGATGGCCTGGATGATGGTCATGCCGTCGGTGAAGGTGAAGGTGCCAGGATTCTTGACCTGGCCGAAGACGAACACCTTGCGGCTGTTGAATTCCTTTACGAAAACAGAAACTTCCGGGTTCACCAGCCATCCCTGGCGCAGCCGTTCCGCCAGAAGGACCCCGATCTCTGACGGGGTGTGGTCCTTCACCGGCACCTGCCCCAGGAAGGGAAAGTGGAGGGTTCCGTCGGTCTCCACCCGATAGTCCCCGGTCAGGTCCGCCTCCTGATAGACCCGGATGGTGAGCACGTCGCCAGGGCCGATGATCCCCCCCTTCACGGTGGCGGTCACCTGGGTCAGTCCGGGGGAGGCCTCAGCCGAGGGTGAGGGAGTTCCCGGCCGACAGCCCGTTCCCAACGCCATCCACAGGAGCAGGATGATCCAGGATCTGGCCCCGGTTCTCTTTTCTTCTGGGATGCATCCCCATTGATTCCCGTCCGTCAGCATCCGATCCTTCAGTAAAAACAAGTGTTTCCCCAGTGGCGACCCCAGAAGGCAGCCAGGGGGCAGCAAGATACCACGCTCCCGAGGGGATGCTCCCGCATCGGATCTCGGATGGGTTCTCGCTGAAGAACCGCTGTTTGATGGCTGGGGGGAAAAAATCGGGCCCTTCCGGACGGATGGGGATCAAGGGGACGCCGATGCAGGGTCTTCGGCCCAGCGGTGATGGCGGCCAGGGTGTCGCGCCGGTCCCCGCTCTCACTGGCTGCACGCTTTGCCTGTGATCCCACGCGCCTGCGCCATGGCGGGGAGGCTGGCCTCGTCCCCGAAATTAACGGTGCTCGGTCCTGGCATTACTCGTCCGAGCCCAATAGCCACGCTGCGGGTATGGCGAGCACCCTGTCGTAGAGGGGGCGCACCTCCGTGTCCTGGGACACCACCAGCCGACCCAGGGACGAGTCCGCCCGGCGACGCAGGCGGTCGGCGATGGCGCGATTCCACATAGCATTTCAATGAAAATGGCGTAAATCATCATGCCAACCTGTGAATATACGCCAATGCAAAAGCCTGAGGTGTCGGCTCCTTTTCCCGGCCCCGGCGGTCCCCAAGGGCAGACCGATCGGATGCGATGGCTCTGGGGCAAATGGGGTGGCGTCGGTGCCTGCGAGCAATCTTCAGTAGAATCCCTCAGATGGTCCGCCGCCTCTACATCCCCTTCACCCCGCGAGCCCTGGGGGGTCCCTCGGTGTTTGCCCGCAAGCTGGCCGACGGGCTTCCCGAATTCGGCTGGGAGGTGGAGTGGAAGGAACCTTCCCAGGCCGACGCCGCCCTGGTGGTCGTTTCCGCCCCGCTGCCGGTTCTCCTTGGGCTTGCCCTAAGGCGCATCCCCTGGGCCCTTCGCCTGGACGGGGTGGCGACCCCCGCTTCTTCACCCCGCTGGCGGCGCAAGAACCTTCTCCCCTGGCTGGCATTTCGGGGAGCGACGGGGGTGATCTTCCAGAGCCAATACAGCCGTTTTCTGGTGGAGAGGTTTCTGGGAAGCATCGGCTCACGGCCCCATTCCATCGTCTATAACGGCGTGGATCTGGACCGATTCCACCCCGATGGAGAAGGAGAGGCGAGCCTGGGACGGGGAGACCTGTTCACCGCCGGAGTGTTTCGTCATCTCCAGCAACTGGGACCCATGGTGGAGGCCCTGGCCCGGGTACGTCGCCAGAGGCCGGACTGCCGCCTGTTCGTCGCTGGCGAGGTCACTCCACCGCTGCGGCCCTGGCTGGAGAGGGATGGGGTGCAGTTCGTGGGCTCTCTGGATAACTCCCTCCTCCCCCGATGGGAGAGGGCAGCGGGAGCCTTCGTGTTTTCTACCTTGAACCCTCCCTGCCCCAACGCGGTGATTGAGGCGATGGCCTGCGGCTGCCCGGTGGTGGGATATCGCACCGGGTCCATGGCCGAGTTGCTGGGGGAGGAAGGGGCCCTGGCGGAGCATTCGGACGAGGGTCTGGAGAAGTTCGTTCCGGGAGATCCGGACCCTCTGGCGAAAAAGATCCTGGCGGTCCTGGAGGGAGGGGAACCCTTGCGGGAGAAGGCCCGACTTCGCGCCGAATCTCGATTCTCCCTCTCGGAAATGTGCCGTCGGTACGCGCTTTTTTTTGACGCCCTGATCCCCCATCGCCCCTCAAGCGGGCCAGGAACCCCTCCATGAAATCCTTCCTTCCCCTCGCCACCTCCCTGGTCTTGTGCCTGCAGGCCTGCACTCCCCCCTCTTCCGACGACGACGCGTCTACCGATGACGATGCCACCGCAGATGACGATGCCTCTGCCGACGACGACACCACCACCGATGACGACGCCACTGCGGACGACGACGCCACTTCCGACGATGATACGGTGAGTCCCGACGATGACACCGCCTCTTCGGGAGTTCCCGAGTTCGGTGCGCCGGATTCCAGGGTATTCACCGTCATCGGCACCGGTTCAGACGGCCTGGACCGCCCCACCGACCTGGCCTTTGCCCCAGAGCACCCCGACCAGCTTTGGACCTTCAACGCCGCCATCAGCGGTACCGTGGTGTACTTCGACCCCGGGACGGTGGAGCAGACCTCAGAACTCCTCATCGACACCTACGCCGGCCACTTCATGGACACCGTCAGCAGCGCCGCCTTCGGGGAGGACAACACCTTTGCCACCTGCCAGGAATCCCGGGACGACTGGAACGACTACCCCCAGCCGGAGGATGACTTCATGGGGCCCACCCTGTGGGACGCCGATCTGGACGTGTACTGTCAGGTCGGGCAGGAGTATCCCTGGATCCCCGGAGAACCGGAGGGAAGTCACATCGACATGCTCCACCAGAGCCCCCTGTGCATGGGCCTCGCCTGGGATCACGACAACGTCTACTGGGCCATGGATGGCCTGCGGAACTACGTGGTCTATTACGATTTCAAGATGGACCACGGCCCGGGAGGAGGGGATCACTCCGACGGCATTATCCGCCGCTACCTGGACGCCCAGGTGGGAAGGGTGGAATCCGTCCCCGGCCACATGGTGCGGGATCCGGACAGCGACTGGCTCTACGTGGTGGATCCGGCGGCGGCGCGGGTGATGCGTCTGGACACGGGCACCGGGGAGGTCACCGGCAACGCCGCCAACAACTGGGACGGAGCCGACGAGTTCACCAACGTCGAAGGAAGCACCTGGGAGCCCCTGGTGAGCAGCGGCCTGACCCAACCCTCAGGCCTCGCCCTCCATGAGGGACGGCTGTTCGTCACCGACCACGGGACCGGGGAGATCGTGGCCTACGATCTGAATGGGGTCGAGCTGGGCCGGATCACCACCCCCGCCACTGGGATCATGGGCATTGAGGTGGGACCGGACGGGAGGCTCTGGTACGCGGATGGAGGGGGGAATGAGGTGG
>CAYRTW010000053.1:0-27575 GCA_964426935.1 uncultured Rickettsiales bacterium
CTGTCCATTCTGCCACCCGTCGATGTGACCCGTGCCCTGCGAGACTCGGTGGTGCGCCAGGGGAGAAACGTAGTGGCCACCTTCCTGGATCCTCAACTCCTGGCCCATCCTTCCCGGCTGGAGCTCCTCCTGGACGCTCTGCATCAGGATGATCGCCTGGTCAACACCGAGCTGTTTCATCATGCCTTGGAGGCGCGTACTGCGACGGGCCGAGTCGCTCTGACCGCAGGCACCGGTCCTCGCCGAGGTCGGGCTTTCGATCCCTGGGATTCGTTGGGAGGGGACGAGGAAGAAGGAGGGACAAGTCTGGGGATGGATTCTCCTGAGGCCCTGTTGGTGCGCTACCCCGAGGCCAACCTTCTCCACAAGCGAATGCTCCAGGTGAGCGCGAGGGTGGATCGACTGCGCCGGGCGGTTCGGGAGGTGCTGAAAAAGAATCCTGCTGCAGCCCCCCTGGAGAGGGACGCCCTCGCCCAGGCTTGTTCCCTGCTGTGGAGAGGCCAGAGTCACGGGGTGCTTTGGCACGGAGAGCATGCCGGCATCTATGATCGGGACCTTCGACACCGGGTTTGGGCGGACCTTCTGGCCGCTGACCAACTGGCCGAGGCGGCCCTGCGGGAGGGAACCTCTTCGGTGCGTCGGCAGGTGCTGGATCTGGACTGCGACGGCTTCCCCGAGGTGGCGCTGGAAACTCCTCATCTGAAGGCCCTGTGGTCGCGGCGGGAGGGAGGAGCCATGGTGGGCCTGGACGTGCGGGATTCGGGGCTCCCCCTCCTGGCCACGGTGCGGCGCCACCACGAGGCCTATCACGACTCCCTGACCTGGTCGGGGGTCCAGATGTTGGTTCCTGAACGCCTGGAGGACGCCATGGAACTGCCCCTATTGACCCCCAGGGAGGAGGGAGTGTGGCCCGATCCCCTGGCGGACAAGCTGGTGAGGGATCGGGATGTTCGAGGGGCCTTTCAGGATCACTTTCTGGGGGAGGAGACCCGGCCCGCATCGTTTGCCTCCAGGCTCTATCGGGAACTGGGAGATTTCTTGAGGAATCCCTACGAACTGGTGACCTCGGTGGAGGGAGAGGGCACGGTGATTCTGGGGAGAAGTGGGGTGGTGGATGACGGGCGAAAGAAGTCCTTCATCCGGGTGGAGAAGTCCTTCATTTTCGACGGAGCCTCGTCGGGATTCAGGGTGGGATATCGCCTGATCAATCGCTCCTTCGACCCGACTTCGGTGTGGTGGGGGACAGCGGTGAACCTGGATCCCCCCGGGGAGGATGGCGGGGTGGTTCGCTTGCAGGTCAGGGGACTCTTTGGGACACAAGTGCTATCGGTGGAGGCCCCAGGCGAGGTGCTGGGGGTGACGTCGGTGAAGCTGGAGGGGGGCAGGGTGGAGGTGACCCTTTTGTTCGGGGAGCCCTTGGATCTGTGGGTTCATCCCATCGAAACGGTGACCCGGGTGGGCTCGGGGCTGCGTCTCCTTCCCCAAGGGCCAGGCCTTCTTCTTCATCGCCGCTTTCAGCTATGGGGGGCGGAAGAAGTGCAGGTGGGGATGAGGGTGGAGGCCCGTACTGTCATCGGGTAATCCCCGAATCTCGGCCAGCAGGACATGGGGGGAGGGATGAAATAAACTCCATCGCCTCTCGGTTATTTTTCTAATTTATGTAAATATTTTTTATTGATTTCAATATGTTGCAGAGTCTGTGACAGACTGGTGAATTTTATTCAACGGGGTGTCTTCATCAAGTTTCTCCGCCGTCGCCCGGGCCGGGAGAAGGGCCGGTAGAACGCTGCCGCCCCCGGTCCCCGCCGACCGGGGTAACAAGGAGCGACCCCATGACCGCCATTCTGAAGCCCCATTCCTCCCCCCTCTGGCTCCTGGCCCTCCTGGCAGGAACCGCCTTTTCCTTGGCCTCAGCCGGGTGCGACTCCCATCAAAACGCCGGGGATGACGACACTTCGCATTCTGGCGATGACGACACCTCCCCCGCCGCCGACGACGATGCCACCGCCGATGACGACACCGCCGCCGACGACGACACCACCCCTCCCGCCGATGACGATACCTCCAAGGAGGAGTGCGACGACGTGGTGGTTCTCTCCGGCACCCTGGCTACCGACATGACCCTCTCTGCCGCGTGCCAGTACCTGCTGCGGGGGGGTGTCTTTGTCGGGGATGAAGAGCATTCCGTCACCCTCACCATCGAGCCGGGAACCACGGTCTATGGAGAAACCTCCTCGGTGGGGATGCTGGTCATCCATCGGGGTTCCAAGCTGATGGCCGAGGGCACGGCGGATTCACCCATCGTCTTCACCTCCTCCAAGGCTCCAGGGAGCCGCTCTCGGGGGGACTGGGGAGGCCTCATCATCAACGGCCGGGCCACCACCAACGCGGGTGAGGAAGCATACGGAGAAGGAGGGACCGGTTGGTATGGTGGCACTGACGACGCCGACAACAGCGGGGTGCTAAGGTACATTCGGGTGGAGTTTGCTGGACAACTTCTCTCTCCCGACAACGAACTCAACGGCATCGCCTTTCAGGGAGTGGGCTCGGGCACTGAGGTGGATTACCTCCAGATCCACATGGCCAAGGACGACGGCATCGAATTTTTCGGGGGCACCGTCAGCGCCCGCCACATCTTCCTGACCGGTGGAGACGATGACAACCTGGACTGGACCGACGGTTGGCGGGGCAAGATCCAGTTCGTGGTGGCCCAGCAATACGACGATGGCGGGGACAATGGCATCGAGGCCGACAACAACGCCGAAGACAATGAGGCCCTGCCCCGCTCCCACCCGCAGGTCAGCAACGTCACCCTGATCGGCAGTCCTGACAGCGACTTGTCAGACATCGGCGTCCTCCTCCGGGAAGGTACCCACGGCAATCTCAGCAACCTCATCGTAGCGGGGTGGAACGACGTGGGCCTGTCCATCGATCAGGAGTCCACCTATCTGAATGCTTGGACTGGCTCTACTTTGAGTGGGGATCTGACCCTTCAAGCCTCCATCTTCTCCAATGGCAGCAACTTCGAAAGCGGATATGACTTCAGCCCTCCCTTCACCGTCGAGGAGTTCTTCACCGACCTCAACACCGGCAACCAGGTGGTTGGAGCGGCTACCGAGGTCCTTGCCGACCCCTTCAACCTGGATCAACCGGGTCTGACCCCCAAGGGCGCGGCCCTGACTGGAGCGGTGGTTCCTGCCGACCCCTTCTTTGAGGCGGTGTCCTATCGAGGAGGAGTGGACCCGGAGAACGATTGGACCCTGGGCTGGACCACCAGCGTTCGTAACTGATCACAACGATCCGGTGGGGCTCTCGCCACGGGGGCTCCACCGGTCTCCTCCCCTCCTTCGTGCCTTTTCTCTTTCCATGGGAGCCCTTCATGCATCACCGGGTTGGCCTGGTCCTCCTGGGAATCCTGTTCTTTCACCCCGGGATGAGCCTCTTCGCCCAGGCGGAGGAGGAAGATGGGGAGGAAGAGGGGTCAAGCGACACCGAGGATGAAACATCAAGCGGCACCGATAAAACCCCGGCGGGCTCCGGTGAAACCCCGGCGGGCTCCGGTGAAACCCCGGCGGGCACGGGTGAAGCAGCAGGCGACGCCGCTGAGGCCTCCCCTTCATCCGGTGTTGCCTCTGTCAAGGACGAGACGGTAGAAGTCACCGTCTCCCGCTCCCCTTCCAAGACGGCGGCCCTGTTGCAAGAAAGACAGGAGTCGGGAGCGGTATCGGAGGTCGTCGGAGCCGAGCAGATCGCCCGCTCGGGAGACTCCTCGGCCGCAGATGCCTTGAAACGGGCCACCGGATTGACGGTGGTGGGAGGGAGGTATGTATATGTGCGGGGACTGGGAGAACGTTACTCCTCCACCAGCCTGAACGGCAGTTCCCTTCCCTCTCCCGAACCAGAACGTCGGGTCGTCCCCTTGGACATGTTTCCGTCCGGGCTCCTGGATTCGGTCGTCATCGGTAAAAGCTATCTCCCCAACCAGCCTGGAGAATTCGGCGGGGGAGAAGTGTTGATCCGCACCTTGTCCATCCCCTCCAAACCGGTGTTTTCAGTTTCAGGAAGCCTGGGATTTCGGGCGGGGACCACCTTTGCCGATGGATACACCTATGACGGTGGCAGCCTCGACTGGCTGGGCACCGATGATGGCACCCGGGCCCTTCCTGACACGATCCGGGACGCATCCGCCAACGAACTTCTCCTTGAATCCGACATGTTTTCCGACTCCGGGTATTCGGCAGAGGAACTGGAGGGGTTCGGGGAATCCCTGAGCAACGTGTGGAACCTGAAGCGAAGCACCGTTCTCCCCGATGGCTCTCTCCACCTGACCGTTGGCAACCGATTCCTCCCCTTCGGGCGTCCCTTGGGAGTGTTGTTTTCGCTGGGATATCAGAAGAGTTTTCAGAGGCTATCGGAGCATCGCACCTATTATATTCAGGGGTCGGAAGGGGCTCTGGAACCCGCCCATGATTACGATTTTGAGAGCCTGAATGACCGTACCGTGGCCTCAGGGCTCCTGGGAGTGAGTTTTGAATTCGCCAGCGGGCACAGCCTCTCCAACCGGCTCCTGTTGAATCGGGTCACCGACGATGAAGCGAGGCAATATCAGGGAGAGAATCGGGACGTGGGAGGGATCATTCGGGTGAGCCGACTGCGGTTTGTGGAGAGGACCTTGTTTCAGGAACAGGTGGCCGGTCACCATGTCCTGCCGGTGGGCCTGGGATGGGTGGTGGACTGGCGCTTTGCCTATGCTCGGGCGTTGCGGGATGAACCCGATACTCGTGAGTATCGTTACGACTACGAAGAACCTTCTCAGCCCGGTGATCCGGAGGACCTGTGGCTTCTCTCGGATCGCCCCGAGGGGAATCAGCGCCTGTGGAGCGAACTGGTCGATGATCACTACCAGGGAGGACTGGATCTGAACCTCCTCTTTCCCCAGTGGTCAGGGCTGTTCGGCACGATCTCCGCAGGGATGGATCTCACTTTTCGGGATCGCCATGTGGACACCCGGCGATACAAGTTTCAGCACAAGGGAGGAGCGGCCACCGACACCGAAGTCCTGAGCTTGGATCCAGAAAGTGTGTTCACTTCCGAAAACATTGCGCCCGGCAATTTTCAGTTGGAGGAATACACTCAAAAAACGGACAACTACGAGGCGGACCAGAAAATCCAGGCTGGATATCTCATGACCGATTTTCCCTTTACCGATCGATTGCGTCTGGTGGGAGGGGCCAGGGTGGAGAGGTCTCGGCAGTTTGTGAAAACCTTTGAACTGTTCAATCCCCAGGCCGAACCGGTGGAGGCCCTGTTGGATAACACCGATGTGTTGTTCGGTGCCGATCTGATTGTCCTGGTCAAAGAGGGAATGAACCTTCGATTTGCCGGGGCCCGCACCGTGTCTCGCCCCGATTTTCGGGAGTTATCCCCGGCCACTTTCAACGATGTGACGGGAGGGAGGCAGATTTTCGGAAACCCTGAGCTTCAGAGGGCGGTGATCTGGCATGCCGACACTCGCTGGGAATGGTTTCCCACCTCGGGAGAGGTGATTTCGATAGGGGGATTTTACAAAAGGCTCCAGAATCCCATCGAGACGGTGGTGGTGGTGAGCGCGCAACAGAGTGTGACATACGCCAACGCCGAAAAGGCTGACAATCTGGGCTTGGAGGTGGAGATTCGAAAGAGTTTCGGATTCATCCATCCCGGGCTGGCAGGGTTGTCTCTGGCTGCCAACGCCGCTTGGATTTACTCCCGGGTCACCTTGGATGAAGAGTCGGGAATCCAGACCTCCAACCACCGCCCGCTGCAAGGTCAGTCTCCTTATGTGGTGAACGCCACCTTGTCCTATGACAGTGAAAAGACAGGAACGTCCCTGAATCTCTTGTACAACGTGTTCGGCCCCCGCATCGTCGAGGTCGGGGCCGACGGTGCCTCGGATGTGTATGAGCAGCCGGTCCATCAACTGGATTTCACGTTTCGCCAGAAACTCGGGAAGGGGTTTGAGGTGAAACTGAACGCCCTCAACCTTCTGGATCCGGAAGTGAAGACCCGGCAGGGGGAGGAGACGGTAACGGTGTATCGACGGGGGCGGAGTTTCTCCGTGGGGTTGAGCTTCGGATTGTGAGGGGGATGTCTTGTGGAGGGGGCGTTACCCGTTCTGGGGGGACCCACGACGCAGCGATCCGGCCGTGCAGCAGCATTTCGTTTGATACTCTCCATGCACGAACTGACAGGCATGTCGTTTGGAGGAGGGTTCGACCCTCTGGAGAAGGGAGCGATACCCCGTCTGGCTTTTTGAAACGGAGGAACTGAGAAACGGAGGCAACGGAGGGAATGGTGGATGTTCTACGCTTTTCATGCTTATTCATGAACATCGCCAAGACGCCAAGGAGCCAAGGCGCCATGGGAACACTGCGGTTTCCCGGCGTTCTCACAGGCCTGCCGGCGAGTCAGCACGGCGAGCCAATCGGGGCCGTTGTGCATGGGTTGCATTGGAGTGGGGGACTGCCTGAACGGTTACCCTTGATTTTTATCTCGCGCAGGGGCGCAGGGGGCGTTGGGGGATCCGGCTCAAGGGCGGGGGATCCGGCGCGCACCTTGGTTTTTGCACGATCCGGGTAGGACTGCACGATATACCCCGAGCGGAGTAGGATGGGCGGCGGGCGGCGTTGGCCCCCTGGGAGGTCGAATGGCGAGTGATCTGTGGATGAGGGCCTTGGTCATCGTGGGGTTGGTGGCGTCTATAACGAGTGGAATGGCCATGGGTGACTCTGCTTGGGTCAGGGCAGCCTCTCCAGAAGACTCGGCCCCACCTCCTGGTGCCCTGGTGGACGAGGCCCTGCGCTTCCGTCTCGATCCTCCCGGCTTCGGATGGACCCTTCTCACCCGCGAGCAGGCGGCGGGGCTCAACTCCAGCGCTTCGGCGGGGGCCATCCACAGCACCGGTCAACTCCTGATGGTCATTCATGAGGCGGTGGGGAGCATGAAAGCGGCCGACCTGGCCCAGCTGGTGATGCAGGGGATGCCCCTGGAGGACAAGCAGGAGGAAAAGATCACTCCCTTCACCGCCGAAGAGGGGACCGATGCAGTGGAGTTTCGTCTTCGAGGGGTCACCGACGGGATCGCTTTTCGTTATCGGGGCCGAATTCGGGTGCGAGACGGGTACGCCTGGCAGACCATTGCCATGGGACCCGAAGGGATTACTCCCGCCGATTCCCCGGAGCTGCTCCGTATTCTCGACGCCTTTCACCTCCTGCCCGGGCCAGTGCAAATGGTGGCCAGGACGCCTCCCCTTCGGGATGTCCAGGGAGAGGGGTGGCGGGTGCGGGAAGGGATCTTCCAGTCCGTGGACTTCGGCTATGAGCTGGAGCCCGGCCCGGGCTGGAACCTGGAGGTAGGAAACTCCCTTCAGACCCTCAACCCCAGCGCGGAGGTGGGGTTGGTTTCCGCCGATGGGCAGTCTTATCTGGTGGTGATTCCTGAGAGAGTTCCAGAGGGGAGGCACGCTGGCACTCGGGAGTTCGTGAAGGAGAGGATGTTGGGGGAGATGGGCTCTCGGATCCCTGAGGGAGAGATGGAGGTCCAGATTGGAGGCATCTCTACTCCTCTGCTCCATGCCCGTTCTTCGGAAAGAAATGGAGACGCCTGGCTGGGAGTGGCCTGTCAAGAACAGCGATGCCTTCAGGTGATGTCCTGGTGCTTCACCTCCCTGGCGGGGAGTTTGGAAACCTTGCTGAAGAAGCAGTTTCCCAAGATCACCGACCTGCCTGAAGCCAAACGGAAGGCCATCGCCAAGGAAATGGACGCTGCCAGGGGGCCGACTCGAACGGCGGGGGAGGACTGGGCTCTGCGGGGAGGGCGATACACCGACTGGGGCGCCGGATTTTCATGGACACTTCCCGGAGGGGAATGGCGAATCAAGACCGGACAGGAGGCCCGGGGACATCATCCCGATGCCCGGTTGGTTCTCCTCTCCCCTCGCCTGGGGCTGCACATGGCGGTGAAGAAGGGGGAGGGAAATCTGCCGCTTCAGGAGTGGCACCAGCTCCAGACGAAAGAATGGCTCTCCCACGTCGAGGGGAAGACCCGGACAGGGACATGGGGGGGCGTGAAGGCCCTGGTGGAAGAAGGGACCCTGGGAAACGCCCAGGTGCTCTTGGGGGGCCGAGTGCTTACCGTGGGGGCGGGTGGGTCTCTGTATCATGCCAGGCAATACGGATATCCGGAGTGGATGCAGGCGGGGAGAAAGGAGCTGGCCCGAGTGGAGGAGGCTTTCCAGTGGATGGGGATGAACAAGACCTGGGTGACCGCCGACCCCGGTCGATACCAGGACGAGAGGGTGGGCTTTGAGGTCCGACTGCCCAAGGGAAATTGGACCTGGGAGGACACCACCCCTGAGCATGTGCGACCCTTGGGGGTGACCCTGGGGTGGACGGGAGAGGGGGATCGCTACATCGGGGTGGTGGGGATGGCGCTGGGCTCGGACGAGAGGGGAAGGGCGGAGGTGGCCACCCTGGTGGAGAAGATGATCCGGGAGACGGTGGGCCGGAGATTGGGGGCCCTGGCGGGGGAGCCGAAGGTGAGGGGGGACGCGGCGCTGGCGGGAAAGCCCAGCCGCCTCCTGTCCTGGAGCGCCGGCCCGAGTCGCCTGGACGCTTGGCTGAGGCAGGAGGGGGAGATGCTGTACGCGCTGATCGTCGCCGGACCGGCTGGGGAGGCCCCCGAGGGGGTGAGAAGCGGGTTCAGGCTGCTGGAGTAGACGAAAGTTCCCCCATTGGAAATGGTGAAGTTCTCCTGTAGTAACGGGCAGATAGGCCGGGGAGCGAAGTTCAGCTTTCTTCCAACGCCTGGATGCTCTGGAGCGGGGAGGGGGGTGCCATGAGGGAAACAACCGCCAAGGCGCCAGGACGCAAAGGGGGGGTTCCATCCCCCGAAAGCGGGAACGGGGGTGCCGTGACGGCGCCATGACTGGTGCCCCTACGGGCGGGGTGGGCACCTTCAGTTCCCCTACGCTGAGAGTCGCACGCGAAATGCCGTCCAACCTGCCAACCACGATGACTCGTCGCGGGCGTTGTCACCCCAGCGCCTTCAGGAGGCGAAGTGTCTCGACACGTCAACCTCCTGAAAACACTGGGGTTCCTAGCCCCCGTCGGCCCTCGCGACCCTGGTTGGTTGGCGAATCGCATAGCTGGACTCCGGAATATCCAAATACAATCGTGTCATCAAGGATGGATTGAATGAGGACCGTCCCATACCTGGCCACCCTGTACATGCCGCGTCCGGCGTCCGGGTACCAGAAATGTACGTAATCAGGGTCTTCCCCATCGTCCGACATGACGGATTCCGTTGGTATGGAAAGGTCGGATTCCAAGCCGGGCTCCAGAAAGGAAGGGAAGATGGGGAGTGTATACCAGGTGAACCAAGAGCCATCCGGTTTGGAAGCATGGAGCCACCAAGCCGGAATACACAGGTCTCCCGGTCCAGGAGGGGCGTACCACACCTCAATGGGCCCCCAGAGATCCGAGAAATCAAAGGTCTCCCCATCCACTTCCACGCGGAGAGACGCTTCATAAGAAGGATTGGGGATCCACCACGAATCGTCATCTCCCCCGGTGTCATCGTCCGCCGTGGAGTCATCGTCTGAGGTGTCGTCATCGGGGAGGGGAGTCGTATCGTCGTCGCTGGCCCCGGTGGTGTCGTCATCCACTCCGGGGGTGGAGTCCTCATCCTGGTCGTCGACGGAAACCTGGCAGGCCCACGGTGAAAGGAGGAGGGGAAGGCTGGAGAGGATCTTCATGGTGTCTCCACGGTAAACCAGGTGTCGGGAGAGATCACCCGGTTGTCAGCTTCGCTGGTTTCGTTGATGTCGTCGCCCCAATCGACAGGAGGTTCACCCCCGCGCTGGCGCCAGCCTTGAGGGTCTTGAGGGCGGTGTATTCCACCTCGGGCAAACAATAGAGGCTGATGCCCACCGTGCCCGCGGTAATGTCGTAGGTGCCCCCGGTCATCAGGCCCCCTCCAGAAACAGGGAGCCAGCCCGATCGACCGATACGGAAAACCGAGAACAAAGGGGTCAGGCGGAAAGAAGGGGAGAGGCGGGAGGAGAGGCGGGGAGCTCGACGGCCTGAGCCCGGCGCTCACTTCCAGTAGTTGGCGATCTTATTGATATTTTTGATGTTTTGCATGTTGAACAGCTTGCCGGTCACCGCGTATTGGGCCACTCGGCCCACCTTCCGGCCGAACTCGCCGGTGCGATAGCACACCTCAAAGAACTTGTTGAACTGCTCCCTCTCCAGGGCCCGAACGATGGGCTCTCGGGTCAGGAACTCCAGCACGCTCTTGGGGAAGGCGTTGAAGATGGACAGGAAGAAGATGAAGTTGATGTATCGCCCGTTCGGGGTAGTGAAGTGCTTGCGGTACACCTCCTTGAATTCGTCCTTGATGACCCCTTCGGCCTTGGCCCGGTAATAGAACTCGGTGCCGGGGAAGAGGATCAGGGAGGAGGGGAGGAGGGTGTAGGGGGGCTCCAACTTCCACAGCACCTTCATGGACTCCACCACGTCCATGGGATCCTCCCAGGGGTTGTCGAGGATGAAGTGGTAGTCGGGGGTGACCAGATAGTCCTTGTACTTCTGGATGATGGAGGTGGCCTTGAACAGGTGCTCGTTGGTCATGCCCCTCTTGTACAGGGCCATGGTGCGGGCGTTCCCGGTCTGGATCCCCAACTCCGTGAAGCACAGACCCGCGTCGATCATCGCCTTGAACTTGGTCTCGTTGATGGTGGTGGGGGCCATCTGGGCCCGGATGGGCATGCCGATCTCCTTTTTGTAGATCTCGGCGAAGTGAACGATGTCCTCGGTGGAGGAGGAGAAGAACACATCGTCCTGCATGTGGAACATCCCGTAAAAGGGATAGCGGGCGACGATCTGCTTCATCTCGGCGATCATGTTCTCGGGAGTGCGGCGCCTCAGCACCTTGTCCCCCTTGTACATGGCGTGGGTGTGGGAGACCCCGCAGTAGGAGCACTTCAGCGGGCAACCCCGGGTGATCATCGCCTTGTAGCAGGCCCGCATGATGTGGTTCCGGTCGGGGTAGTAGGCGGCGTTCTTCTCCAGAAGCTCGGGGGTGCACTTGACCAGATGCTCCTGCCTGGCGTCGTAAACGTAATCGTTGTCGCCGTCATAGTCGGGGAAGGGCAGAGAGTCCAGGTCGTCCACCAGGGGACGGTGGGGGTTGCGGATGATGCGGTCGTTCTTCTTGAACCAGAAATTCTTTACTCCGGTGTAGTCCTTCCCCTCCCGATAGAGGGTGACGTACTCCAGCATCGCCTCCTCCCCTTCCCCGGTGCAGATGGCGTCGGCGAAGTTCAGGCACTGCTCTGGCAAGGTGGTGGGGTGGTGTCCCCCATAGACGATCTGCTTGTCGGGATAGTGCTTCTTGATGGCCCGGGTCATCTGCACCGACACGTCAAACATGTAGGTCATGAAGGACATGCCGATGATGTCGCAATCCTTCACCAGATCCAGCATGTCCTGAACCATGGTCAGGGGAAGCTGGTAGATGAAGTTGCTGCTGTAGCGGTACTTGTAGGTTTCTCCGGGCACCAGGATGAGGCGGGTGGGGACTCCGTTGGCCTTCAGGTAGGAGGAGATCGCCCGGGGGCCGGGGCCGTAGAGGTCGTAGGGGGTCGGGTTGATCAGCGCGACTTGCATCGTGAGGACTCCGGCACAGGGCTAGGGGGTGGAGGGCGCACGGGGAATGACGCCAAGCTCCCGTAACGTCATATATCCCAGGGGGAGGCTGCTGCCAAGGGAGAAGTTGTTGGCGGGTTCCGCTGGAGACTTCCTGGGGGCAGCCTCCTTGGGGGCATCATCCTCGGGGAAGGACCTTGTCGAGATCGGCATCGGTGAGGCGACTGGGGTGATTGCGCCACACCACCTTGCCCGCCGGATCCACCAGGGCGGCGGCGGGAATGCCTGAGACTCCGTAGGCAGAGGAGGTGGCTCCCCCGGCATCAATGGCGACTGGGAAAGGAATTCCCTGCTCTTTCATATAGTTGGCTACGTCTTCATCGGTCTGCCCTTTGGAATGGCGGGTGACAGCCACGATCTCCAGGCCCCTCTCCCGGTAGCGCTCATAGAGCTTCTTCACCGCGGGCATCTCTTCACGGCAATGGGGACACCAGGTGGCCCAGAAGACCAGGAGGACGGCCCTGCCCTTCAAGGAGGAGAGGGGGTGTGGAGTGCCGGGCATCCAGCGGGAGGCGGAAATCTCGGCGGCAGGGCGGCCCACCACGTTCAGGGCGGATCGATCCGAGCGGGCTCTCTTGGCGGCGGGGTCGGTGGGGTATTGGCGAATCAGGTCGTCAAAGAGGGACCGGGCCTGGTCCAGATCGTCCCTCTGCCATGCGGATGCGGCGGCGCTGCTGAGGGCCTTGGGGGCGCGGGGATCGGTGGGATGAAAGGCCACCACCTCCTTCCAGGCAGCCAGGGCTCCCGAGTGGTCGCCTTTTTGGGAGAGGACGGTGCCCAGGCTGAAGCGGGCCTCCGCTTGCGCGTCCGGGTCAGCACTCTTCACCGCTCGGGCGAAGGCGGCCTCGGCCTTGACCAGGTTTTCCAGGGCGGGAGGCGGAGGAGGAGAGGGATCGCCGGGCTCCCTGTCTCCGCTGGCTCTCTTTCCCAGGACCAGCCACGCCTTTCCCTCGGCCACGTCCACCTGGGCCAGATAGCGGCTCTGGGGATGGGCCTTGCGGAAGTCCCGAGCCAGGGTGAGGGCGGTGTCGGGGGAATCGGAGGTGGCGGCGGCGCGCAGGGTGAGGGCGGCGATTTCCTCGGCGACGGCCTTCCCCTCGGTGCGGGCGCGGAGGCGCTCCAGGAGGGGGGAGGCTCCCCGGGAATTGTCGCCGGTGGCGAAGGTGGCTGCCCGGCGGTAGTCCGCTTCCAAGGAGGGATCCGCCGTGACCTTCTTCAAGGCGGCGGCGTCCAGGAAGGGGGAAGGGTTGGGAGGGGTGGACGATGGCCTCTGGGAGGGCTCGGTCTTGGCCAGTTTCTCTTTTGAATCCGATGGTTTGGATGAAGGAAGTGAAGTCTTGAGGTCGGGAAGAGGGGGTGGCCCTCCCCAGCGTTCGTGAACGACCCGGGCGACCACGATGGCCAGAAGGGCGGCCAGGATCAGGCCCAGGACCAGCCCGCCCGAGCCCTTGGGCCGTGGGGAGCCTCCACGGGGAGGGAGGGAGGATTGGGAGGGAGTACGAGGAGGAGAAGAGCGGCCGGATTTGTTCCGGGAAGGATGCTTCTGAGCCATGGAGGAGCTCCGGCCGACGACGAGGAGAAGGCCTGCGGAGAGGAGAGGAGCGCTGACGGGCGGGAAGCATAGTTCCAGGGGGTGTCCGGGGCAATAAGAAGGTGGGAGAAGCCCCGTGCAACCGGTTCCACATTCAACTATAGTGCGCCCCCTCTTCGCGTCCCGTTCGCGTCCCGTTCGTGATCTCCCCATGGAACTTTCCGTCGAGTTTCGCTTCGCCGCCGCTCATCGACTGCCCCGACACCCCGGTCGGTGTTTTCGTCTCCATGGCCACAACTACCGCCTGGTGGTCACCGTTCGTGGAGAGCTTGATCCAGAAACCGGTATGGTTATTGACTTTGCTGACCTGGAGCAGGCCGTGGAGGGTCTGGCCTTGGGGCGACTGCGGGCCTCTTATCTGAACGAGTTCATTGACACCCCCACCGCCGAGAACATCTGTCGCTGGGCCTGGGATCGGGTGAAGCCGGAGGTGCCTCGCCTCTCCTCCATGACCCTCTATGAGACGCCCCAATACTGGGTGACCTACCGAGGTGAAGAGTGACGGCCCCTCGTTCCGGCCTTCTTCCTCGCATTCATCCGGAAATGAAGGTGAACGAAGAAGTGATGCGGGAGGGGGTGGAGACCCTGCTGCGGGGGGCCGGTTTTGCGGTTCACGCCCATCCTCACTTGAAGGAGACCGCCCGGCGGGTCGCCGAGGCCTGGTCCCGGGACCTTCTGGAGGGATATGGGCAGAGCCCTGCCGCCGCCCTGGGAGAGCCCTTTCCTGAGGAGGATGGACAGATGGTGGCGGTGACCGACATCGAGTTCTTCTCCTCTTGTCCTCATCACCTCATGCCCTATCGAGGGGTGGCCCACATCGCCTACCTGCCCCAGGGTCTGGCGGTGGGATTCTCGGGGTTGGTGCGCTTGCTGGATTGCCTGGCTCACCGTCTGACCCTTCAGGAGTGGCTCACCAGAGACATTACCGCTTTCCTGGACGAGGTTCTCCGGCCTCGGGGCGCCGCCTGCGTCATCGACGCCGAGCCCATGTGCGTCATTGCCCGGGGAGTGAAAAGGCCCTGCGAAATCCTGTCCACCAGCTTCACCGGTGCGTTTTCTGGCGATGGGGAACTCCGTCGGGATTTCCTGGATCTCCTTCGGGGAAGAAAGAGGTGAGGGGGCCCCTTCGGGGAATCCCTTGCTCCTGCTCCCAGGTCGAGTACCATGGCCTGGTGCCTTCTCCTTCCTCCTCCACTGCCCGACCCCGCCCCTTCCCTCTCTTCTTGACCCTGGTCGGGGTGTTGTTCACCTGCTCCGCTGAGGCGGCGGTGCTGGAGGTGGACCCGGAAGCGGGTCCTTATGTGGACATTCCCTCCGCCTTGGCGGTGGCGGTGGAAGGGGACGAGATCGTGGTGGCCCCCGGTACGTATTCCGGTCCCTTCGACCTGGCCTTTGGGGATCCCACCGTTTCTGACGACAGCGACCTCGGATTTGCCTATCCCCCGGTGACCCTGCGCTCCCGGGAGGGCGCCTGGGTGACCACCCTGGACAACGGCGGTTCTTTTTTCGCGGTGCGCCTGCGTCCGGGATCGGTGCTGTGGGGATTCTCCATCGGAGGAAACGGCGATGGGGTGCGAGCGGTGGGAGGGACGACGGCGGAGGACGTGTTCACCATTGCCCACAACGACATCGGCAACACCGGGGGGACTGGAATCCGAATTCAGGGGGGTGGACTCTCCCGGGTGGAGGCCAACTACATCCGGGGTCCTTCCAGCACCGGGATTTCCGTTGCCGGGGAAGCTGAGGTGGTGGCCAACTTGGTGATTGGCATCGAAGGAGAGGGAATCCGTCTGGGGGCTGGCGGGGGTTCCGCTCGCAACAACGCTCTTTGTGATGTGGGTATCGGACTCTCTACTCAAGGGGCGTTCGTGGGAGAAATCCTGAACAATACCGTAGTGTTTTCTGCTACGGGCGTCTCTATTTCCGACATGTCCTACCCCCTTCGCCTGAAGAACAACACCGTGGCCTGGTCGGGAGTGGGGATGGATTGCGGGGCCCTCTCCGCCGAGACCTTGGGATACAACAACCGATGGGACCTGGATTCCCTGGGGGCCTGCGCCGCCCAGAGCGAGGATCTGTTCATCGATCCCCAGTTTGTGGAACTGGATGTGGGAAATCGCCGCTGCGAAGGAATGGATCTGCATCTCCAACCTCGCTCCGAGCTGGTGGACGCCGGGACTCCCGAAGTGTTGGACGCCGATGGAAGCCTGTCGGACGTGGGGGCCTTTGGAGGACCGGACTCCCCGGCCTGGGACTTTGATGAGGATGGGGTGCCGGCGGGGGAGGATTGCGATGACCGGGACGGGAGGGCAGCCCCCGATCAGACGGAGATTTGCTCCGATGGAATCGATAACGACTGCGATTTGGACATCGACGACCGCTTCACCGAGTGCTTCACCCCTGGCCCCGATCTGGAAGGTCTGTATTGCGGTTCCGCCGGGAGGCAGGGCTCCCCGTGGTTGCTCCTGGTGTGGGGGGCGTCAGCATTCCGGCGTCGGCGAGCGGGAAGGCGGAACCCTTGAGGCGATGGCTTTTTCTCGCGGCGGCGCTCCTGGGGAGTCTTTCATGGCGCTCGGTGGCCCAGGCTGCCCGCCCCCTCCCGGCGGAATCTCCTTCTGATGACAGCGAATTGGTGGTGGTGGATGTGGCGGTGAGGGGGGCCCTGACCGCCGAAGACATGATGGAGTTGAGGAGGCTTACCGGGGCACGGCAGGTGGAATTGGTGGCGGTCAAGGACATCCCCGTTCCCTCCCTTTCCTGGCCGGAAAGGCAGACCCTGGCTCGCTGTCAGGGGGGCAACACCGACGATCCCACCCCCACCCTCAGCGCCGGTCTGGTGGCCTTTCGCCAGGGGCAGAAGAATGTGGCCCAGGTGACCCTGGAGGAGGTTCTGGGGAGGAGAGCCTGTTGGCCGGTGGCAGCACCCCGTCCCCTGACGGGAGAGGCCCTTCTCGCCCTCTCGGCGTTGCAGCTTCAAGCGAGAGCCGGAGAAGTCGGTCAGGCCACCCTGGAGCAGGCTCTCATCCAGTTGGAGGGTGAGGGTATCCCCCCCGATCTGTCGGAATCGATAGGACCTCTCCTGGAAGTGCTTCGCACCGAGATGGCGGTGAGACCTCGCGCTACGGTGGATCCTGGAGGAGACGATGCCTCTCTGGGGCTTCTCCTGGATGGGAAGCCGCTGCCTTCGGGAGAGGTTTTCACGACCCTGGCGGGAACCCATCACCTCCAGTGGCGGCATCGGGGGCAGTTGCGGGGAGCCTTGCTGGCCCTGCCCTACTCCAGCACGACCGAGTTGATCACCGAGGAGGCCGCTCGCCGGGCTTCGGCGAGACCGGGAAGGGAGGATGCCGCCCGGGAGGCTCTAGGTGAGGGGCTTCAGCGCTTCTGTCGGGGGCGAGGGAGGACGCGGATTTGGATTCTGGCTCCTGAAGCGGCGCAGCGACTGTGGGTATGGAGGATGGAGGGAGACGGGTTCACCCCCGCGTCGGAAATGGACCCCCTTCCCCGGGAGGTTCGTACCGTTCGCTCTTCCCAGAAGGCACTCCCGGGGCGTCATCAGGCCTTTCGAGAGAGGTTCATCCTCAGCGCCCGGGGCGGATATTTGCGCTTTGGCCTGTCGGGGTTTGGGGCGGTGGATGTGGAGGCCTGGGGCACCTTCAAGAGGATTCCTCTCCAGATTGGCGGGGGAACCACCTTCGCCTGGAGGAAGGATGCGGAGGGGGAAGGGCGGTGGATCTCCTTGACCTCATTGGGGATGGGAGGGCGATTCGACTCGGGAGTGATCGCGCCGGCGGCCCGGGCGGTGGTTCTTCTGGCGGTGTGGAATCCGGAGGCGACCCAGCCTTCCCTGGGGGGGGGAGGTCAGGTGGTGGTGGACGTGCGCCCCAGGGGAAACAAGAGCCCGGCGCTGGAGGCTGGTGTCCTGGTGGCGGCGGTGGAGGGCCGGCTGGTGTTTCTGGGCTCGGTGGGGCTGGGCCTGTCATGGTAGTCTGGGGAACGCCATGCCGGGCATGAACCGGGCTCATGCGGAGAGCCTTCTGGCCTCCCGCCGTTTGGCGCTGACTCCTCAGAGACGAGCCATCCTGGATTTTCTGGAGTCGAACCCCGGGCACCCCACCGCCCACGACATCTTTGCCGCCGTCACCCGGGAAGTCCCGGTGGCCAGCCGAGCAACCGTCTACAACAGTCTTTCTCTGTTCAAAGAGCTGGGGCTGATTCGGGAAGTGGCGGTTTCCTTGGGGGAAATCCGCTACGACGGCAATGTCCTGCCTCATCACCACTGCCGTTGCCTCTCCTGTGGGACCTTGTTCGACATCTCCTCACACAAGGTGAAGTGGGAGTGGGTGGGGGAACCCGAGGCCGGGTTCCGGGTGGAGGGGGCGGAGGTGGTGCTGGAGGGGGTTTGCCTTCCCTGTCAGGAAGGGATGACGAAATCAGGAACGCCGTCTGATACGGGACAAAACGACAACGATGGCCAGGGCCAAGGCTCCCGTTCCCCCTTCTGAGCCGCCCCTGCCGCCACATCCGCCACACCCCTCGGGCTCCTGGGAATCGTCGTCGGCACCGGGTTCGGAGGTGGTGTCGTCATCCGACCCGTCGTCGTCGGGTGCGGTGGTCGAATCGTCATCGTCTGAAGGAGTCTCCTCTACCTTCCACCCCACCTGTTGATCCACCAGGGCCAGGGCTCCACGAACGAAAGCGGCGGCGTAGGCGAAGTCCACCACCGCGTAGACATCGTCCACCGTATGGTAGCTGGGCGGCTGGGGATATCCACCGGCATGAACGGCGACGTACCCCTCCTCTTGGAAACCGTGGTGGTCGGAGCGGGAATCCCCACCGATGAGATCTTCGTGAACAGCGGTGGGGCGGTAGCCCGGCACCAGGGGGGTCCACACCTCTACCCAGGAGGTGGCAAAAGAAGTGGACAGATCGTCGTGGGAGAACCAGAGGTAGGGTTCCTCCCCACTTCCGGCCCAGCCGTTGTATCCCACCGGATCGAAGGAGGCCATTCCCAGGATTTCCACCCCTTCGTCCGCCAGGGCCGCCGCCTGAACGGTACTGCCCGTCAGGCTGTACTCCTCGCAGGAAAAGGCCACCAACCACACCGGCCCATGGAGGTCCACCTCTGAGAGAAGTCTTCCCACCTCAAAGAGCAGAGCAACCCCCGAGCCATCGTCGTCGGCGCCGGGAGCGGGGTCAGCGGTGGCTTCCCAACCCTCGGAGCGGGAGGCAATGGAGTCGTAGTGAGCGGTCAACAGCAGGGGGGGGCCGGTTCCAGTCCCAGGAAGTTCGGCAACGATGTTGCGGAGATCGGGAACCTCCCGGCAGGTGAAGGGGAAGTCCCAGGTGGTCAGACCCAGGTCCCAGAATCGATTCTCCACGTATGCGGCGGCGTCCTGAATGAGGGGATGGAAGACGTTGCGGCTGGTCAACCAGGTTTCCGTGCCATCTATCTGGATGGAACGAAGGCCGGTGAGTTCCTCCACTGTGAGGCTCATTTCCTCTTCGTTTACCTGGGAGGCCAGATCCGCCAAGGAGGCTGCCTGGGTGAAATCGGGGAGGGAGGCAGCGAGCCCAACTCCCATCAGCAGGAGGAGAGGAGGCGGGGAGGGGACATGGCTTTTGATGGGCATGGGTTCCGACCGGGAAGGCGGTAGCTTCGGTAATCGTTCCGCAGGCTTGCACCCCTTGGGGGCACAAGGGTACCATCCGCCCACACCCGTCGGGAACGGGGAGGAGTGGACATGCGAATCAAGCTGGGATGGATGGTGGCCCTGGTCGTGCTGGGGGCTTGTGGTGGTGAAACCTCAGGGGATGGAAAGGCCGACGGAAAGGCCGGGGAAAAAGCGGGAGAGGCCAAATGCGACCTGACCCCTGAAGCCCTGAAGGGTCCCTACGTCTGGGCCATGGGAGTGGGGTCCCAACTCAAGCCCCAGTGGCTCTTTCGCGGGAACTTCGCCAACGAGGGAGGGACTCAGACCCTGACCCTGTTGATGGGCTCTCCTACCTTCAACCGGGTGAAGCTCACCGGCAAGAAGCTTCCTGATGGCACCTATGCATACGTGGAGAAGGACCAGTATGAGGGGGCAGATTTTGAGAAATACAAGGCCACCAACAAGAGCCCCAACAACCGCCTTCGCATCGTGGCCAAGGTAGAGGTGGATTACGCCTGCCGGGTCATCATGAAGGACGGGTGGGACGCCTGGATCGATGGCCAGGAGAGGTGGAAGCAGAGCGACCTGGGCTCCAAGACGATGATGCCGATTCCGGCGGACCGGGAGTACAGCTTCGAGATATCCACCGAGCGTCTACGGATGTTCGACGCCGCGTCTTCCTACAAGGCAGCCAAGGAGGAAGGCAGCGAGTATCAGCAGTACACGGTGGAGTACACCAAGGAACCCCTCGCCTTCTGGAGCCCCCTCACCGAGAAGAAGGAGGGCTGCACCTACTCCATCGACATGTATCGGGATGATCGTCCCATTGAGAAGGGGATTGCCGTCACCCCCGAGGAGAAGGAAGGGATGCTGAGGTGGCCCTACACTATTGAATTCACCTACGCCGGCATTGGAACCCTGGAGATGCGACGCTATCGGGAGTGCGGTGGGCAGAAGGAACGACTCGGTGTTGCTGACGCCATCATCGACGTGGACTCGACCCTCAAGGACGCCGATGAAGCTGCCGCCAAGGGGGGGAAGAAATAGGGGGCCTTCCCTCCCCCATCAGAACCTGCTGGCGTGTCTCCCCACCTTCGTCTGTTCAACAACCCACCCCAGACTCCTTCAGGAAATCCTCCATGAAGACCGCCTTTCTTTTTCCCGGTCAGGGCTCCCAGTACGTGGGCATGGGCAAGGAGGCCCGGGAACGCTCCTCCATGGTCAGGGACACCTTTGCCGAAGCGGATGAGGCCCTGGGATTTGCCTTGTCCCGATTGATTCTGGAGGGCCCCTTGGAGACCCTCACCGAGACCGAGAACAATCAACCCGCCCTCCTCACCGTGTCGGTGGCTTGCGCCAGGATGTTGGCCGAGGAGGGAGCGCCCCTCCCCGACGTGGTGGCTGGTCATTCCCTGGGGGAATATTCCGCTCTAGTGGTGGCCGGCGGCCTGGCTTTTGCCGATGCGGTACGCCTCACCCGTCTTCGAGGCCAGGCCATGCAGCAGGCGGTTCCCCTGGGGGTGGGCACCATGGCCGCCATCATGGGAATCACCGATGCCACGGTGCTGGATGAGATCTGCGCCGAAGCCGCCCAAGGCCAGGTGGTGGAGCCGGCGGGGTACAACTGTCCGGGACAGTTCGTGGTGGCCGGTCACTGCGAAGCGGTGGATCGGGCCTGTGAGCTGGCCTTGGCGAGGAAGGCGATGATGGCCAAGAGGCTCACCGTCTCCGCTCCCTTCCATTGCTCCCTCCTCACTCCGGCGGGGGATCGGCTGCGGAAGGCCCTGGCGCAGGTGGCCATCTCTTCCCCGAAAATCCCTTATGTCCCCAACGTCGAGCCCCGCCTGTGCCAGGACGCTGGCGGAATCGCCGAGAGGCTGGTGGCCCAGGTCAGCCGCCCGGTGATGTGGGAGCAGGGGGTGAGGGCGATGATGGCCGCCGGGGTGGAGAGGTTTGCCGAGGTGGGTCCCGGTCGCACCCTCATCGGTCTGGTGAAGCGCATCGACCGCAAGATGCCATCCCTGGCCTTCGATGGGTCGGATCTGGCTGCTGAACTGCGGGGGTGAACCGCGTGGGTGCAGTTTGGGAAATGGTGCGATGCGTGGACATGGCGGGGAGGGGTAGACTAGGGTTTCGGTGCGCGCGGGGTCCATCCGGCGGGAGGTTGCGTGTCTGTTCAATTCGATGCCCATGAGGCCAAGGCCCACTTTGCTGCCCTTCTAGAGCGGGTCATGGCTGGAGAGGAGATCGTCATTTCCAGGGCGGGGATGCCAGTAGCCCGTCTTGCCCCTCTGGATTCAGCCAACCGCACTGAGCGTGTTCCTGGCTCTCAATGGGGGGGCATGTGGATGGCGGATGACTTCGATGAGCCCCTTCCGGCGGATTTCCTTGGCGGCGGGGTGCCGTGAACCTTCTTCATGGATACCCGAGCCTTCCTTTTCTGGGTCCCTATGGTGTCGATATCGTTTGGTAGCAGAAGGTCATCCAGTCGGAACCCTGATGTTTCCCCCCGCCCTTCCCCGTCAAACACACCCTGAGCGTCTTCCCAGACCTTCCTCCATCGGAATCTCCCATGTCCCCAATCAAACCCTCCCGCCGGGCCTTCATCGAGACCTTCGGTTGCCAGATGAACGATCTGGACTCGGGGAAGATGCGGGCCCTCCTCCAAGACGCCGGCTATGAGCGGGCTCTTCAGGCGGAGGAGGCCGATGTCATCCTCATCAATACCTGCTCGGTGCGGGAAAAACCGGCCCACAAGGTCCGCTCCCTCCTGGGGCGATATCGCCTCCTCAAAAATCAGCGACCGGACCTGATCCTGGGGCTTGCCGGCTGCTACGCCCAGCAGGAGAAGGGAAAACTGCTGGATCGCTATCCTTTTTTGGATCTGGTGTTTGGCCCTGACGCCATCCCCCAGGTGGTGGACATGGTGGGCCGAGCTCGTAGTGAGCGCGTCCTGGATGCACGATTTCATGACCGGCAGGACTACCCCTTCGTCAATCATCTGGCGGCGCGGGAGGAAGGAGAGGTCACCGCGTTTGTCACCATCATGAAGGGATGTGACAACGTCTGCTCCTTCTGCATCGTTCCCTACACCCGGGGACGGGAAATAAGTCGCTCTCCAGGGGAGGTGGTGGAGGAGGTGCGCCGCCTGGCGGGAGAGGGGGTGAGGGAAGTGACCCTTCTAGGGCAGAACGTCAACTCCTATGGCGGGGTTCCAGGGGCATTTCCCCAGTTGATTTGGGAGGTTGCCGTGGTTCCCGGCATTGCCCGCATCCGCTTCACCACCTCCAATCCCTGGGATCTGGACGAAGAGTTGGTGCGATGCTTCGCCGAGGTGCCTGCCCTCGCCCCCTACCTTCATCTCCCGGTGCAGAGCGGTAGCGACCGGATGCTCAGCCTGATGCGCCGCAAGCACGACCGGGAATTTTACCTGGATCTGGTGAGGAGGCTTCGGCAGAAGAGGGGGGATCTGTCCCTCTCCACCGACATCATCGTGGGTCATCCCGGAGAGACCGAGGAGGATTTCCTGGCCACCTTGGACTTGCTTGAAGCCGTTCGATACGACTTCATCTACTCCTTCAAGTACTCTCCCCGTCCCCACACCACCTCGGTAAAACTGCTCGACGATGTGCCAGAAGAGGTGAAGACCGAGAGATTGGCCAGGGTGCAATCCCTGCAAGCCCCCTTTTCGGCGGTGGCCATGGAGGCCCTGGTGGGGACGGTGCAGGAGATTCTGGTGGAGGGGAGCAGCCGAAACGACAAGGCGTGGCAGACGGGGAGGACTCCCGGCAACAAGATCGTCAATTTTCCCGCTCCCGAGCGGGTGCGAGGACAGCTCTTGTCGGTCCGAATCACCGGAGCCTTCCCCCATTCCCTCAAGGGGGAGGTGGTGACCCACGGGGATGAAGATCCCGCCTTCCTTCCTGGGAGCGAGGATGGTGAAGGCGAAAGCCCGGCGATGGCCTCTTCTTCCTCCCTTCTTCTCCCCATTCTCGCGGAGTGACCCGTGCTGCGTTTTGACAGGGTGTCCCTGCATTTTGGGACCCGAGCCCTCCTCGACGGCGTTTCGGCTCTGGTGAATCCCCGGGACCGGGTAGGGTTGGTGGGGCCCAATGGGGCGGGAAAGTCCACCCTCTTGAAGGTGGCGGCGGGCCAGCAGACCCTGGATGGGGGGGAGCTCATCCTGGCCCGGCAGACCACCGTGGGATACCTGCCCCAGACCGGCATCGTTCACCGGGGCCGGACCGTGCTGGATGAGGTGCTTTCCGCTGCCGAGGGGATTCGGCGCCTGGGGGCGGAGGTGGAGAGGCTCTTGCAGCAGATGGGGGAGGTTCCCCACGACGATCCTCGCCACGCCGCCATCCTCACCGCCTACGAGGACAAGGAGTCGCGTTTTCGTCAACTGGGAGGGTACTCCCTGGAGGCCCGCGCCTCTCGCATCGTTCTGGGCCTGGGCTTTGACGCCGACGCGGCTCGTGCCCCGGCGGAGACCTTTTCGGGAGGGTGGCAGATGCGGATCGCCCTGGCCCGCCTCCTTCTCCAGTCGCCGGATTATCTTCTCCTGGACGAGCCCACCAACCATCTGGACATCGAGGCCCGCACCTGGTTGGAGGGGTTCCTGGACCGCTACCCCGGGGCCGTGGTCCTGGTCAGCCATGATCGATTCTTCCTGGACCGGGTGATTCAACGGGTCATCGAACTGAGGCGCGGGCAGGCCACCGAATACACCGGCAACTACTCCTCCTACCGGCGCCAGGCGGAAGAGGCGGAGATCCGTCACGAAGCAGCGGTGAAACGCCAGGAGAAGGCCCTCGGAGAGCAGGAGAAGTTCATCGAGAGGTTCCGCTACAAGGCCAGCAAGGCATCGGCGGTGCAGAGTCGCATCAAGCAGGTGGACAAGATCGAGAGGCTGGTGTCCCGGGAGAAGGAACGGACAGTGCGATTCCGGTTTCCCGAGCCTCCCCGCTCCTCCGAGGTGCTGCTCACGTCCGTGAATCTGGCCAAGAGTTATGGGAACCGACGGGTGCTGTCGGGGGTGGATCTCACCTTGTTCCGAGGAGACAAGGTGGCCATCTCCGGTGCCAATGGTGCGGGGAAATCCACATTGATCCGGGTACTTGCCGGTCGTGAAGCCCCCGATGAGGGGCATCGCACCTTGGGGCACAACGCCTCGGTGGCCTACTTCGCCCAGGACCAGGCGGATGAACTGCCTGGAGAGCAGCCGGTGCTGGAGGCCCTTCGGGAGGCGGCACCGGGGTGGTCCGAGGTGGCGTTGCGGTCCCTGCTGGGGGCGTTTCTGTTCGTGGGGGACGATGTGACCAAACCCTGTCGGGTGTTGTCGGGAGGGGAGAAGAATCGCCTCGCCTTGGCCCGGGTCATCGTCAAGAACGCCAACCTCCTGCTCTTGGACGAGCCCACCAACCACCTGGACATGGAGAGCAAGGAGGTGTTGGAGGAGGCCATTCGTCATTTCTCGGGGACGGTGGCCTTTGTTTCCCACGACCGCTCCTTCACCAGCGCCGTGGCCCAGAAGGTGGTGGAGGTGCGGGGAGGAACGGCGACCCTGTGGCTTGAAGGGTATGAAGATTTCCTCTGGCGAAAGGCGCGGGAGGCGGGGTACACCCTGCCAAGGGTGGCAGGGGTGCCGGCCCCGGACATCGGGCTCATCGGCTCCCTGGTAGAGGACGAAGACAAGGGGCCCCCCCTTTCCACCCACCCCTCGCCGCTGGGAGAGGTCACCGGAAAGGGGGCGGGACGGGGAGGGCAGGACTGGGAGGAAGCCCGGCGCCGCAAACGGGCAAGGGAGAAGGCAGAGAGGCGAGTGGGGGAGCTGATGGTCGCCATCGAGGTGGGGGAGGAGAGAATCTCGTCTTTGGACGCCTCCCTGGGGCGGGAAGAGATCGCCAGTGACTACAAGAAGTTGAGGGAAGTCCAGGGAGAAAGGGAGAGGGAAGCGCAGGCCGTTGCCTCTCTCTACCGGGAATGGGAGTCCCTTCAATCGGCTCTGGCGGACGAGGCATGAGGGGGGCCTCCGTTTCCACGCTTGGGCGGCGGGGCACCCGCGAAGATTTTCTCTTTTTCTCCGTCTTTCCTGCTAGATTCCCCTGCGGGAGGCGTCGCGTGATTCGGTCTGGGTGGAAGCTCCTGTTGGTGATTGCGGTCCTGGGACTGCCCGGGGAGCTGCTTGCCGAGGAGGCCGGGTCCTCTGCGAGGACAGGCAAGGTCGAGACATCCACCGAACGAAGGAGAGTGACCGGCCCCCCCATCGCCTTCCCGTCCCAACCCGATGGTCTGACTGGACTGGATCGCTACACCGCAGATGACCTGTGGAATCTGGGGAGTCTGGCCTTCGACCTCAAGGAATACGAGAAGGCCCTCGCGCTGTTCGAGAGGCTCCTGGAGCGGTTCCCGGAAAGCGACAAGGGGGGAGAGGCCCGGTTCAACGCCGCCCTGGCTGCGGAGAGGGCCCGTCAGCCGGCCCGCGCTGCCAGTCATTATCTCGCTTATCTGACCGATCACCCCGAAGCCCGAGATGGCGACGATGTTCGGCTGGGAGCGGCGCGGGTGTTCATTTTTGCTGGGGATCCCGCCCGGGCTCGTCCCCTCCTGGAACAGGCCCTGAAGGGGAATCACCTCTCCGATCCGGATCGGTTTGAGGCCCAGGCCCTCACCGCCCAGGTGGATCTCCTGACCGGTGCCTTTGACCGGGCCCAGTCCACCCTGGGAATGCTCCAGGGGCGTTACCGAAGCAGCAGGGACGCCCTGATCTATGCTCCTTATCATGGGGCCATGGTCCGCTTCCTGCTGGGAGAAGTGGCGCGAATGAGGGCGGAGGCCATTCTCTTTGACAACGTGGACGACAGGATCCGGGCCGAGGCCCAGTTGGAGCAGAAGGCTCGTCATATCCTTACCGCTCAGCGGGAGTACCTGGAGGCCATCCGCTTTGGCGTCCAGGAGTGGGTCGGGCCGGCGGGTTATCGGCTGGGGGAGTTGTACCGGCGCTTCCGCATTGATGTCCTCCAGTCTCCCCGCCCCACGACCCTCACCTCTGCCGAGGAACCCGCGTATCGGGAGGTGCTCAAGGAACAGACCGTCATCCTCCTCCTCAAGGCCCGAGAGACCTATCGACAGGTGCTGGATCGGGCGGCCCAGGCCAACATCCGGGGAGAGTGGGTGGACCGGATGCGGGATTCCCTCAAGGAAATCAACGCGCAACTGGCGGCTGAGCAGGTGGCCACCGACATTTGATGCAGGGTTCGGCGCCAGGCGTGGACGCTGGCCAGGAGGGAAAAAGAGGTAAAATCCAGGCGGATGCGTGCCCGGCGATGTGGCACCGCCCTTGCTCCACGACCAGAAAAGGGGGAGATTCAGACGGTGGGGAGGCCGTCAGGAGCCAGCGATGTGGAGGTTTCCTGCCCTGATCAGCGTGTCCCTCTGGGGAGCATTGGCGGGGTGTAGCGCTCAAGAGGCGGCGTTGAACGACCTGGAAGGAGGGGAGGATGGTACCCGCCCCGACCTGTTCGTGGAGGCCACCAGCTATTCCGGAACGGTGCAGGCGGACTCCTACACCACCTACGGAACCTTGGATGTGGTTCCCGGTGAGTCGGTGAGGGTCACCGCCCGGGCCAGCGACTCGGGGGGAATTGGCCAGATCTCCCTTGTCTGCCCCGACTCGGACGCCATGGATGCTCTTCTCTCGGACGGCGACGAGGAAGAGGATCGCAATCCTGGGGAGGGAGACGAAGAATTTCCCGACTCCATGGTGACCGCCTACGCCTCCTTCACCATCCCCACCGACGGCACCGCCACCGACTTTGAAGTGGTCGCCCTGGCCTGGGATCTGGCCGGCACCGAGTCCCTTCCCGTCACCATCCAGTTTCAGGTTCACAGCAGCGAAGAGGTGGATTGACCGTCGGGCTCCTGCTCGCTGGCCTCTCGTGGGACGCGGTTGGTGATCCTGCCCCGACCCGCCACAAAAAAGCCCCCCAGGGCCGAAGCCGTGGGGGGCTGAGTTCTGTGGCGAAGGGGCGAGGAACGAAAGCCGGCAAGCCGCCCCGTTCCTCCTCCCCTGGAACAGACTTCTAGAAGTCGCCCATTCCACCGTGGTTGTGGCCGGCGTGTCCACCACCGGCACCGCCCTTGTCTTCCTTGGGCCTCTCCGCCACGATCGCCTCGGTGGTCAGCATGAGACCGGCGATGGAGGCGGCGTTCTGGAGGGCCGACCGGCTGACCTTGGTGGGGTCGATGATGCCGGCAGCGGGAAGATCTTCGTACACATCTGCGGCGGCGTTGTAGCCGTAGCCTCCGGTGCCGCCGTTGCGGACCCTGTCCACCACGATGGAGCCATCCAGGCCGGCGTTGGCGGCGATGTAGCGGATGGGGGCTTCCAGGGCCTTGCGGACAATCTCCACGCCGAACCGTTGCTCTCCCTGGACCTTCAAGGCCTCCAGGCGGGGCAGGGCACGGACGTAGGCGACTCCACCGCCGGGAAGGGTGCCCTCCTCGACAGCAGCCTTGGTGGCGTGCAGGGCGTCCTCGACCCGGGCCTTCTTCTCCTTCATCTCGGTCTCGGTCGCGGCGCCG
>CAYRTW010000054.1:0-27312 GCA_964426935.1 uncultured Rickettsiales bacterium
GGTATGGGGAGATTCGGGGCCTGGGCCTGTCGGTCCTGGGGCTTCTGTGGATTCTCAAGGGCTATTTCGATGGCATTGAGAGGCCGCGATACGGAGTGGCGGCCCTGGCGGTTTCCTTGCCGGTGGGGATGGGATTCGCCACGGCTCTCGGGTACGGGCGCTTCGGGGCCCCTCCCTTGGGGCCCAAGGGATTGGCGGTGGGAGCGGTTCTGGGCCATGCGGTGGCCCTGCTGCTGATCGGGCTGCTGACGGTGCTGGCTCAGGAGCTGCGTCGGGAGCGAAGAGTGCTGCGGTTGCGGGGAGATGAGGACTCAGCGGTGCCTCTGTTGCTGAAGGAGGCGATTCCTCCTTTTCTGGGGACGGTCCTTTTTGCCCTGCCCCTGACCATGCTGGCCTTGCTGACAACGGCTTGGGGGGTTGCCGGCCTGGGAAGGATGTGGACGGGGGCCCTGCTCGCCCTGGGGGTGGCCCTCCCCCTGGGGCTGTGGAGGGGAGCCCCAGAAGCCCCCAGGCGAGCCTGGCAGGTGGCCTGGGGAGGAAGCCTGTTTCTGGGACTGGTCCTGTCTTTGGCCCCAGAAGCGACCCTCCAACTGGCCAGCCGGGATGCCCTGCTCCCCAGCGTTGCCTCCCCCTTCGCCAGGGGAGGAGGGATCCTGGTGACCCTGTTGGCAGGCTGGCGTCTATGGCGGCGGTCTTCCCCAATCCCGGTTGAAAGCGAGGCCCCTCCCCCACAGAAAAAATGAAAGGCGGGCCGCCTCCGGTGTCGCCGAAAGCAGCCCGCCTTTATTGCGCGCAGTCAGCACGAATCCATTCGCGCTTGCGCTGCCCGGCCGGGCGCCCGGAGCACCCGAACCAGCGGCCCGACCCCAAATCCAGGAGATGAAGAGGCTTCACCCCCGCCGCCGCAGGGGCACGATGGAAGCACTCTCACCTCCTGGGGAGATGAACGAAAGGAAGGGAGCGATTTCAAAAAATCATTCTTCGGGTCCCCCAAATGCAGTCCTACCCCTCCTCAGACAGGCCGCTACTGTGACTGCCCCGCCGCGTTTTGCCCAAGGAGTCAAACTCCCTCCCCTGTTTTCGGGGGCCGTTCGCGGTAGGATGGGCCCCGCTGTGCCTGTTCACTCCCCGCTGGAGCCCGTCGAACCATGCCCCTGCTCTTCTCCCCCCGGAAGCTTTTTCTCTCCCTGCTGCTGCTCCTGGGTACCCTGGCTTTGGCCCACCCTGCCTCCGCCCAGACCACCTGGCCGGCGCCCACCCTCCAGTCCACCCCCCAGAAATCATCCGGTCAGCCCCTGTCCGCCCTCAAGGGAGGCGGCCCCTTCGGCATGGGCTTTGTGGTGGGCACCACCAACGGCCTCTCCATCAAGATCTGGCCCGCCCGGGCCCACGGCATCGTCATCAACGTAGGTGGGGCTACCCTGCTGAACAGTCTGTCCGCTGAACTGGGATACCGCCTCCACTTTCCCCCCATTGGCGACGATGTCACCCTGCAGGTCACCCTTGGACTCTCTGCCCGCCTTCGCCTCGCCAAATCTGGTGACGCCCTCTACACCGAAATCGGCGGCGGCCTCCCCCTGGGAGTGAGCGTGTGCAAGAGCGGCGTCCCCGCCGAGCTGTTCGCCGAGGTCACCCCCATGGGCATCTACTACATGGTGGGAGACGGCACCGGAGGAGGCTTCGACGTGGCGGGAACGGGAGGGGTGCGATTGTATTTCTGAGCGGACGGGGGGCGGCCCCTTCGTCGTGTCTGCTCAGTTCGCCCCGAAAATGTCCACACCTCGCCGATGAGCGACCTCCCTGAGGCGCATGTCCAGGGTGGCGATGGGGCTCCCCAGACGAAGAGCAAGATCCAGGTACGAGGCGCCATAGGAGGAAAGGGATTCGGCTCGGGCCAGATCCAGGACTTCGTTGAAGATTCGGCCCTTGGGCTCAGGGATCACTTCAATACCCAAGGCGAGCACCAGGCTCCTGATCCTCCCCACATCTGATGCCGAAATGCGCCCCTTCCGCTCCGCCATGACCAGCACATTGGCAAACTCAAGAGACCACACCGAAGGGACCACCGGCTGGTGATGGGCCAGCATTCCCAGCACATTGTCTGCATATGCAGACTCCTCGTTGAGCCCCCATGCGATGACGACGGAGTTGTCCAGAACGAAATCCATCCCCTCAGTCCCTTCCCTCGGCAATCCAAGAGGCAATCTCTTCGGTAGAAATGCAACGCCCTTTTCGGAACTCACGAAGGGCAAGAACGGCGCCTCCCACATCCCGAGTGGGGGTTGGATTCGGGGGCTGGAGAACGGCAACCACCACTCCATGCCGGGTGATGGTGATGCGCTCCCCTTTCTCTACCCGGTCCAACAGCTCGCTCAAGCGGGTTTTAGCTTCATAGGCACCAAAGACATTCATGGGAACCTCCCTTCAATTTCCATCAACCAGTCTTCGACCAGTCTAACACCAGAGGCCTCCCTTCGCCATCTCTCAGACCTCTTCCCTCATCCCGCTGATCTCAAGGACCTCGACCCTGTCCATGAAGAGCCGCTGCGGTGCCGCCGTGGCCATCAAAAGCTCAAACCGGTCGACAATCCCGTCCCGGCAGCGCTCACGACAATTGCAAGGAAATTGAGGCTGTGGACCTCCTTTCATGGGCTCCATCGGAGTTCGATTCTCCTGTTGCCCCCCTCCGATACTTGAGAGTATTGTGAGGGCAAGCTTCGGAGGTCCTAGACCATGCGACCGCCCTCTCCCCTCTCCTTCTGGTACCTCACCCCACTGGCTCTGGCCGCCCTTCCCCTGGCGGCCTGCGACTCGGTGGATCCGGATCTCATCGACACCGATGAGGACGGGCTCCCCGACACCTACGAAACTTCGGTGGGCAGCAATCCGTCGGCCACCGACAGCGATGGGGATGGATACGACGACGGCGAAGAGGTGTGGGGCCACTCCGATCCCTCTTCAGAGACCGATCACCCCTACATCGGTGGCTGGGAGCGTCATCCCTGGCCCGCCGAACTGGAGACCGCCGAGACCGGCAGCGCGGTCGGGGACGTGGCCCGCAACTTTACCTTGCTGGACCAGTTCGGCGAAGAAGTGCAGCTCTGGTCCTTCTACGGAAACGCCATCCTGGTGGACTCCTCTGCTGTCTGGTGAGGTGCTTGCAACACAGCCGCCGGTTCGGCGGAAGGCGACTACCAGACCTTCATCGATCAAGGGTTCATCATCCTCAGCCTGCTGGGGCAGAACAACGCCTCTCAGACTCCCACCGAGGAAGACCTCACCGCCTGGTGTGAGCAATACGGGCTCACCTTCCCGGTGATGGCCGACCCCAGCTTCAGCGCGGGCACCAGCCTGGGAGCGGGCTCCGGCCTGCCCGGCTTCGTGCTCATCGGCCGGGACATGACCATCGCCGCCCAGGGCACCGGTTACCCCTCCATCTCCGAAAGCCAGATTCAGGAGGCCTTGGACGCCGAGTTCCCCGACGTGACCTGGAACGCTCCTCCCAGCCCCGATGACCTCCAGGCCGCCTCCACCACCTCTCCCTTTGCTGCTGAAGAGAGTGCCGGCGATGGATCCGAGTCTCCTGACGCGGCCTCTCCCTTCGGCGGTGGTTCCAGTTGTGCCACGGTTCCTATCGGGAGTTCTTCCCTGGGAGTGGCCCTGATGGCCTTCTTGCTGGGATGGCGGCGGCGGCGTCTGGTTACCCGCTGAGAGCGCAACCAGCGGGCACCAACACCATGGGTTCCATCTGATCAGCTTCAGTTCGTAAGCCCCTCAAACATTCCTTGCTTGCACCTGCGTTCCCCCGGGTTCCCTGAGATCTGGCGGCCTGGAATCGAAACCGGATCGGTCTTCGGTTGTTGAAATGACTCTGTCCCCCTGGTCAAGGTGGACACCGAGTGGGTAGGAAAACCCCCTCGTCGACGGGAGATCGGCAGGGAAAGGGAACGTGACCGAGGTGAACCAGAAGAAGCCCGAGGTGGAGAGCCCGGTGGCCCCAGTGTTGGTCACCTATATGGGCCGAGGCCGGGGTGGCAAGAATCCGTTTCGTTTCTTCTGGAACCGATCCGATGCAACCGCAACCCATGTCTACCTGCTTCTGATTCCACGGGGTGAATTGGCTGCCTTGTTGCGTCGGGACCCAGCCGCCGCCTCACGGATTGTGGATTTCCTGACTCAGATACCCACAGAAGAATTGTCAGGGCATGGCCGCGTATACGGAGGCGGACTCTTCAAATTGGAGCCGAAAGAACTGGGTAGCCTTGAAGTCCGAGAATGGCTCCGCCACCTTCGGCTTGATCCGCCCCCTGAAGCGAAGGAGGGGGGGCGACATCAACTCGTCTTGGGGTTTGGGAGCAGCGAGCACCTTCTCCCTGCGGGGGAACGGGAAGAATTGTTGGATAGAAGGATCCAGTAAAAGGAACCGTCGGGTGTCGCTTTCACCCCCCGTAACACCGCAACCACACCTCCAGTTTATACCGGTCCTCTTCAGCAACTCCTCCCTCTGGCGGCATGGCAGGACTCTCGCCGGTGGCGACGCCAAGAATGGAAGTGGCCAGGGCCAGGGCCTGCTCCTCGGTGTCGAAGGTGATTTCTTCGGGGGCGTCGTGGCGGTTGGGGGAGGTGCTGGCGTGACAGGTCTGGCAGTTCTCGACGAGGAAGCTTCGGCCGAAGTTGTCCCAGGTCAGCACCGGGGTGTCCTCGCAGAAACCAGCCGAGTCGTCATCGTCGCCTGGGGGCTCCACGCACCCCAGAAGGGGAAGGAGGAGGGCCAGCTCCCACCTCACCCAATACCGGTTCCCAATCTTCATGCCAGCACCCCCTGGAGGGGCTCCACCCCCGGCAGATGGGCCTCGGGGTCCACATCGGCCAGGGCCAGGAGGGTGGCCCCCAGGGACTCGGAAGTGAGAGCGGTACCGCTGTCGGCCAACTCTGCCGAAGCCGGGTCCACCATTTCTCCAAAATAAGCGTCGTTGAAACTCCCCACCACCCGATCGGTGGTCAGTCCCGGCCCCATGAGGAGAACCGAGGTATAGGGCCAGTGATCCCTCCCGTCGGTGGAGTTGATGAGGGGGGTCCGGCCCATCTCCGACATCACCACCACCACGGTTTCTTCCGCCAGGGTGGTCTCCTCCTGGCCTGGCGTCTGGTCCAATTGTTCCATCAGGGATCCCAGGCCGGTGAACAGGGCCTCGAAGTTGAAGCTCTGGGTGGTGTCGTTGCTGAAGTGACTGTCCCAGAGGCCGTCCGAGTCCAAGGTCACGCAGCGGGTCACTCCCAGGGCCAGGGCCTCCACCGCCACCTGAAGTCGACCCGTAAAGTCTCCGCCGCCGGACAGGTTCAGATCATAGCGTCGATCCTTCAGGGCGGAGGCCCGGCCCACCGCGTCCTCGAAGGCGGTGGTGAGGGTCGCCTCCACGGTGCTCTTGGCCCCTCCCGCCCGGGCGGAGGCACGAAGGCCCAGATAGCGGTCGATGACGCGCTCGGCAAGAGGCCCGGGACCGGTGACCGGGGAATCCATGGCCATGAGGATGTCTCGGGAAAGAAGGGATTGGAGCTGGCCGTTGTATCCGGTTCGAGACACTGCCGACCCATAGGGACCGGGGAAGGAGGGGCCCCCCAACACCAGGTGGGGGAGAGTGAACTCTGCCTCCCGAGCAGCAGCGAGGAGGGCGGGCCAGTCGGGACGATCCATGGAGGTGGCCCCGGTGAGCATCAGGGTCTGGCACACGTCGTGGGACACCGACGGCACCGACACTCCGTTCAGCAGGAGGGATTTTCCGTGCCAGCGCTCGAAAAACGAGGCCACCGCCGGACGATCCGGATGGTCCACGAAGTCGATACCCCCCGCAGTCGCCAGGGAAGTCCCCATCTGCATATCCACGTTGCTGCTTCCAAACAGGGGGGCAAAGACGCACAAAGGGTCCCAACCCCCGACGTTGAACACGAAGATGAACTTGCGGGCGGAAGAGGGAGCTCCCCGGCCGGTGCGGGGAGAGAACGGCAAGGTGGCGGCCCCCAGGAGGGAAGCGAGGCCGGAGAGCATCAGTCGTCGAGAAAGCATGAGGAAAATCCTTTCACCACAAGTGAACGGGCACCTAATAGAGGAGGAAGTCCGGGTCTCGCAGGAGGAAGGACAGGAGCCCCATCCAGGCGGCAGGGATGTCCCCCTCGGCGGTGTACAGATCCGACCACAAGGCCAGGGCGGCGGCCACTTCTTCTCCCTCGGCGGTCACCATGTTTCCAAAGATCCGGCGGTGGAGGCTCTGGATCTGAGCCACCATGGCTTCTCTCCCGGTGTCGGGGGTTTCGGCGAAGGTGATTTCTCCAAAAAGCCGGCGCTGGGCCGGGTTCAACAGAACGTCCGAGGACACCACATAGGCGGCGCCCCCCTCTGCCAGCCTCTCCTGCACCAAGGCCAACGAAGCGGTGGGGCGATCCGCAGCCCGGGTGATGGTGTATCCATCGACTCCCCCTGCCAGGCTCCGCAAACCGACGTAATCGGTCTGCATCATGTCGTATCCGTAGTACTTCATGCGATACCCGGTCAGGTCCTCCACCTGGCTGGCGAGGAGCTCAGGGGAGGCCATCTTGAAGGGGACGGCCCCCTCAGCGGAAGTGTCACCGGCTCGATACCGGGCATCGTCAAGGACGGAACGGAACAGGGAGCGCAGGGTCAGTCCCCCGGTCAGGAACGCCTCCCGGTGGGCGGTGAGGGCGTCGGTGTCTTCCAAGGTGGAATCCCGTCTCAGCATCGCCTCGTACACCGATTGAACGGCACACTCCACGTAGCGGTTGTCGGACGCGATCTGACGTCCCAGATCGGCGAGGCCGTATCCTTCCTCCCCGTAGTAGGCAGGGGAGACCCCGGTCAGGTCCCTCCACAACTGCTCTCGTTCGGGATGATACTCGGCGGAGACGGTGTTGCCGTCGAAGTACCAGAAACCATAGAGATAGCTGGCCAGGGGATCCAAAGATGCATGGCAGTTGACGCATCCGGGGTCGGACACCACCGCCTCTTCTAGAGAGGCCCCGGTCGCGTCTTCGGCGGTGCGGGAAAAATCCACCGCATGGGTCAGGTAGTCGTTGCACAGGAAGATGCGGGACAGGGCGTTGGCTCGCTGGCGGTTGTAATTGTTGGTGGCGGAGGGATAGCGCCACCACAGGGAATTGGCCGCCAGGGCCCCCGCTGCCGGGCGGTCATCGGTGTAATGAATCTTCTTCCAACCGGTGCCTCCCTCGGGATAGTCGGTAGGATATACCTTGGCCAGGATTTCATTGGCCATGGACCAGTCAGAGGTCACCAGATCGGTATAGGGCAGGTCCTCTTCGGCCACGGTGGCCACCATCTGGAGCAGTTCCTCGCCGATGGAAGAATGGAAAGCGGCCCCCTCGGCGTCGGGATCCAGGCCATAGTCGGCGGGGTCGGCGTTGTAGAAGTCTACTCGGGTTCGATAAATGGGAGCCAGGAGATCGGCCGCTCGTCCGGGAAACCGGGAGTCCTCCAGGAAGGAGGCGAGGAGGCCGTCGAGGGAGGCGGGATCGGCGGTCACCGCGTCCAATTCTTCCAGGGAAGGGCGCACCCCCCGCAGATCCAGGCTGGCGCGGATGAGAAGGCGGGTGGCCTCCATCTGTGGCATGGGCTCGTCCCCGGAGGGTTCCTCGCTGGTCGCGCAAGAAGCCAGGGTGAGAAGCAGGATCGGCAAGAGAGCAACGGAGCGCAGAGGGGTTACCATGGAGAGTCCTCCCAGTTCAGCAGGGCAGTGAAATCGGCGCAGACCTGGCCCACCAACTGTCCCCGGTACCAGGCCTCGCCGCAGCCATCGCACAGCTCAGCGGGGGTTTCATCCCCCTCTTCTCCCGAGGGGCCATCAAACACGACGTCGTACCAGTTTCCTCCCGGCTCTCGCACCGAAACGGTTCCCGAGAGTTCCTGATCGCAGGAGGAGCCCAGGATTTCGTCATAGATGAGGTTTCCCGACATGGACACGGTGTCGAACACCCCCTCCAGTCCGCCGATTCCCCCTCCCAATTGGACGTAACGGGCCTCGTAGGCGGGGAACCATATGGCACCGATGGTGAAGAAGGGGCTCAGCTCCGACTCCATCCAGCTTCCCTCGGCGGCGTCCCCATCCCAGGCAAAGGTCCCACCCACCACCTTGTAGTTGAGGACGCTATCGTCCGTGGTGCCATGAAGGGACTGGGCATCCCCCGAGCCCCGGTAGACGGTGCCATCTTCGGTGCGGATCTCACCCCCCAGGAGATAGAGTTCCTCGCCGGTGAAGGAGTACCCATCGGCCTCGGGCTGGTAGTCCTGGTAGCTTACATGGGCGGCATATCCGGAAAAGGTGGTGCCCGAGTTGGCCTGACATTCGTCGTACCAGTAGTCGATGGTGTAGCCCTGCTCTTCCTCGGCATAGGAAAACGGGCAGTCGCCGTCCGCTCCTACGATGGCCTCGTGGTATCCCGTGAAGATGGGATCGAGGTTCAACGCCAGGGCGGTTTCCAGGGCAGAGGCCAGCCCCGAGGCGATTTCGGTGGCATCCAGGGAGGGTTCCTGGGCTTCGCTGGTGTCGTCGTAGATGTAGGGGCTGGGATCGTCCACAGGGGAAGAATCGTCGTCCTCACCCTCTTGGAGGGAGGCGCAGGCGGACAAGACCAGCAGAGTCAGGGCCAGAGGGGACGAAAGGAACCTGGGGGGGAGCATGAGGCCTCCAGCACCCTCTATAAGAGGCTCCCAGGGAGGGAACCGAGATCCGCCAGGGTGCAATGGCAATCCTAACCTCGGACCCAGGTGGCAGGGAGAAGTTAGCTGAGGAGGGCAATGGTTTTACGCAGGGTTGACGTGGGGTTGACGGGGAGTTGACGAGAGGCCCCAGAGCGGGACATGGCGGACACCGGATTCAGGTCCCCTGAGGGTGGGTGGTGGTGAAAGTCGAGTCCGTGGGGACCCATTGGGATGGGGCGTGGAGAGAGATTTCCCGATCCCCAGGATGCACTTGCACGATGCCCAAGGTTGGCCAGATCATTGCAGTTGCCTGGGCGTGCCGAAGCGAATTCGGTCTTATGCTAGGGCCTCCTCTTTTCGATTCGGAGAAACCATGTCCCTTTCGTTTTCCCCTCCCCTGCCAACCTTGGGCCGATTTTCCCGGTTGCCCCTGCTCTGGCTCCGCTCCGCCTCTCTCATTGCCTGCCTTCTCCTTCCCTCCCTGGCTTTGGCAGGAGGCCCCAAGCGCACGGTGAACCTTGCCGACGTGTGGGCGGTGGCTCCGGCCCAGAGGGACACCCTGGCCCCACTGCACCACGCCGTTGCTCTGGCTGAGGCGGAGGCGGCGGGCACCCGGGCAATGGTGGACTCGGCGGGGGAGAACACCAAACTGGCCAAGAAGGAGCTGGATGCCAAGAAGGCCGCTTTGGATGCCGCCAAGGCGGAAAAGAAGGCGGCCCAAGCCGCTTCCGACGGCCCCCGCGCCGAGAAGGCCGAAGGCTCCATCAAGAACGCCGAGATGCAGATGCAGGCGGTGGAGTCCATGGTCGCTTGGAACAAACAGGAGGCAGAGGCTCGCAAGGCCGAGGCGGAGAAGGCGGAGGCGGGTCTGCTCATGCGGCAGTGCGAGCTGGAGCATGCCCGGGTGACCCTGGTGGTGGGCGCCGATGCCTCCCAGATCCGGGGTCAATACGTGTCCACCGAGTTCAGGACCCAACTGGATGAGGCCATCGCCGCCTTCAACAAGAAGGCGACCGCAGCAGAAAAGGCCAGGCGGGACGCAGATATGGCACGGGGGACCTGGGAGAAGATGAAAGCCCAGGCGGGAATGCAGTAGCGCTAGGGGTTGGTCAGGGGCTGCGCTGTGGCCCGGCCAACCGGTTCCGGCGTCCGCCATCGCCGGTCGGAAACCCCGCCCTCTTCAGAGTGGCGGGGTTTCTCTTTTCCTGAGGGGGAGGGTCGTGCGAAGGGGACTACTCAGCGGTTTCGTCGTTTTCGGTCAATCCCAGGATGTTTCCTTCGGTGTCCTTGATGTAGGCCAGCCATCCCATCCCCGGCAAAGCCATGGGGGGCACGGCCACCGTTCCCCCCTCTTTCACCACCTTTTCCAGGGTGTCCGAGAGGGAGGTCACCTCCACGGTACAGACAAAGGCGTTCACCGGTTGACCTTCCCGGGGAGGAGGGCCCCGCCGGGGAAGGAGGCCGCCTCCGATCCCCTCATCGCCGGAGGAACGAGTGCGGATCCTCCAGTAGGAGCTGGTTTCTCCCAGTGAAGTGAACTGCCAGCCAAGAACCCGGGAGTAGAAACGAATGGCCCGGGCGGGATCGTCGGCGTGGATCTCAAAGTGGATGAGAGCGGGCAAGGGATCCTCCTCCTCATGGGTCGATGTCGGCCACGGAGGGACACTACCTCAGACAGCGGTCTTCAACCAACTCCCTCGCAGATACCACCCCCCCATGGCTGCCGCCTGGAGAAGGTTGGAGGCGAACATGGCCCACCACACTCCCCTTGGACCCATACCCAGGCCCAGGTCCCACCACAGGGCCAGCCCCACTTGGGCGAAAAGGAGGCAGAAGGTGGTCAGCCAGAACACCGGAGCAGTGGCCCCCGCTCCCAACATGGCTCTCCCCAGCACCACTCCACCGGTGGAGAAGACGAAGGCGGGACAGATGAGGCGAATCATCTCCGTGCCTGCAGCGATGGTGTCGGGATGGGAATCGAACCACCCCAACAGAGAGGGAGCCAGGATGTAAAAGCACCCCGACAGGACCAGGCCCAAGGAAGAGGCCAACCCCGCCGCCATCCACCCCGCCTTCCTGGCCCGAGCGGTCTCCCCCGCTCCCAGGCTTTGCCCCACCAGGGTGGCCGCCCCCTGGCCGATACCGATGCAGGGCAGAAACAGGAAAAGAACCAGGAGAAATCCGGTGGTGTGACCTGCAGAGACATGGGCTCCCGCCCGGGACACCAGGCCGGCGAGGAGGAGGGCGGCGAGGGAGCGCACCACCATCTCGGCCACCGCAGGAATCCCCACCCGGGCGCACAGGAGGGAAAGAGCCCGGCGAGGGCGCAGGGACTCCCAGGAAACCGGAAGGGGGCCCCGGGTGGAGAACAAGAAGGCCAGGGCATACCCCGCACCCGCTCCCTGGGCGAGAACGGTGGCCCACCCCGCTCCCGGCAGCCCCAGGGCGGGAAAGGGTCCCCAGCCATAGATGAGCAAGGGATCCAGAAGGATGTTCAGGAGGTTGACCAACAGCATGGCCTTCAAGGGAACCCGGGCCTCCCCGGCTCCATGGAGGGAGAACAAGGCGGTGAACAGAAGGCAGGAAGTGGGGGTGCCCACCATGAGGATTTGCAGGAATCCAGCTCCCTCCCGGATCACCCCTTCGTCGTGAATGAGCCATCCCATCATCGTTCGGGCGAGCAGGGCGCCCCCCAGTCCCACCACCAGGGACAGGACCATACCCATCCACAGGCCCTGGCCAGCGGCGGCAGCGGCCTCCTCCCTGTCTCCCGCTCCTACCCGCCGGGCAATCACCACCTGGGCCCCCAGGGCGGCCCACATCAGGCATTGGGACAGGAGGGGAAGGAGGGAGGAGCAGAGACCCACCGCCGCCAAAGACTCGGTGGACAGGCCTCCGATCCAGTAGCGATTGATCAGCATGGTGGAAAAGGAGAGAAGCTGGGCGAGGGCTGCGGGAATCGCCAGTCCCAACAGGGGAGCCAGGATGGGCCCCCGAGCCACATCGGCCCTGGGGCGATCCGTCAAGGATTCCGCTTGAAAATCAAAACGTTATGATCCCCCAGCTCGTTGAGGAGGGGCAGGTGTCCCATCTTCTCCTCCAGCTTTTCGGCGGCCAGAAACAGGCGGCGATACCGGCGGTAGAGGTTGGACAAGTGGGGAGGAGGGACCAGCATGCCCACCGCCCGGGTGCGATGGAGGACGAAGCGAGGATGGAGGGCGCCGGCCAGCTCCTTGGCGGTCCAGTAGCGCACCGGCACCTCCACGCCCTGGATGGGGACGTGCATGGAGGGCGTCCGCACCCTCTCCAGGACCCGGCCCACCTGCCCTTTGCGAAGGCGATCCACCTCGGTCAACAGATGGGCCCTCCCCATGGGCACACACACAAAAGGAGCCCCTGGGGCCAGCTTCAGATGAAGATCCACCGCGAAGCGCTCCAGATCGGTTTCGGTCAAGCAGTTGATGACCCCAAAGTTGGCCAGGGCGGCGTCCCAGGGCTCTCCGGCCAACTCCCCCAGACGAGACAGGGGCAGGGCACTCACCTCCGCCTCATCCTTGCTCATGCGCATCCGCCGGAACTTCCGGGAGGCCTCTTTCACCATCTGGTCCGAGGCATCGATCCCCGTCACCTTCAATCCCCGCTGGGAAAAATACACCGCGTCTTCACCCGTGCCACAGCCCAGATCCAGGAGACGTCCTTTGGTGGGGAACACCTTGTCGCACTCCCTCCACACCAGCTCCCGCAGGAGGATGGGGACGGCCTGATGGGTAAAGTGCTCGTCGTACTCGGGAGCGGAGCGGTCGAAGGCGTCCTTGAGAAGGGAGGGGTCAGCTTGGGCCATGTCCGGGCTCCGGGATAGGTCACTTACGGGGAGGGGAGGGATCTTTCCTGTCCAGCCACCGGGGAAGGCGGGGAAGATACACGCGGAAGGCGGCCTCGTATAGCGGAGTGGCGGCAGCTTCCCTCCACCAGGAAGCCAGCCCCTTGCCCTCTGCCCTCCCACGCCGCACCGTCATGCGGGCGGTCAGCAGGCGCAGGGCCCATCGGTAGAAATCGGCGCCGTAGCGGGGCCCTCCCTCGTCGCTGGCGTCGGTCACGGCGATGAGGCCGGGAACCGCCTCGGCCACTTCCCGATCCGTCACCGACACGCCGAAGATCTGGGGATCCAACACCTCCACCATCTCCAGGGTGGCTCGCACATCCTCTTTGCTTTCGCCGGGAAGACCCAGGTGAATGAACAGGGCGAGATCGATTCCCGCCTCCCTCAGGTGCCGGGTCCCTCGGTAGACATCCTCCACCGCAAAGCCCGGATCCCGTCGTGCCAGGAGTTTGCGGGAGCCGGTGGGAACGTCCAGGGCCACCCGATAACAACCCGCCCGAGCCAGATCCTTGGCGACGGATTCACTCAGATCTTGAGGTCTCCCAAGACAGTTGAAGGGCTGGCGCAGGCGCATCTTGCGGAGGCTCTCGGCAACTTCCCCGTGCCACAGTGGATCGGAGGTGTAGACCGGATCGCAGAAGCGCAGTTTGTCGGGGTCGAAGGTGGCCCTCAACCAGTTCATCTCCTCGGCCACCTTGCCCGGGTGTCGGCGACGATGTTCGGGAGTGCCGGGTACTCCCCGAGAGGAGGTCATGGACACGGCGGTATAGCCATGGGCGATTCGCCACTGCTCCATGTAGGCCCTCTTGTGCTCCACCGGCCGAGTCGGCCAGGGCAGGGAATCCAGATCCGTCAGGATCGGGCGATCCGGGGTGTCGATGCGGCGATTTCCATCCCTGAAGCTCACTCCCCGGACCTCCTGCAGCAAGGAGGGAGCCACCCGGTAGGACGCCTGTCGCAGCCGGGGAAGCAGCTCGGCGGCGGTTTCTTCCCCTTCTCCCCGCACCACCACATCCACGCCCCGTTGCAAGTAGAAATCGGGGTGACGGGTAGCGTCGGGACCCCCGGCGATCACCGCCGCCCCAAACTTCCGTGCACAAGCCACCATCTCCACCGCTTTTTCCCGGGTGGCCAGGTGGGCATGGAGACCGACCACCCGGGGGTGCCTTCGGCTCAGCTCGATCTCGAAGGCGGCGGTATCCCTCTTGAAGGTGCTGTCGAACCACTCGGCGCGAAAGCCCTTGGACTCCAGATAGGACGCCACATAGCGGGGTCCCAGGGGGGGATAGGGACGCATCACCCGACCCTCTACCGGGTCCTGGCTGAGAAGATGGGCGTGGAAAAGGAGGATTTCCGGGGGATCGGACACGGTTCCAGACCGGCGGCTGCCCTCCCCGATCTCCCGGCGCCAGTATAGGTCATCGTCCCCCTTGGGCCACCAGGGGGGACGGGATGTTGATGATTCCGCGCCCCCATCAAGAAAAACGGTTGTCAACCCGGTGTCAACCACATCCACGCCGCGTTGACACCCGAAGCAGGCCCATGGTGATATGACCGCCGCTCGCGCCGGAGCGTGTCCGGGCGCGATTTCTAGAAGGCATCGGCAGGGAATGGCGGCCACCCTGGCTTCTTGAACCTGCCGGGCTGGGGTGTGAGGATGGCGATGCGGACAAGGTGGAGCAGCGGACGACATGGTGGGGTGCGCCAGGGAGTGGCCCTGGCGGCAGCGCTGGCGTGGATGGCGGGATCCTTGGGTTCCCATCCTGGAAACGCCCAGGTGGCCATTCAGTTGGAACTTCCCGGCTCGGTGGATCTCCTTCCCCCGGGGGACATTCTCGCCGACGGCACACCCCAGAACCTGGCCTTCGTGGTGACCGATGAAACCGGGGGATTCCCGGTGGAGCCGAGCTTCAAGTTTTCCGCCTCCGAAGGGAGGATGGACACTCGGGTGAGCAAGGTGGGCCCGGGGGTGTTCGCAGTGGCCTATACCCCGGCAGTCTCCAGCCGCCCTCATCCGGTGACCATCAAGGCCAACGTCAAGGCGGGAAAAAAGACGGTGGAGAGGGTGTTCACCGTCAACCTTCAGCCCTCTCCTGCCGCCTCCCTGACCCTGGCCGCCAATCCCCCTCAGGTGGTGCTGGATCCCGGGGCGAGCACGGTGGTCCGCTTCGCCGTCAAGGGACGGGACGGCCAACCGGTGGAGGGTCGGGAGCTTCAGGTCACCGCCAACTCCGGTCAGGTCGGCCCCTTGCGACCTTTGGGCAACGGGCAGTTTGAGGCGGTCTACACCCCGTCAGCGGTCAACTTCCCCCATCTGGGCATCCTGGCTGTCTCAGACGCGCGGAACCCCGAGAGCACCTTCGGCTTTCTGGTCATTCCCCTGGTAGGAAAGGTGGCCTATCCGGTCAACACCGGGCGCCCCGGCTCCCAGGTCAGCCTGACGGTGGGAGGACAGACCTACGGCCCCGCCCAGGCGGGAGCGGACGGGGCGGCGCGGGTGCCCATCGCAGTCGCTCCCGGGGTTGGAGCGGCCAAAGTGGTGGTGGTGGACGCGGCGGGTGTTCGCACCGAGACCGACCTGAACCTTCAGGTGCCGGGATTCAACCGGGTCAAGCTGGGGAATCCCGCTTCCTGGCTCCCTGCCGATGGATTCACTCCCATTCCGGTGAGGGTGCTGGTGTCGGATGCCTTCGGGCGGCCCTCGGCAGGGGAGAAGGTGGTGCTCACTTTTGACAAAGGAAAGGTGTCTCCGGTGGCCTATGAGGGCAACGGAGTCTACGCCGCCACCGTTACCCCCGACGCAGTCAAGACCACCACCAAGGCCACCTTGGGGGTCGCTTTGCAGGGAGAAGAGTCCATCTCCAAGGACTCGGCGTCCTTCGATCTGGTACCCGGCCTGGCCCGCGCCCTGACCGTGGCCACCAACCCCGCCGATCCCCAAGGGGGCACCCAGGTGGCCATCAACGCCCGATTGAGCAACACCGGCGGCGGTGGTCTGCCGGGACTGGGAGTGGAGCTGCGGACCTCTGGGGGAGTCATCAAGGCCAAGGACTCAGGGGATGGCTCCTACACCGCCCAGGTGAACCTCCCCCAGGGCGGGGCGGTGCTGTCGGCGGTGGCCTCCTTCCCAGCGGGGAACCGTCCCCCCTTCGCCCTGATGGGGTGGGCCCTGGACGATCAGGTGCTTGCTTCCGGCAAGCAGGTCATCACCCTCATGGCGGTGGACCGGTATGGGTTGCCCGTCTCCGGGGTCCCCCTCCAGGCCACCCTTGTTCAGGGGGGAGGACAGGTGGCGGCGGCGTCTCCGACCGACGCCAATGGTCGCTCCTCTTTTGAGATGACCGCCGGGCCCCTCCAGGGGTTGGCGGTGGTGGAGGTCAAATCGGGGAACCTGTCCGCTCAAATACCGGTGTGGCAAAGCAAGGTGAGGGTGCCGGGGTTGGCCTTCCCATTGGCTGGGGGCTCAGAGCAGGTACGGCTCCAACAGACCTGGGCCAATTTGCGGTTCCGCCGAGAGATGGGGATGCAAGCCAAGGTGGCGGAAGCTCCGCCGGTGCTGGCCCCCGCTGCGGCGCCGGCCACCCCCACTCCAGCACCCACCTCTCCTTCGGCCACCCCTCCTCCCGCCTCGTCGGGTGGAGTGTGGGGGGAGGCGGGAAAGACTCCGCCGCCCGCTCCAGTGACCCCTCCTCCCACCGCTTCGGCCACTCCCGCGCCCGCTGCATCTCCCGCCGGGGCGGTGAAGACCCTGGAGCTGACCCTCTCCCCCGCCACCCTCCCTCGGGACGGGAAGAGCCTGGCCACCCTGCTGGTGCGGGCCCTCGATGACAAGGGCCGGCAGGTTCCCGGGGCCCAGATGGTGGTGCTCACCTCTGCCGGAACCCTGGTGAACCGCCTGGACCGCTCCGACGGCACCGCCTCCGGCAGCCTTCAGGCCCCCCTGGGAGGGGACATGACCTCGGTGACCGTATCGGCCATGACCGCCGACGGCAAGGTTTCTGCCATCAAGACCCTCTCCCTCACCGCACCGGGACCGTCCTCCCCCCCTCCTGCTCCCGTGGTGACTTCCGTCCCGGCCCCAACTCCGGCCCCGGCTCCGGTGGTGGAGGCCTCCCCCACACCTTCCCCAACTCCGGCCTCCCCTCGGGCCCCCTCCACCCTGGCGCGAATCGGTCGCATCCAGCTTCTCTACCCGCTGGCCGGCTATTCCTACTCCTCGTCCCCCTGTGATCGGTCGGTCACCAATAGCTGCGAGGAACCCCCTGAGGCCGATCTCGACCCACAGACCACCAATTACGACGTGATGAAGCTCCCCATCAACGCCACCCTGCCCCTGTCCTTGGGGGTGGATGCCGAGGTGTTTCCTGCGAAGTTTCTGGGAATTGGCGGCGGATTTACCTCCTTTGGCTACACCACTCCCACCGAGGTCACCACTCCTGAGGGAGAGACCGCCCTCTTCGGGGATCAGCTCTGGAACGTCTACGCCGAGGCCCGGGGGCGCATCACCTTGATGGAGGATCGGGGGATGCCCTTGGACATCATGCCCCGCTTTGGGTACCACGGTCAGGACATCCTCCTGTTCCGGTGGGTGCAGCCGGAGGCCACCAAGGACGACCCCAACCCCACCCGCCAGCGTCACTTCGAAACCGAGTGGCTGCACGGCCTGCGCCTGGGGTTGGGATTGCGCTTCGCTCCTCGCCCCTGGATTGAGCCCCACCTGGGCTACGACGCCACCCTGTCCATCACCGCCGGCGGAATGACCAACCATCACCTGAACGTGGGGGTGACCTTCCATCCCCTGCGCTGGCTGATGGTGGATGCCTCCTTTGACCTTCTCACCCGGGGCTTGACCTTTGAGTTCAACGGCAGCGATGCCAACGGAGACGGAGAGAAGGATCTGCAACGGGGAATGATTCGCGAGCAGACCGCTGGCCTCCTTCTGGGCGCCGGTATCGCCTTTTGACCGATAGGGGGACGTCCATGCACTGCACCACTTCTTGCGCGGCGAAAGCGGCGATTCTCCTTGCTGTTTTGGGTGGTTCCTCTCTTTGGACTCTGGAGGCGGCCGCCACCTCTGGGGAAGTGTGGGGAAGCACGACGGGGACGACGGGGACTCTTCCTCCCCCCTCGCCTCTTCCCGTTCCTTCTCCGGCAGCGGGGGTGGTGACGGTGCAACTGATGGTCCTCCCCGCCACGCTCCCCGTCGGCGGGAGCGCCGCCGCCAACGTGGTCGCTCGGGCGGTGGACGCCTCAGGGAACTTGGTTCCGGGAGCGCGACTCCTGCTTCTCACCTCTGCAGGAACCCTTCGAGACGTTCAGGACCGGGGGGATGGGACGGTGCTGGCGGTGCTGGTACCCCCAGCAGACTCCCAGGTGACGGCCATTGCCGTGTCAGCGGTGGCGTTGGACGCGGGGGCGAGCGGAACGATCACGGTGCCCCTGACCGGTGGAACGGCGGGGGTGGCGTCTACCCCAGTGACTCCGGTTCCATCTCCCCCTGTGTCGGTTTCGCCCTCTCCTCCCAAAAAGGCCGCCCCTCTCCCCCGACATGGTCGAATCCTGGTCCTTTATCCCCCCATCGGCTTCTACACTTACGACTCTACCCCCTGCGACGCCGCTGTGGAGGAGGCTTGCGTGGCTCCCGATGTGGACCTCACCTCGTCCCGCAACGGCTACGATGTCATGGACGTGTCCGCCAAGGCCGCCGTTCCCCTCTCCATCGGGGTGGATGGAGAATTCTTCCCGGTGGATTTCATTGGAGTGGGAGGGGGATTCACCCGCTTCGGTTATTCCACCACCCAAGGAGTGGAAGGAACCGACAACGGGGCCACCACCTACTCCGAATACCTGTGGAACATCCACGCCGAGGTGAGGGGCCGCATTCCCCTGACTCGCCGCATGGGCCTCCTGGAGCTGGTGCCCCGGGTGGGATATCACGGTCACGACGCCACGCTGTTCACCTGGGAGGACTCAGAGTCCACTACCTCGGGGGAGAGGGTGGGTCACTTCCAGACGAAGTGGCTCCATGGACTCCGGTTTGGTGCCGCCCTGCGCTGGACCCTCCCCATGCAGTGGTTGGAGCCTCACCTGGGATATGACGCCACCTGGACCTTCACCGTAGGGGGCATCACCAACCACCATCTCAACGTAGGGGCCAGCTTCCACGCGTTGACCTGGTTGGTGTTCGATGTGGCTTATGATTTCCAATCTCGGGATTTCGGGATGGCCTTCACCGGTTCGGATCGTGATGGAGATGGGGAAGAAGATCTCCAGCGAGGTCACATCTCCGAAAGAGTCCATGCCCTGACCTTCGGTGCCGGCGTCCAGTTCTGAGGGAGTGGCGTAGAATGCGTCCGGGGAGACTGGAGAGGACCATGCCCCCCGCCGTTTCCCGCTTCGCCTCCTCTCTCTCCCTCCTCTTCCTCCTCTCCATTCTGCCTCTCTCTCCTGTTCACGCCGGGGACACCTGGTCCAACATCGCCCCCGGCATCGACCGCCTCTATCGCACCACCGGCGACCCCATGATCATCCACCTGGTGGTGGTGGATCTCACCCGCCCGGAGATCTGGCTTCGGGCCACCAAGGAGGAGGAGCGAGGGCGCACCGTGGGTAGCTTCGCCTCGCTGGTGGGGGCGACGGTGGCCATCAACGGGGACTGGTTTGACTACGATGGCTATTACCCGGTGGGCATGGCCATGGGGGATGGCTGGGGTTGGACCGGATACACCGATACGGTGGACTGGTCCTTCTTTGCCTGCAACGTCACCAAGGAGTGCGGAGTGGATCCGGCCGGCAACGCGGCAGGCTGGACTCCCCGGTGGTGGAACGTGGTGGGAGGAAATGGAGCGGTGCTCCTCATCGACGGAGTGCCCATGTACTACGAGGATGCCTTTTATTCGTCTGATCGCCATCCCCGCTCCGCCATTGGTGTTTCCGCCGACGGGAATACCTTGTTTCTGGTGGTGGTGGATGGGCGTATCGACGCATCCATTGGCATGACCTTCAACGAAATGACCTCCCTCCTCCAGGAATTCGGCGCCTGGGATGGGATGATGCTGGACGGGGGCGGTAGTTCCACCCTGGTGGTAAATGGCTCTCCGGTGAACAACCCCTCCGATGGCTCCCAGAGGGTTGTTTCCAATCATTTGGGAGTGATGAGCTGGTATGGGGCCGACTCGCGCTGCACCGGCATCGACAATGGAAAATACTGCCTGGACGCCACCCGCCTGGCCACCTGCGAGGGGGGATTCTACGAGGAGGGAGACTGCGGCTACTTTGGACTCACCTGCGAGGAGTCGGGGGACTTTGCCTACTGCGTCGATCCCCGCTGCACCAACGGCGGTCAGGCAGGGCTCTGCCCGGGGGGAACCCTTTTGGGATGGTGTACCGACGGCGTCTACTACGAAGGGGATTGCGCTGGGTATGGCCTGTCCTGCGCCGAAGCCTGGGGAACGGCGTGGTGCGCCGGGGCTTTTTATCAGGGCGTGGTGCAGGAGTCCTCGTTCCCGATGCCGGGAGCGGGAACGGTGGACCTCTCTACAGGAGAGACCGTCACCGGCACCTTTGAGGTTCTCAACACCGGCCTGTCCACCTGGACTCCGGGGGGAACCTTCCTGGCTCCAGTACCTCGGGATCAGGCGTCGGCCCTGGCGGATTCCTCCTGGATCAGCCCCACCCGAGCCGCCACGTTGGCTGTCGAGGTTCCCCCGGGCAGCGTGGGCTCGTTCTCGGTCACCCTGAGGGGGAACTCTGCGGGAGACGTGACCCAGTACTTCGGCCTCCTTCAGGAGGGGGTGACCTGGTTCGCCGATTACCCAGGGGGAGGGGGTCCCACCGAAGATGCCATGGGCCTCACCGCTCACGTCACCGATTCCGGCAACAGTGGAGGCGATGATGACGACGCCACCGGTGTTCCAGGGGACGATGATGGCAACGCCGACGACGATGACGACGGGCTTGTCCGTCAACCCTGGGATGGCAGCGGGTGTGGGTGCAGTGAGGGAATGATGAGGGAAAACCCTAGGAAAATCGAGGTGTTGATGTGGACAGTGGGCGTGGTGGTGGCGTGGCGCAGGCGGCGAAGCGGGGGCTCTGCAGCAGACGGGAAGGGGAAGGGAGGCCTTCTTCTTCCTACCTGCCGGCGTTGACCTCTTGGGCCTCTGGCCAGGCGTCGACCGCCAGGCCGATCTTGAGCACCACCAACCCGCCAATCAGGAAGGGCCACACCGTGGGAATGGCGTTGGTGACGGGGGGTGAGACATAGATCTCGGCGGCCTGGGCCACGCTTCCCACGCAGAGCAGGGCTCCCACCAGGGGGCGTTTCCCAACATACAGGGTGCCTCCGCCGAAGGTCAGGAAGTTCAGAACAGCAGCAAGAGCGGGGCTTTTGGACATGGAGACTCCTCGGAAGAGACTCTACCTGCGCCATGGGGGGATGGCCAGGGAGGGGCTGGGAATGCCAGCGGGCAGGATTTGTCATCCTCATATTTCCTCTCCGTCGCTCATTCGCCTTCACATAGAACCAGCATCCCTCCTACCCGGTGGTTGGCGCCTTTCTCCGGCGAGGAGTCTTGATGAGGTTCTTGCGTTTTGCTCTGTCCTTGACGGCGGGAATCCTCCCCTCCCTCCTGGGGACTGCCCTCTCCTGGGGCTCCCCGCCTCCTCCCGTCCGTCCTCGCCTTCTTGTCCTCCTCATCGTGGACCAGCTACCTGTTCTCTCCTGGGAGAGAACCTCTCCCCTGTTCCAGGGGGGCCTTCGCTGGCTGGAGGACCCCCAAACCTCCTTCCGGGGCACCCTGCGATATGCCCACGCCATCACCGCCACGGGCCCCGGACACGCCACCCTGTCCACCGGAGCCGGTCCCGATGTTCATGGCATTACTGGCAACAAGTGGTGGGAGGGAGGAGTTCGAAGGGGATGCGACTCCGTTCCTGACGCCCTGCTGGGAACCGAGACCCTGGCGCATTCGGTGCAAGTCGGGAGAGGCAAGGTAGTGGCCCTATCCCTCAAGTCCCGTTCGGCCCGATTCCTGGGAGGTCCCAACGCCGATCTGGCGGCTTGGATCAACGATGAGACGGGACGGTTCGTGGTGGATCGGCCGGGTTCCTCTCTTCCCTCTACCCGCCCTCCCCCTGCCTGGCTGGAATCCCTCTCCGACACCCTCCCTGAGCGAAGCGGAAGGCCCTGGGAGTTGCTGAAGGAGCCTGCCATTTATCGGCAGGCCACCGGTCAGGAGGACGACGTGCCCTGGGAATCCCCCTGGCGGGGAATGACTCGCGCCTTCCCCCACCTGGACTTTGAGCCTCAGGCCGCCCGGGCCGCCCAGGAGAAGGGAAGCATCGACGCCTGGGAGCCCTTTTTCTCCCGCCCCGAAGCGGGCTCCCTGCTGGTGGATGCCGCCCTGGAAGCGGTGGACGCCCTGGAGTTGGGAAAGGACGGCTCCCCAGACCTGCTGGCCATCAGCTTCTCTCACATCGATTACATCGGCCACACCTTTACCCCGGGGAGTTGGGAATACCTGGATGGACTCCTGCGCCTGGATGTGGACCTGGACCGGCTGTGGAAGGGGCTCCAGGCCAGGCGGGGCAAGGATTCCTGGGGGACAGCTCTTTCCGCCGACCACGGCGCTCCTCAACGACCTCTAGCCTGGGTGGCGGTGGACACCTTGGCGGCCAGGGTGGAGGAGGCGCTGAGGTCGGAGTTTCCAGCGATCAGCGGGCTTGGCGAAGATCGGGTGAGGACCGAGGCACCATGGATGTGGTTGCCGGCCCGTTTCGCCGAGGAAGGTGCGGAGAGGAGAAGGGCCCTGGCCCTCGCCCGGGAAGTGTTGAACGCTGCTCCGGGACTGAGGGACGTGGTGACCGTTCCCCGTCCCACTTCGGCAGGTGGGGGCATCGACCCCTCCCTCCCCTTCGGAAAGGAGGTGGCCCTGTCGTTCCATCCCCGGCGAGGAGGAGACCTGTTTCTGGTGGCCGAGCCTCAGACCTGCTTCCTCAAGGAGCATGATCGGGGGGCCTATGGGGTGGAGCACGGCAACCCATACAGCGACGACGCTCGCGTCCCCCTGCGATTGAGGGGGCCCGGCCTCGTTCCCGGGCTCCTGACCGAAGAAGGAGATCCGCGTCAGTTGGCATCCACCCTGGCTCGGTGGATGGGTTGGGGAGTTCCTGCCCGCGCTGCCCGCCCCGGCCCCTTGGAGAGGGCTCTCCCTCCTTCATGAATATCGCGCATCTGACGCCGTTCTTTTGCCCGTAGCTCCCCTCCAGCCCCCCACCTTCCCCTTCCCGTCGCTCCCAGGGTGGCTCCGAACCGCAGGGCACACCGGCGTTTCCTGAGGGATCCCAAGCCCTTCTCCTTGGGATCCGGCCCGGGACGGGAGCTTTCCTGGAACGCTCAAACGAGTATGCTTCCAGACCTTCCAGGAGGTTCCCGTGGGTCTCCCCTTCCTCTCCCCTTTCTCCCTCGGTAGCCTCTTCCTGGCCGCCGGGATGGTCGCCGCCTGCACTTCTTCCCCGTGGGAGGACAACGACGCCACCGCCGCAGATGACGACGTCACCGCCGCAGATGACGACGCGGCGGGGGACGACGGTGGGAAGGAGGACGACGACACCACCGCCGCCGCCGATGCCGACGGGGACGGCTCCCCCGATGACACCGACTGCGACGACGGCAACCCCGGCATCCACCCCGGGGCCCAAGAGGTGTGCGACGGGGTGGATCAGGATTGTGACGGAGAGGCCGATGACGGGATCCCCCACGACCCTTCCGGATGCTCTGAACCCACCCCTCCCGTCTGGGACGATGCCGTGGATATCGTTCACCTGACCATTCGCAGCGGGTCAGGCACTTACGACGGCACCGACAGCTACCAGGAGTTGTGCCTCTCCGGCACCGCTTGTTTCTCCCTGGATAAACCGGAATGGAACGACAACGAGGCGGGTGTCACTGAGGTGTGGGCCTTCGAGGGGGCCGGCCTCTCCCGGGCCTCCCTGGATCGGCTCACCCTCCAAACCGACGACGGCTCCGACCTGTGGCGCCCCACCTGCGTAGCCGTTTCATTGGACGGAGAGCCCTTCTATTGCCGGGACGGGCTGACGGTGGAGATGGGGGACGAGACGGATGAAACCCTGTCCTGGACGGATCCCGAGGGCCTTGGCATCCACTGTCTTGGCTGCTTCGACACCCCCCTGACCCATGGCCCCTTGCTGGGTCCCACCGAACCGGACGGCCCGCGCCTGTGGTTCCGCACCGACTCGTCCCGCCGGACCGTGCTCCGGGTGGCCCCCAATGAAGGGGAATTGACCACCGCCCCTCCGACCCACATCGCCTGGCCAGAGGCCTCTGCCGACTTCACCCACGCCGTGAAGATCGCCGGCCTCTCTCCCGCCAGCACCTGGGCCTGGGATCTGGAGATCGAAGGCATGCGCCATGGCCCCTGGTCCTTCACCACCGCCCCTGAAGCAGGTTCTTCCTCACCGGGCGGCTTTCGTTTCGCCTTCGGCTCCTGCACCTCCGACGACGACCAGCCCATCTTTTCCGCCATTGCCGCTCAAAGCCCCGATCTGTTCCTGTTCATCGGCGACAACCACTACGGCAACACCGGGGATCTTTCCTCCCTGCGACAGAATTATCGATGGGCCCACGAGCGCCCGCTGCGGCGGGAGATGCAGGCGGCCACCCCCACCCTGGCCACCTGGGACGATCACGACTACACCGGCAACAACGAGGACGGGACGGCTCCCGAAAAAGATGTGGCGGTACGGGTGTTTACCGAATACTGGGCCAACCCATCCTATGGTACCGAGGAGACCTCCGGGATCTTCACCCACCACCGGGTGGGAGACGTGGAGTTCTTCCTGGTGGATGATCGGTATTTCCGAGGCATGGAGGATTCCATGCTGGGGGAGGCCCAAGAGGAGTGGTTGCTGTCGGCCCTGGAAGAGTCCACCGCCGTGTTCAAGTTCATCGCCTGCGGCAGCCAGTGGACCCTGGACGGCTCCGACGACTCCTGGGCCAATTTTCCCGACTCCCAGACGAGGTTTCGGGAAGCCTTGGTGGACAGGGAAATCGGCGGGGTGGTGCTGATGTCGGGAGACGTTCACCGCAGCGAGTTTCGCTTGTTGGAGGGAGCGGATGGGGGATACAGCCTGCCCGAGTTGACCTCCTCCCCCTTGGCCAACAGCAACAGCGGCTGCCCCGATGAAGACGAGATCCTCGCCTGTTTTGATGACCGGGATCTGTTCATCACCGTGGATGTGGACACCGCTGCCCCCGACCCCACGGTCGAAGCGGTCATTTTCGACGGAAATGGCACTTCCCTGGCCACCTGGACCCTGCTGCGGTCGGAGTTGGGGATGTGAGGGGGAAGACTGTGAGCAAGGGGATTGGAGAAGAGCCGACGCCCAGAATCAGCGCTTGTATTCAGGCTTCAACTCCGCCGCCGGATCGACGATTTCCAGAAAATCAAAGCAGGCAAAATCCCTTCGGTTGAAGGTGGCCAGGCGGCGAACTCCCCCCCTCTCCAGCGTTGCCACCACTGCAGTATCCAGGATCCGTTTTCTGCCCAAGGAATGGGTGGTCATCCACTCCAATACCCGGGGCAGCACGGTCCCCGTCGGCAGGAGGCGTTGGGTCTCCCGTGCGTTCCAAACAGTGCGAATCAGCAGCGAGGCGTCTGGCATGGAAAGGGGCAGGGCATAGCGGCGCTCATCGGTGACCACATGTAGAAACTCCCAGCAGACCTGAGGAGTCATTACAATCTTTCCACTTCCATGCTGAATCTCGTGGGCCACCAGACGACGTGCCACAGCGTGTCCAGGGTTGGATTCCACCAGCCAGGGAATCAGAACGTCCGTGTCCAGGGCCAGACCATTCATCGAAACATGTCATCGGCGAGCTCGGATCGGTCAAACGGCAATAATGGCTCTCCGCAGTTCACCGGTTTGATGTCGAGAAGGGAGGCGCCGTGCTGCCTTCGCTCCTTCAACCATTCCTTCATGAGCGACGGATCAGCTCCGCCACCGGGCGCCCGTCTTGCACCGCCAGGGACTTGAACTCGGCGTAATCCGTTTCTGAAACGTGGATGGATATCGTGCGCATATGCTCGTTATATATCTGAATCCGATATCGGAAAGACCGACCGAGAAATCCCCCAAGGGAGCCACCGCCTTGGTTCCAGCCCTCTGTTCAGAACGCCTCCTCAGGGATCTCCATCACCCCAAGGGTGTTGTTCTCCACCAACTTGCGGGTGAGGGTCAATCCGGGGAGAACCTCGGCGCAGAAGAAACGGGCGGAGGCGATCTTCCCCTGATAGAAGGCAGCATCGGTGGGGGAGGCCCCCGGCAGCTTCTGAAGAGCAATGGCGGCGTGCTGAAGCAGGAGCCAACCGATGACCCCTTCGGCCACCGCAAACAGGATGCGATTGCCCTGCAGACCGATGTGGTAGAGGGATTCGGGCACCTTTCCCAGGGCGGCGGTGAAGATCCCCTGCAGGTCCATCAGGGCCCGCATCAGCAAACCCCTCTCCTTGGCCAGGGCCTCTCCGCCGGTCTCGCTGGAGATGAAGTCCTGGGCCTTCTGCATCAGGGTTTGCAGGGTGGCTCCCCCGTCCTTGGCGACCTTGCGGAAGAAGAAGTCCAAAGCCTGGATGTGGGTGGTTCCCTCGTACAAAGAATCAATCTTCTGGTCTCTCAGGTACTGCTCAATGGGGTGATCCTGGATGTAGCCCGAGCCCCCAAAGCACTGGAGGGACAGGGTGAGCATCTCCCAGGCCTTCTCGGATGAATAGCCCTTCACCAGGGGCAGGAGCAGGTCGTTGAGGCGCTCCGCCGCTGCACTCTCCGTGGCCCCGTGACCCCCCAGGCGCTCCACCTCGTCCTGGATGGAGGCGGTGAACAGGGCCAGGGCTCGCATCCCCTCGGCATGGCTCTTCTGCATCATCAGCATGCGCCGCACATCGGGGTGGTGGAGGATGGTGACCCGGGGGGCGGTCTTGTCCATGGCCCGGGCCAGATCCGGGCCCTGCACCCTCTCCTTGGTGTAGGCCAGGGCGTTCAGGTAGCCGGTGCTGAGGGTGGCCATGGACTTCACCCCCACTGCCATGCGGGCCTGCTCGATGACGTGGAACATCTGGCGGATTCCCTCGTGCTTCTCTCCCACCAGGAATCCCCGGCAGGGCTCCCGGTCGCCGAAGGCCATGTCGCAGGTGGCCGAGGCCTTGATGCCCATCTTCTTCTCGACGGCGGTGACGTAGGCACCGTTGCGGGCCCCCAGGCTGCCGTCTTCGTTCACCCAGAACTTGGGGACGATGAACATGGACAGCCCCTTGGTGCCCGGTCCCGCCCCCTCCGGCCGGGCCAGCACCAGGTGGAGGATGTTTTCGGTGGCGTCAAAGTCCCCGTTGGTGATGAACCTCTTGACCCCGGTGATCTCCCACAGGTCTCCCTCGATGTGCTTTGCCTTGGCCAGGGCGGTTCCCACATCGCTCCCCGCCTCAGGCTCGGTCAGCACCATGGCTCCTCCCCAGTGGCGCTCGATGGCCGGGCCCACGAAGCGCTTCTTCTGGGACTCGGTGCCCAGCAGGTCGATGACCCGGGCGATGAAGGAGCCGAACAGGTAGTAGGCGACGGCGGGGTTGGACCCGGAAAGCAACTCAAAACACGCCCAGGCCATGGTGGGAGGAGGACCGTAGCCCCCCAGTCGCTC
>CAYRTW010000055.1:0-27174 GCA_964426935.1 uncultured Rickettsiales bacterium
GATCCCGCCTCACGTAGAGCACCCGCTGGCCATCGGGAGTCCACACCGGTTGGGTGCCCTGGTAGCCCGGAGCAGTGAGGCGCACCGATGGGGTCACCCCCTCCGCCAGAATCCTCTCCTGGTCGGCCCTCGCCTTCTGCTCCACTTCCCTTTGCCAGTCGTCCCAGAGAGAGGGGAAGTCCCGCCCGAAGGTCTTGATGGAGGGCAAGAGAAAGGGAATGACGGTGCGGGCGTGGCTGTGAGAGAAGGCAGCGATCTTGTCTCCCCCATATCGCCCCGCCAGATAGAGGTGAAACCCTCCCCCGAACAGGTAGCGGATCTGCCCCGAAGGCCATCGCCCCTGAAAGCCTTCCGCCTCGTCCATGCGGGGCCATTTCCCCTCCAGGGCCGCCGCCCGCCACACCATTTCCGTATAGGCCGAACGCCCTCGTCCCCCACCGGTTTGAAGGGTCTCCTCATAGACCGCCAGCCCCTCGGTCAACCAACCGGGTTGAATGCCGTTGGGCACCCACAGCCTTCCCAGAATGGCTTGCAGGACCCGATTGACCCCCAAAGTGGTGTCGATGTGGAGGATGTGGGTGTACTCGTGGACCAGCAGGGCCCACAGCCAGTCCTCATAGTTGTCCAGGGAGGAATCCTCCAGAGGAGCGGTGGCGTAGATGGTGATGGAGCGGTAGGGAACCGTCTGGGCGAAGCCGTTGGCGGAGTCGGTGGAATCCAGGATCACCAGTTGGGTGGGGCCCTGGGGATCCCACTGCAGTTCGGGAACCAGACGAGTGTGGACCTCTTCCGCGACTCGGGCCGCCTTGAAGGCCAGCGCCTCCTCTCCCTGATGGAAGTGAACCCGAAAGTGGGCGGTGTGGATGGTCCTCCACTGCAATTTGGGGTGGTAATTGGCGGACCAGGCCACCGAGGAGAAAAGGACCAGGGTCCAACACCAGAGGATTCCCAGTGCCCACGGCAACCGTCGAAACTCCCTGCTGGACACGCTAGTCGCTCCCAACCTGCACCTCGTAGGGCCCGATGTCGGGGGCACTGCCCACCAGACGGGGGTCCCCTTGCAGATCGGTGTCCACCCCGGGGACAGTGATGGCGGCGTCCACCAGGGGAGAGGTTGTGGTGGGCAGAAGTTCGCCTCGGGACAGAGAAACAAAGAGGGGGTCGGTGTCCAGGTTGCCCTCTCCGACGAAGCCTCCTTGAAGGAGAGAATGGTCCACCATCACCAGGGCCGAGCCACTGGAGTCCTCCAGGAACTCTCCGTTTCCCCACACCACCGATGAGGTGATCTGAAGGGAAGATCCTCCGCCAACCACTTCAATTCCTTGTGAAAAACCGCCATCGCGGCTCACCAGGGCGCAGAACCTGAGCCAGGCGGCGGTGTCCGCTCCCAGGCGAATGGCGGCTTCCGCCGATCCCCCCTCTCCGCCCGAAAACACCAGGACATTGGTGGCCAGGAGGGTGGAAGCGGGGGCGGCCTGATCGTCGAACACCAGGGCGGGAACGGCTCCCGAGGGGGAACGAAATTCGGCCCGGTCGATCTCCACATCACTGGCCAGGAAGGAGGCGAAGGCAGGTCGGTCGGCGTCGGCGCTCATCCACAGGCGATTCAGGGACACGGTGCTGTATTGCACTTGAATGGGGATCAGGTCTCCAGCAGAGGTGATTCGGTGAGATGTGCCGTCCAGGACAAGATTTCCACCCTCAAGAAGGGCAACATCCACCCCGTTTCCGTGGAAGTCCGTACCGAGGATCTCCAACTTGGCTCCCTCCCGACCTTCCACCGTCGCCGCCTGGGTGATGCTCCGAAAGATTCCTCCTGAAATCTCCGCCCGCGCTCCCGCTTCCACCTCTACCGCCTTGCCCGCTTCGGTGATGGTGAGGGAGGCCAGCAGAGCGTTCCCCTGGACCTGCACCGCCACTCCCTCGGCCTCCACGGTCACTTCTCGCAACTCCGCCACACTTCCCGGAAGGGAGCCCAGCATCACCACCGCTGGCGCAAACGCGTCGGGAGCACGAAACACCACATCAGCTCCTCGGGCGGCCCGCACCGCCACTCCTCCGGGAATGGTCACCCTCTCCGGGTAGGTCCCTCGCCCCACACACACCACTCCCAGACCCTTCTCCTCCGCCAGGGAATCAATGGCGGCCTGAACGCGGGTGAAGCTGTGGTAGTCGGTGGCGGTGGTGGAGGCCTGTCGGTCGGCGGGGGCGACAAAAACCCCTCTGGCAGCGTCCGCAGTGTCACAAGGATCCCCTTCGCCGCATCCTCCGAGGAGGGAGACCAGAGCGAGCAGGCAACCCGTTGCCACCAGGGGCCCGTGGGTGGCCATCACAGGTAGTAGTGGAGCCCGACCCCGGCAAAGGAACCGGAGGTGGTGGACACGTCCAGGGACCCGGCGGCGAGATCCAGGTTCACCCCGAACTCGGCGCAGATTCCCAGGTTGTCCAGGCCAAAGAAGAAGAACTCCACCCCGGCAACCGGCTGGATCCGCAGGGCACCGCTCCCATCGCTGAACCGGGCGTAGCCGGCTCCCGCCCCCAGGTAGACGTTCAGGTTGTCCTCGGCGATGAGAGTGAACAGGAGACGCCCTCCTCCGAAGAGGCGGGTCTCAGCGGAGTCGGCGAAGGCAAAGCCGAACACACCCTGAAGCTGGATGTTGATGGTGGGGGATTTTGCCGGGAAGCCATATTTCACCGACAGGTTGGCGACCGGGGAGAACTGGTTGTTGAAGCCGATGCCGAAGCGATTCCGCAGGTCCTTGGCTTCAGGCTCGGAGGGATGAATCAAGGAAAAGGCAAGAACAACGGGCAGGAAGACCAGGAAACGCTTGAGCACGATTGCCTCGACGAAAGAGGGGAGGGCCCTCGGCAGAGCGGAAAGGCAAGCCATCGCGTTGACGGCGCCAGAGGAGCGCCCCATTGTCTCCCGACTCCGGGGAGGGGTCAAACCGCTGGCCCTCCCGGATGGCTTCCCCGGGAGCCTTTCCCCCAGGAAGGAGGGCTGGGAACGCCCGATGGTGACCGCCCTGTCTGTCCAGATCGATTCCCTCCTCGCTGAGCTCCACCGTGAGGTTCGGCTGAGGAACCTCAACTCCGACGATCTCTTGAGGGATTTTGCCTGGGAAGAGGCTCTTCCCCGAATCCTGGCCCTGGCAGGGTCTCCGGAAGCCTTCCTTCACCAGATGGAGGTTCATCCCTTTTGGAGGACGGTGATGGCGGAAGCGATGGAGGGGGTGTGTGCCAAGCCCCGAGAGGCGGCCGCAGCGGTGACCTTTGCCCTCCTTCTGGAGATGCGGGACGGGGGAAGCTGAGCTCCCCGTTCTCTGGTACAAGGCCGGGATGAACCCCATTTTCTCCGCCCCTGAAGAGCACGCTGCCCGGGTCTCCGCCATCGCCGAGACCCTTCGGGACCTCGCCCACACCGGGGAACCGGTCCACATCGACAAGGGAGGGGTGCATCACGTCGTCCCCCTGCCGGGGGATCCCCGGTTTCGCACCCGCAAGGTAGACGTGTCCTCCTTGGGGCACATCCTCCACCTGGATCCCACCGCCCGGGTCTGCGTTGCAGAGCCAGGAGTGACCTTTGCCTCCCTCCTGGACGCCACCCTTCCCTTGGGGCTGATTCCTGCTGTGGTGCCGGAGTTGGAGGGAATCACCCTGGGAGGGGCGGTGGCAGGGTGTTCCGTCGAGTCCATGTCCTGGCGCTATGGCGGGTTCCACGACAACTGCCTGGAATACGAAATCATCACCGGGGATGGGCGGGTCATCACCTGTTCTCCGGAAAACGATCCGGAAGCCTTCCATGCCATCCACGGCTCCTATGGCACCCTGGGCATCCTCTCCCGACTGACCTTTCGCCTCCTTCCTGCCCAGCCTTTTGTGAAGATGGAGTATAAAAAATTCAGTTGTTTCAAGGATTTCGATGCCGAGATGAGGTTGAGGATCAAGGAGGGGGACGTTGACTTCATGGATGGCATCGTTCACGCCGGGGACGAACTGGTCCTGTGTCTGGGGAGGTTCGTCGCCGAGGCGGACAAGGTCTCTACCTACCGCTGGCTGGATATCTATTACCAGAGCACTCGCCGCCTGAAGGAGGACTGGCTCACTACCCGGGAGTACTGCTTCCGTTACGACACCGAGTGCCACTGGCTGACGGCCACCGTGCCTCCCCTGGAATGGAAGCTGGTGCGATTCCTGGTGGGCAAGCTGTTTCTGGGGTCCACCAACCTCATCCGCTGGTCGGGGAGGCTGGGGCCGATCCTGGGAATGAAGAAGCGCCCCGACGTGGTGGTGGACGTGTTCATCCCCGCCAGGAACTTCGGAGAGTTTTTCCAGTGGTACCAGGAGGAGTACCGCTTCTACCCCCTGTGGACCGTCCCCTACCGCATCCCCACCATGTACCCGTGGATCGATCCCGCCTACGCCCTCACCATGGGGGATGAGCTGTTCATCGACTGCGCGGTATATGGCAAGCCCAACTCCGACCCTTCGGTGGATCACTCCGAGGTGTTGGAGCGCAAGACCCATGCCCTGTCGGGAATCAAGACCCTCATCTCCCGCAATCACTACAGCGAAGCCGAATTCTGGACCGTCTACCACCAAGAGGGCTATCAGAAGATCAAAGCCCGCCTCGATCCCTCCCGCCGGTTTCCGGGGATCTTCGAGAAGTTCAGCCGGGTGGGGTGAGGGTGGAGAGGGGGGAGCACTTCTTCATTTCCCCGCCATCCTCCGGCGGTGATACCGGGTGCGGACTCCGATGGCCGTCAACAGGAACGCCCATCCCACCCCCAGCATCCCCTGAAACCATCGAGAGGTGGCGGCCAGAACAAGGGGCTCTTGTCGAGAAGCCCACACCCACCCCGACGCACCGAGGAGCACCAGGGCGAATCCGATTCGGCGCAGCGGAGCGGCGACGCCCAGCAGCTCGTTTCGATAAGCGCGGCGTGCCTCGGGGGTGTCCAGACGGGGAGGGGAGGTCATGCCGGGTTGGGGGGAGGAGAGGTATCAGGAGGAGGGAGAAGAGGCGGCCTTGCCCCCCTCCTGCCGGGCCAGGATGACCAGCAGGACGACGGAAAGAAGAGCCACTCCCGACAGCAGGACATTGATCTCGGTAAGGTCGGCATGGGCTCCCGGAGCGAGATTGGCGTTGCGCCGCTGGTAAAGCCAGGCGATGAGCTCCTCCTGAACGATGGGACCGGCGCTCCCCAGCCCATTGATGATTCCCGCCGCCGCCACCGCGTTCTTGGGATTGGACACGTCCACCGCCCCCACTCCCGATAGCAGGGAATCCGGTCCATACAGGAAAAACCCAGCAATTCCATAGAGAACCACCAGGGTCATCGCCAGGGGCAGTCCCATGGAGCCCACCCCCATCACCATCACCAGGACCCCGGTCATCCCTATCGCCATGCCAGCGGAGACCACCGATCGATTGCGGGGGAACCAGCGGTCGGACATCCACCCCGCCAGAAAGGTGCCGGCGATGCCGCAGTAATCAAACACCGAGCCCGCTACCCCTGCCTGAGCGGTTTCCATCCCCAGGGTGCCGAAGAAATAGGGGAGCCAGGAGTCCAAGGCGTAGCGCAGGAACTTGATGCAGAAGTAGGTGCCTCCCATGGTCAGCACCATGGGGTGGGTCAGCAGGGCCAGAAAGTCCTGGAAGGCGGGACGGGGAGCGGCGTTTCCCTGAGGAGCGTCATCCTCTGCGATGGGAGCGAGCCCCACGTCCTCGGGAGCATCCCTCTCCAGCCACAGAAAGATGAACCAGATGACCAGAAGCACGGCGGAGCATCCCCAGAACGCCACCTGCCATCCCAGCTTGAGTCCCAGGAGCAGGGCGGCGAAGGTCTTGGCTACCGCAGCCCCCACCGAGTAGCAGGTGGACCACAGGCCCATCACCGTTCCCCTCTCTTCCCTGCGGTACCAACGGGCCAACACTCCGATGTTCCCCGGCCATCCCGACGCCTGGGCCAGGCCGTTCAGCACCATGAAAGAGAGAAAAGCGGCGTAGGAGCTGGAGAATCCGAAGGCGGCGTTGGCCAGGAGGGACACCCCCATGCCGGACAGGAGAAGCACCCGGGGACCGTATTTTCTCCCCAAGGAGCCGGAGAGGAACTGCCCCGCCATGTAGGCCACCAGGAAGGCAGTGCCGATATGGGCGATCTGGGGAGTGTCCCAGTCAAAGGCCATCTGGACATCTTTCTTGCAGACTCCCCAGGCCTTTCGGCAAAAGTAGAATCCGAAGTAGCTGAGCCAGGTGGCGGTGAAGATGCGGGCTCGGAAGGCGCGGTGGGCGGGGGTCAGCGGGGATTCCATTTCAGTACCTCATCGGCGGTGCCGGAGTGATTCTCAGTTCGCTTCGGAGGGGGTGTAGATGGGCTGAATCCACCCTCCCCGTGACGAAACCCGTTCCCTCAGATCGCTCCTGCCATGGTCGAGAAGGAGGGCTCCCCCCTGGGCGATTCCCAGCATGGCCTCGTCCGATGGGCTGTCTCCCGCCACAAAATCGGGGAGTACCCCGATGAATCTGTCGATGGCAGCCACCTTTCCCTCCCCGTAGGTGATGGGGGAGAGCACGTTCCCGCCCAGGATTCCCGCCGTTTCTTCCAGATCCATTCCCACCACCCGATCTCCAGGGATGCGCCAATATCCCGAAACTGCGGCGATGATCTCCCGGAAGGAGGCGGTGACGATCCACACCTCGGTGCCGATCTGGTGAAGACTCTGGATCCACTGGGCCATGGCGGTGAAGGGGCGGATTCCCTTGGGCACGGTCACCGCCCTTCCCTCGCTGGTCACCCAGGATTCATCGCCGACTTCTCCAGTAATACCAATATCATACACCTCTTCAGCGATGCTTCTGATCCCTTCTCGGGTCCCTCCTTGGAGAAGACTCACCACCAGGGGATAGGACACCCTGGCCCCCTCCCTGGCGGTGAGATCTTGATAGAGGGCGGCCATGCGAGCCCGGAAGTCCAGGTGGGAAGGGTGAAGACGGGCCTCTTGGGGAGGCAGGTGGGCCCCTGCCTCAAAGGCCTTGCGGATGGCGCTGGCACCGTGCTTTTCGGGGAGAAGGGACCAGAACGCCTCATCGGTCACGTAGAGGCGGCGGTCTACCATGTGAAGAAAGGTGGCGTCCCCCAGATCGTTGAAGATGAGGGTGTTGTCGAAGTCGAACACCGCCACCCGGCGTCCTTCTTTCTTGTCCAGATCGGAAAGAAGGCGTTTCAGACGAAGTTCATTCTCGGCAGAGAAGCGAAAGTTCCAGGGATGTGCGGGGGTCACAAACCCCTCACCGGCGCCACCGCAACAGCAGCCACCGCCATCGCAAAGGCCTTGGCGGCGGCCTCGCAGGCGTCCTGGGTCCCGGTCAAATAGCCGCCTCCAAAGTTGGTCTCGGTGGGGGGGGAGAAGTGCTTGACCAGGCGGACCTCCGAGGCCTTCAAGGCGGCGTCGAGGCCGACCTGGGATTCGATGGGAGGGGCGATGAGGTAGGCCAGGGAGTCGCCGGGTTGCAGACCGGCCTGGGCAGAGAGGTAGGTTCCCAGGCGGGGAATGACATGGGGAAACACCGCCACCTTGCCTCCCGGTCCACAGCCGTAGAAGCGAACGTCGTCCCGAAGGGCCCGGAGGACTCCCCGCAGACCTGCCCTCACCACATCCGGATCGGCACCCGCCAGGATCCCCAGGATTTCGCCGGAAAGGGGTCCAGAGGCGTGGTTGGCCCCGGCATAGAACGACTTTGCGTAGACCACTTCCACCGCCGCCGCCTTGGTGCCTTCGTCCAGGGCGGCGTAGAGGGAATCGTCCTGATCGCAGGTGATGAGACCCAGGGAGCGCCCATCCCCTGGGGCTCCCAGGGCCTCGGCCAGGGAAGGGTGGGGATGCTCGATGATCTGTACCGACAAGACGGTGGGAAGAAGGGGAATCAGGTCCATGGGGTGGCTCAATCCAGCTTCAGCAACGTGCCGCTCAAGCCCTGATCAAACATGGCCCGAACACAACGGGCGATGGCCAAGGCGGCGTCCTGGGGAGGCATTCCCCAGTCGCAGATGTTGGGGATCATGTTCTTGTCGGCATCGGTGGTGCCCGAGCGGGGCTGGTAGACCATGTAGGCGGAAACCCCATCTCCCCCTCCCAGGCCGGGCCTCTCGCCGATGATCAGCACCGAGGCGCGGGCTCGGGTGGCCTCGGCAATGCGATCCTGAAGCATTACCCTGGAGAATCGGGCGAACACGGGGGTCCCCAGCTTCAGGCCGACCCCCTCCAGGGCCTCTCTCAACGGACCCTCCATGCGGGGCCATTGAAGTTCCACTGCCGAAGCCGACAGGCCATCCCCCACCACCACCTGAACGTCGGCTCCGGAGTGGGCCTCTTTTCCAAGCAGGGCCTCGCTTTCCGGGTGGAGCAGCCTCCCCAGATCGGGGCGCAGCAGGTATTCCTGATGATGGGTCACCCGGCTTTGCACCGGAAGAAGGCGGTGGCGACCGGCAAAGTCTTCAGAAAGAGTGGAAGCCACCGCGTCCAAGGCCACGGCGTGATCCGCCAGGAACTGGAGCACGGTCGAAGTTCGGCAGCGAACCCCTGCCCTCCCCACTCCCAGGCGAGCCGGAGAGGAGGCCATCATCTCCTGGAGGGCCTGAGGCCTGCGGGGAGAGGGGATGCCGGTGGGCCGGGGCAAGGAGGGGGGCTGGGCGGAGGGCCTTCCCGGGCGGCGGTAGGGAGGGGGATGGCGCAAGGGCTCGGGAAACTGGAGATCCCGAAGCCAGCGGGCGATCCCGGAGGACTCCCCATCGCCCTGGGGTGCCCGGCTGGAAGAGGAGGGGCCCCCCTTCAGGGTCTCCTGGACGGCTTCTTCCACCAGGGACAGGAGGAGGGCAGGATCGATGGCCATGGCCGATGGAGTCCTCAAAGCGGCGTCAATCCTACACCACCCGTTCCCGCAAGAATCCCCCCTCGGTTGCTTCCCACCCTGCAGGGGTGTCTCGCCCCCTTCTCTGCCCCGCCTCTTTCCCAGGACGGCCACCGTGACTGGCGATTCCCTCCCTTCCTCTTCGCTTCGCCCCACCGCCCTTGTCACGGGGGCCTCCTCGGGGATCGGCAGGGAGTTCGCCCTCCTCCTGGCCAGTGAGGGGCATGACGTGATCCTGGTGGCCCGCAGCATAGAGAAACTCCGCGTCTTGGCTGAAGAATTGGCCCGGACAAGGGGAGTGAGGGCCGAGGTCATCGCTGCCGATCTCTCCCTCCCCGGTGCCGCCACCGCCTCCTTCCAGCCCGGCCCACTGATGGCGGTGTACTACGCCAGCAAGGCCTACGTGCTCTTCTTCTCCGAGGCCATCGCCAACGAGCTTGCGGGAACGGGGGTGACGGTGACCGCCCTGTGCCCCGGTCCCACCGAGTCCGGTTTCCAGGCAACCGCCCGATTGGAGGAAAGCAGGCGGGTGAAGGGGAGGAAGCTGCCCGGTTCTGCCGAGGTGGCCAGGCTGGGGTACCAGGCGATGAAGGAGGGGAGGACGGTGGTAGTTCACGGTTTGGTGAACTGGATAGGGGTGGTGGCGATTCGCTGGTTCCCCCGAAACTGGATCACCGTCATGGTGAGGATGGCCCAGGAAAGGGCGCATTGAGGGTGTCGAACACTCGGATGGGCCGCTCGGCAGGATTCGGAGGAAGCCACCCCGTGGCAAGGGTAAAGGCGGCGTGATAGAGACTGGGGCGACCCCCTCATTTGGTGAGTTCTCCATGCCGGCTCGATTCTTCGCCTTCTTCTTCGCCTTTCTTTTCGCCCAGACCGCCCAGGCGGCTGACTTCGCGGCCACCCTGGATGGCGCCCCCTATGTGGTGAAAACCGCCCTGGCCACTCCCGACTCCGAGCGCCCCTGGGTGTGGGGGGTGATGGTGAGCAACGAAGCCTTCACCTGCGAGCAGATCAAGTCGGGGGCGGTGAACCGCAAGGTGTCCACCAAGACGGTGAACACCAACGGAGAGACCAAGACCACCCGAGAGGTCACCGGCCCCTCCTCCGATACCCGGTTCATGGCCATGTTCGCTGGCAGCACCCCCGGCACCCCTGCGGGATTGGTGATGGGGTCGGGGAAGGGAGGCGTGGACATCAAACTCGACCAGCGCTCCATCGTGCTGGAGTCGAACTCCCGCCTCTCCATTTCCTTGAAGGGGCCGGCGTTCTCGGCATCGGGCTCCCTCCCCTACACCCTGTGTTCGCCCATTGCCGAGAGACCGGTGATCGCCTGGACCGGCAAACCTGCGAAGTTCACCCTCACCAAGGTGTCCCAATTCGATCGGCCCGATGAGCGCTTCGAGGTGAACGTAGCGCTGCCGGAAGGGTGGAAGCACACGGTTCCCAACAAGGAAGGGTATGTCATCGATGACCGGTGGACGGCCCCGGACGGCCTGGTGGTCCTGGCCATCTCCCTGGAGTCCCCTCCCGATGATTTCGCCAAAGAGGCTGCCAACTCGTCCCAGCAATCTCTCGATGCGGTCGCCCCATCGGGAATGAAGCAGCGCAAGAACGAGGCCATGGGGACTGGTGCCTGGGTGCTTGAGTACGGAGATGAGCAGCGCCGTACCCTGGTGGTACGGCGGTTCGAGCCCGGATGGGCCCATCAATTGAGTTGCATCGTCAATGCGGACCCCAAGGGGGCGGAGGCGGTGTTCGATTCGGCCATTCGTGCGTGTGCGGGGATCTCGGTGAAGTGAGGTGGGTGGAAGGGGACACCCGGCCCGATTCCCCATGAGTGCCAACCCTGTCTGCTCCCCCCATGGCACGAAGGGTTCCACAGGGAAGGATCGTCCTCCTCACTCAAAAATCGTGGGATCCCCCGCCTTCTCTGTCAGCCGCCCCTTCTCCCACAATCCCATCCGGGTCAGCCATCCTTCGAACTCGGGAGTTGGCCGCAGGTGCAGCAGTTCCCTCAACGCAGCGTTGTCGTGATAGCTGGTGGACTGGTAGTTGAGCATCACATCATCCCCCATGGGCAGAGACATCAGGTAGTTCACCCCCGCCGCCACCAGGCATACCGCCAGGGTGTCGTGATCGTTCTGGTCGGCCACGGCATGATTGGTGTAGCAGTCATCGCAACCCATTGAAATTCCTGAAAGTTTTCCCATGAAGTGGTCTTCAAGGCCCGCCCTCAGGATCTGCTTGCCGTCATAGAGGTATTCGGGCCCGATGAACCCCACCACCGAGTTCACCAGGAAGGGCTGGAAATGCCGGGCGAGGCCGTAGGCGCGGGCCTCCATGGTGAGCTGATCGGTCCCCTCGTGGGCGTCGGAGGACAGGGCGGTTCCCTCGCCGGTCTCGAAGTACATCACGTTGGGTCCCTGAGCCCGACCCAAATCCCGGGTCATGGCCCAGGCCTCCTTGAGAAGAGGGATATCCACTCCAAAATGACGATTGGCTTTCTCCGCTCCGGCGATGGACTGGAACATCAAGTCCAAAGGAGCCCCTCGGCGCAGGGCCTCCATCTGCACCCGCACATGGGCCAGCACGCAGTTCTGGGTGGGGATGTGATATCTCTCCATCAATCCCGCTAATCCCCTTAGAATCGTTGAACAATTCTCCACGCTCTCCGTGGCGGGATTGATGCCAAGGACCGCATCCCCGGTGCCATAGGAGAGGCCCTCCCTCACCCCCGCCAGGATCCCCTCCACCGCATCGGTGGGGTGATTGGCCTGAAGGCGGGAGGACACCCTCCCCGGCAGTCCCAGGGTGGAGTTGCACTTCACAACGACCCGGATCTTGGCTCCCGCCACCATCAGATCCAGGTTGGTCATCAGCCGGGTCACCGCCGCCACCATTTCCGGGGTCAGGCCGGGGGACAGGCGAAGGATCTCCTCCCCCGAGGTCTGGGACGACAGGATCCACTCCCTGAGCTCTCCCACCGGCCAGTTCTTCACCCGCGCGTAGGCCTCCAAGTCCAGGTCGTCTTCCACCAGGCGGGTCACCTCGTCCGTTTCGTAGGGAATGGACGGGTTCTCCCGCAGCAGGAACAGGGGCATCTCGGCAAGCACCTGCCTCGCCGCCACCCGATGCCGGGCGTCTTCGGCGGCCAGGCCGGCCATTCGATCCCCCGACTTCTCCTCGCTGGCGCGATTGAGTACGTCCTTGACAGATGGAAAGGTGTAATGACGGTTGCGGACCAAGGTGTTGAAGGCCATGGGAGGGGAACCCCGGAGAATGTCCGCCCTGTGTATCACAAGCTCTGGAGTGGCAAAGGAGGAGCCTGGTGAAGAGGCCGAAGGATTCGGTCCGTTCTCCTCCATCCACCGTAGATCCAGGAGAGACGGAGGTCATTTGATGCGAAGAAAGCTCCTGACAGGGGGGGTGGTCCTGGCGGTAGGGCTCCTGGTGGCCGGCCGGCTGACGTCGTTCTCGGCGGAGGCGGGGGCCGCCGGCAATTCCAGCACCTTCGTAGTGACCGGTGCTCGCCTTCCCGGGGGAGAGCCGGTGACGATGTGGGTGGAAAACGGGCTGATTCGCAGCCTCACCCAGGGCCCCCAGGGTGGAGCGACCGTGGATGGGAGGGGAAGATGGCTTGCACCCTCCCTCATCGACAGTCACGTTCACCTTGCCTATCTACCCGAAAGTGCTTTGTTTTTTCGCAATGGAGTCGGAGTGGTGGTGGATCTGGCCTCGCCCCTGGCCTTTCTCTCTGCCCTGCCCTCCTATCCCCGGGTTCTGGCCTCAGGCCCTATGGTGACCGTCCCCGGCGGTTATCCCCTGGACTCCTGGGGTCAGGACGGCTACGGCCTGCCCTGCTCTACTCCTCAACAGGCGGCAGATGCGGTGGAAGTCCTTTACACCCGGGGCGCTCGGGTGGTGAAGGTCCCGGTGGACGGGGGAGATGGCCTCTCCGATGGAGCCCTGATGGCGGTCGTCTCGGCGGCCCATGCCCGGGGGATGAAGGTGGCCGCCCATGCCCTGCTGAAGGAAGACGCTCGTCGTGCCGCCGTGGCAGGGGTGGATGTTCTGGCCCACACCCCCCTTGAACCTCTGGGGGACGGGGCGGCGCTGTGGAAGGGGAGGGCGGTGATCTCCACCCTCTCAGCCTTTCCGGGGAGGGGAGCCCTGTTGAACCTTGCCGCCTTGAAGAAAGCAGGCGCCACCGTCCTGTACGGCACCGATTTCGGAAACACTCGGGAGGCAGGGGTGTCGGGGGAGGAGATCCTGGCCCTCCTCGCTGCGGGATTGACCGGGAAGGAGATCCTGGCTGCTGCCACCCTCGCTCCCGCCAGCTATTGGGGATTTTCGGGGTTGGGAGGTCTGATCCCCGGTCAGGAAGCCAGCTTCCTGCTTCTGGACGAGGACCCCCATTCCACTCCCCTGGCCCTCACCCGTCCCCGGGCGGTCTTCCAGCGAGGAGTTCTTCAGAAGAGGTGAGAGGGAGGCGCGGCCCCGGGTTGGTTGCTATGTTGGCCCTCCAAAAGAAGGAGGAAGCCATGAATCCCCTGTTCACCTTTGCCCCCGACGATCTCAAGAAGGTCTACCGCGTTCTCCATCAGCACCTCCTTCACCACCCCGAGCTGCTGGACTCCCAGTTTCTTGAGGAGCTGCAGGGTTGGCTTCAGTCTTTGGCCCAGGCCCAGGGAGTAGACATTTCCGACCATGGTCAGTGGGATGCCTGGCTGGATGGAGAGGAAGTGGTTGTTGCTTCAGGCCGGCCCCATGCTCGCCTTCGCCTGGTGCCAGACGAGACCTCTTCCTGAGCGCAGGGGGCGCCCTTTTGCCCCTTTGCTCTTGACCGATGGTCTCTGGGGATCACACCCTTGACCCTCCCGCCCGCGCCCTCCCCGCCGGAGAGATCGTGTCCCTTTACCGAGGCCTCCCGTCCTTTCTCCTGCTGACCCTTCTTCTCGCCTGGGCTCCAGGATGCCTCTTCTTTGAGAATTTTGACGACACCTTCTCAGCGGATTCCAAGGATCGGAGCCCCTGCTACGAGGTCAGCCTCCTGGATGGCATCAGCGAAGAATCTTCCAGTGAAATCGAGAACCTGTTCGCCTGTGTCAACGCTTCGGGAGCCTTTGATCCGGTAGCCCCCTTGGTGGATGTGGTGGTGACGGACTCTCTTTCCGATGGTTCGCTGGTGTGGCAACGGCTGGCTCGTGCCGTCAATGCCGCCGTATCGGTAGCGGATCTGGACGCCGCCCTCGCCGGGGTGAAGTCTCTGGCGGAGACATCGGATGAGGGATTCCTGTGGGGAATGGCCCTGGTGGACGAATGGATCTTCGGGCAGCCCTGGCCGACGTTGGAGGGGGTGCTTCCTGGTAGCGCCGAGGAGGGGGCCTCGCTGGTGGCCACCGAGGGTCCCCTGATTCCCCTCCTGGACGCCGCCCGTCAGGGAGCCGAGGCGATACTTCTGGGGGACGATGTCGTTGATCTGACGGCGGTTCTCAACCTTCTTCTCCATGACGACGCGGTGGCGGGGATCCTGGAACCCCTGGGGACCCTGTTGAAGACCAATCCAACCCACCATCTCCTCGATGATCTGCCCCCTCAGGTGGTGGACCTGCTGCTGAAACTGGGTCAGTTCGGTTTCGGGCAGCCCTGGGAGACCGACATCCGGGTGGACCTCCTCCTCGCCCTGGCGGGAGAGGGAGGGGAAGAAGGGGCCCTCCAGACCCTGATTCCCATGCTGGACGGCATTCTCGATGGGGAGGTCAATCACCGGTTGTTTGTGGATGAGCTGGCTCGGCTCCATCAGGCGGATCTGCTCCAACGCCTTCCTCAGGATCTATGGGAGTTGACCCAGGTGGATGCCTGGGGAGACCCGCTGCCCGTCGGCGATCCCGGGGATCCCAACCACATCTCTGCCCTGGAGGCCCTTCTTCTCCTGTTGGATGGGGCCAATCAAGAGGAGTGCCTGGACTTCGGGGAGGGCCCCATGACCGTGGCCCGGTTTGCTTTGGAAACCCTCTACTCCATCACCGCCGACCCGGAGGACCTGGATTCCCTCACCGCCTTCCAGGACATCATCGATTGGGCCGCAGGTCTGGCGGGGGGATTCGCTTTCTGTGGGTTCCCCAACGACATCGATCACTACACCCCAGCCATTTCCGTGCTGCTGGAAAGCCCAGCTCTGGATTCCCTGATTCCCCTTCTGGGTGCTGCCATCGCTCCAGGGGAAGAGGAGGCCAACGTCCTTCCTGAGCTGTTGGAGCTGTTCTCTTCCCTGATTCACACCGACCTCTTGGGCACGGTGGACGGACTCATTGCTGAGGTGGCCCGAGAAGAAGGGGTGGCGGGTGCGGTCCACCTGCTTGGGGCCTTGGCCACCTCCACCGAGGGGGTCACGGACGAATCTCTCTATGCCAGCCTGGATCTTCTGGCGGTTCTGGTGCATCCCACCGAAGTTGGAGACTCGGGCTCAGCTCCTCTGGTCCGCCTCCTGTCCCCCCTGGCAGGGGTGTTCGCTTCGTCGGGAGCGGTGGACTCCCTCGACCTGGCCCTTCTCCGCTTCCAGACCCTTCTATCCGCCCAGGAGAGTCACACAGCCCATCTTTTTGACCTCTTGGAGTGGCTTCCTGAAGGGGATGAATCGGTGAGCGCAAACCCGGAAGAAGGGGAGGGGAGTGAAAGCCTGGCCCTCGACTCCGAGGATGTGCGTCTGGCCCTCCTCCTGGTGTCCGACCCGGAGCTCCTGGGGGAATTGGCCCGAGGCAATGAAGGGGGGCGAGAATCCACCCTTGGCTTCCTGGGTCGCCTCCTGGGAGATGGCACCGGCCGTTCCCTTCTGGGAGTGGTGAAGTGGCTGGCGCAGGTGCTGGAAGATGTGGACTGAAGCCCCAAGGGGAGTTGTGCAAAACTCATCATGAACGCCCCGACCTCCGCTGGTTTTCAGCCCTCCACAGGAGGGGATCCCCACCAGCTTCTGGGAGACCTGCTCCCTCATTTGCTGCCCGGATACGTGCATCGGTTGAAGAACCGCATCCTGGGCCTCCATACGGGTCTGAAAGTGATGGGCCATTCCTTGTCTTCGGGGGACCCTCTTCAGGAAGACCTTCGGGCGTGCATGGAGGAGGTTGAGGAGCTCAGGGCCCTGGTGGAAGAGCTCAAGACCGTGTCGGGGACAGGCAGGATTCTCCCCCAACCCCTGGAGCTTTCTCCGGTGATTCACCACCTGGTGGATGTGCTTCATCACCACACTCCCCGGCAGGTGACCTGGAAGGAACCGGGGAGCCTGTCTCCTGTCCTGGGGACCCCGGGAAGGGTTCGGAGGCTTGTGGGAACCCTGCTGCTGTCTGCTTTTGACGCCGCTGGCGACGAGGGAGATGTGGGAATCTGCCTGGAGGAGGGGCCAGGAGAGGCCCCCAGCCGGGTCATCCTCGCTCTGGAGACGCGGGATGGGAAGGGATCCCCTCAGACCATGATTCCAGGGCAGCGCGTCTGGAACGAAGTTTTCGCCATGGGAGGGGAAATGGAGGCCTCTTCAACCCGAGTGGTGCTGCGCCTTCCCCGGGGGTAGGAACTCGGCTATTTCTTCTTCGCCTTTTCCGCCTCCTCGTGGGCCTTGGCGGTGGAAGCGGCGCGGCGGGCCAGATCGTCCTCGGGGAGGCCCAACTTCTTCCGCACTTCCAGGAACTCTTTGCATCGGGGAGGATCGCCCTCCAGATACTGCCGCCATGCCACCCTGGCTTCCTCCAGACGGCCTGCTTTTTCCAGAGTGTCCCCCTTCAGCAGCAGGACGTCCGGGTCAGAGGAAAAAAGTCCGTTGGCGGTCTCTACCATGTGAAGAGCCTCGGCAAACGCCCCCTCCTCCAGGTAGTTCCGCCCCTCCTTTACGTAGAGCCGAAGCCGTTTCCACTTCTCAAACCCACCCTCGTTGAGAAAGGGATCGGCGGGGAAATCTCCTTCTGGCACCGGGGTGACCTCCCCCTGCGGAGAGGGAGAAGCAGGGACAAGGAGAGAAGGAGCGGCGGCACGTTGATACGGGGTTACGTCCACCCCCATGGCGGCAAACTCAGCCAGAAGATCGATGCGTCGAAAGGGATTCAGCAGATGAGGCCAGGTGGACACCCACAGGGTTCGGGTGGTGGCGTCGGCGATGACCGAGTGGGTGGCGATGAGGGCGTCCAGGGCGTTGCGATTTCCTGGAGTCAATTCCCGGTCCCCACGTCCCTTCCGATCCCTCAGGATCTGGAGGACAGAGAGGGGGGACAAGAACCCGCGATGCCGATCAAGGAGTTCGGTGAGCCTTTGGTACCGGGCCAGGGTGGTGGACACGTTCATGAGGGCGGCGTCTCGGCTGTCCTCCTTGAATTCATCGGTCAGCATGTGATTGGTGGCGGCCACTACGCCTCCGACCATCGGCCGGGTGGCGAATTTCTCCACACCCCTCTCCACGATCACCGCTTCCCCGGTTTCCCCATCCCCCAACGTGTAGATATCGCTGACCATGGTGCGGTTGGCCCTCAGGATCTCCACCGCTTCGGAAAGGCTGTGGGCCTCCTCCAGAACCTGCCTCGCCAGCAGGGAAACGGGGGGCCCCACCCGGTTGTACCCCTCGGACCAGGCGGCGTTGACCGAAAGGAAGATCCCTTCCGCATTCATTCCGGTGACCACCCCCGCCAGCCCAGTCCAACTCACCGATGCAAAGGGAATCTTGCCGTCGGGGGCGAACAGGTGAACCACCTTCTCCTCATCAAAAATAGGAAAAACCTCAAAATCGAAGTTCCTGCCAATGAGGAGGTGGCCGTTGACGGTGGCCTCCCCCGAGGCTGCGAAGGAGGAACAGGCCATGACCAGAGGGGAGCCCACCAACTCCTGGGTGATGTCGTGGAGGGTGTGGTAGTAGATGGCCCGCTGATAGATGGGGAGGAACCCTGCCCAGCGATCCTGATAGGCCCTGGCGAAGGCTTGGAGTTCCCTCAGCATGCGCTCGGGGATCTGGGTGTGCATGTGCCGGTACTGCCACTTGATCACCCCAAAGAGGAGGGGACGGAGAGGGGCGGGGACATGCAGCCGCAAGGACTCGAACATGTCGGTTTCCGCCCTCTGATTCAACCAGTCTCCCATTCGGGCATGGGCAGCACCGATCTCCTCGGGTGAGCCAGCGTGGGTCATCAGCCAGTATCCCTCTCGTCGCTGGAGGGAGGAGGGGCCGATGAAGACGTCTTCTCCTCGTACCTGTGTTTCGGGAAGGGAGGGCTCGATGATGGTGGGGGAGGGGACAGTAGTGGCCTTTACGAAGCCGATTCGCAAGACAACGATTCCCACTCCCAAGAGCAGGAGGCCAGGGAGCAAGAACCGGCGGAGACGGCTGCGAAGGGACACATTCACCTCAGGAAAGGGGGAGCCCCCCCAACGGAGGCGGCACTATCGGTCCCTTGAATCGCCAAGTCAAAACCCAGAGCCCCTCACCTGAGGTATGCTGGGAGTCCATGTCCCGCAGCCTTCTTCCCCTCTTTTGCCTCGTTGTTGTCGTGTCTGGGTCCTTGTGGGGGAGCCCGGCGCGAGGACTGGATGCCGTTCTCCGTGGAGACCGAGGTCCGGTGGTGCTTCTACATGGTATCCGAGGAGGACAGCGCACCTTCGCCGGTCTGGTTCCTGTGCTTCGAGAAGAGGGCTTTGAACCCATCGTGGTCCAGTGGCGGCCGGAGGATCCCCAGCAGAACACCGAGGAGGTGGCTCGCCAGGTAGTGGGACCGGCAGTGCTCACCGCTCTCTCTGCCCATGGCTGGCGGGAAGACACCCCTGTTTACTTCGTGGGCCATTCAGCGGGGGGACTTCTGGCGCGCTTCCTGGTGGAGGGGGGAGCCCTGTCGATCCCCCCCCAACCTGGACTTCCCTCTCCATCGGCCCTGATGCGGCAGACCCGGGCGTTGGTGATGTTGGCGACTCCCAATCAAGGAGCAGGGACCGGAATCGCCGACTGGGTGTGCAGCGCCCTTCCCCGGGATCCCTTCTGGGCCATGACCTGTGACCTCAAAACCCGCTCAGCCTTCCTGGCCTCTTTGCCCCGACACGCGCCTCAGGGTCCCGTCTCTCCCCGGTATCTGGCGATCGGCGCCTCCCTCTCCCTCAGCCCCTCTTTCGGGGAGGCAGACGAGGATGGGGATGGCCTGGCTCACGGCAATGATGGGGCGGTGCTGGCGGAATCCCCTTACCTACCAGGAGCCGCCTTCGCTTTGTGGAGAAGTCAGACCCTGGGGACCCACACCCGATTGGCCTGTAACAATGAAGTGGCAAAATGGATCACTGGATTTCTAAAGGATCCCAAGGGGTTTCCCCGTTGGCAAGCATCGGAGAGAGGAGCCTCTGCCAGGGATTTGTGCCGAGGAGCCGTCGCACCGCCTACCTGGGTGGCAGGGGAAGGAGGGCAGGGATCTCCTGCCCCACCCGAAGCACCCTCCCGGGGTTCGGCCTTCCGGCAGCCGTGACCCCCAGGGGGGAGGGTTTGCCCCCGGGTCCCGTTTTTCGTATGCTCGCGGCGGGATTTGAGGGGCTCCCGTGCACCCTCCACCCCACCCGGACATCATGACCTCGTGGACTCCTCTATGGCCCGTTGTGGTCGCCTTCGGTCTGACCTCGCTGACAGGGGCCCCCGCCTGGGCTGGGTCGGCTCTGCTGCGGGGCCCTTCCACACCGGTGGAGGTTGCCAACCAGGCATTGGAGAGCGCCCTTCCCGACGCGCCGGATCCAGAGAAGACTCTTTCCGTGGCGGAACTTCCCATCGGGGCCAATCCTCCCTTGATCGCCGTCGGCTCCAAGCAGGGAACGGAGTGCCCACAGGGCCGTACCGCTCCCTCCTCCTGGCTTCCAATCCTCGCCGATGCCCAGACCGCCTTGGATGGTCTGGAATACGACAAGGTGTTGCAGATCCTGGCGCCGGCCATCGAGACCCTCCCCTGCTCTTCCCAGGTTTTGGACCCCGCCGCCCCCTCGCGCATGTTCATGCTCCAGGGGCTGGCCCACTTCTTCCTGGAGGATCCCGCTCAGGCCCGGGCCAGTTTCCGGGCGGCCATCGCCTTGGATCGCAACCTCCAATGGGACAACAACTACCCCCCCAATCCTCGTCAGTCGTTCCTGGACGCTCGGGAGGATTCCCTTCGTGCCGGCACCGCCCGCGTACAGGTCGTGGCGGCGCGAGGGGAGGTCTCCCAGCTGGTGATCGATGGAGCTTCCGTCCTGGACAGCGCCTCCCGGGGGGTGGAAATCCTATCGGGTCATCACCTGATTCAGTACCGAATGAGCGATGGCACCTTCCACACCTCCCTGGTGGTGGTGGGGGGGGGCGAAACCCGGCTCCTGGTGACCCGCGCCGGCGCCGCCGAGGCGGTGTTGCTGGGGGCCCGTCAGGACGAGATGACCTATGCGGTTCGCGCCATCAACTCGTTTGTGTGCAGAGAATTGGGGGTGGACACCCTGTATGTGGTGGATGGGGTGGGAGCCGAGCGGTACCTGTACCGATTCTCCCAGGCGGGAGGGCGGTTTGACCGTCTGCTTGCCCCAGGGGCCGGCGGGAGCAATGGCGGCAACACTCCCACCATCCTGGTGGAAGGCTTGCTGGTGCTCCCCAACTCCCTGCCAGAGGGGTCCCCGCCCGACACGGTGGTCACCGCTGAGGGAACACGCCTCCAAGGCGCCGTGCGCATCTATGTCGGGGATCAGGCCGCCCCCACCTTTGCTCGGGATGGCAATCGAGCCACCTTCACGGTGCCCCCGGGCCTGCGACCGGGGGTCTACAACGTCCGGGTGGTCTACTCGGATGGCAAGGACTACGTCTCCCCCCTGGCCTTCTCCATTCAGTCCGATCCTCGACGAAACGTACTCCCTGAGGACGTGAAGTACGTAACGGTGGAGACCATCATCAAGGCGGATCGCCTGCGGTTGGGGGTGCGCTGGGGAGCGGTGATCTATCAGGATGAGGAGTCTCTCTCCGGGGAATGGGGAGACCTGTCTTTGGACTTCAACGTCCGCATGGGAGGAGGCTTCTGCATCAACGCTGGAGGGGGTTTTTATGCCAGAGAGCCCGGGGGGGCGGATGATCCCCGAGGCTATGTCTTCGCTGGCTTCAAGGCGAGGTGGTATCCCCGCATCGTCCAGACCTTCATCGGGGTGCAATACCTCCATGTCCTGGGAAGCGGCTCTCCCGGCAAGGGCACCCTGGGGGTCCGGGGAGTCATGGGGGTGGACGTGATCATCCCTGGCTTGAACGGCTTCTTCTTCACCGTGGAACTGGGAGGAGCCCTGATGATTGACCAGAGAGAGCCCTACGGATGGTTCAACGGCGGCGGTGGGGTTGGGGTGCGGTTCTGATGGCGATCTCCATCCATGCCGTGAATGCTGTGGGTCGGATGACTGGAGCTGCAGCCCTCTTCTCTCTGCTTCTGGGACTTCACTTCCTGTCTGGTTGCGCCACCCCTGGCAAGGCTTCGACTTCCCCGGCACCCTCCTCCTCGGCATCATCGGCCTCTCTCCCTGCAGTTCCTGAAGTAGTCTATGACCGGTTCGACTCCCTGAGAGTGGATCTGTTTGCTGGGGTGAAGTTGGGGACGGTTCGTCTGTCTGACCTGGAATCTCAACTGGCCCTCCATCGCTTCAACCGGCAGAGTGCCCAATGGGGGCCGACGCCCGAAACCACCTTCCCGGTGGTGGTGGTGACCAGCGCTCGCTCCGAGGGCACCACAGCCCTCATCCTGAGCGGGTTGGGGGAGGATCCGGTGGTGGCGTCCATCCTGGTGCGGGACTTTGCCGGCTCACCTCCCCCTCAGGCCCGATTCCAGGACATGCTGCCCTGGTTGGAGCGGTTCCGGGGTGGGTTTGAGGTGTACGACGTTCCCGCGTCCGCCGCCGGGGTCCCCCAGCGAGATCGGTACGCCTTCCTCAAGAAGCAAGGGGTGAAGCTGGGGTTCATGCGGACAGTCCAGGGGACCTGGGTGCTGGACAACGTGGAGTTCTTCCCCAAGGAGTGGTCCCCGCAAGCACTGGCCCGCCTCAAACATCTTCCCACCCTCCAGAAGGCAGGCGTTCTTCGGGAGGGGAGCCCTTTCAAGGAGCCGTCTCCTTTACCTCCTCCAGCTCCCACCTCTTCCCCCTGACCCCACTCCCCGGGGAAGGCTCCTGTGCACCTTGTCCTGGCCTTGCGTTCTGGGGGGAGTCGTGATAGGGATGGAGCATCTTTGGTTCGCCGAAAGCGGGCTCCCGGCCCGCTTTTTTTTTGATCGGGGCAGGGTGATTGGGTCACCTGGGTCCCGCGCCCCGGAGAAACCAGGTTGACCTACGCATCCACCATGGACGTTGAAGCCGCTGCTGAAAAGCTCCTGGAGGCTCCCATCGCTTCGTTGGGGTGCGAACTGGTGGCGTGCGAATACACCAAGGTGCGGGGCAAGCCCACCCTCCGGGTCTACGTGGATCGTGAGGGGGGCGTGGGCATTGAGGACTGTGTGCAGGTTCACAACGAGATCACCGATCTGCTGGATGTGGAAAACCTCATCGCCGCTGCCTACAACCTGGAGGTGAGTTCCCCCGGGTTGGAGCGTCCGTTGCGTCGTGCCTCCCACTTTGAAAAGTACCAGGGGCAGGAAATCAAGCTGAGAACCCGAGAGCCCATTGGGGGAAGACGGAACTGGTCAGGAATCATCGAATCGGTGCAGGACGGGTTTGTTGTCCTCGCCGAGGGTGATAGGACCCACCATCTTCCCTTGGCGGGGATTGAAAAAGCCAATCTCAAGGTCGATTACACCCGAATCTTCGCCCAAAGCGCCGGGAGCGCCGAGGGTCTTTGATCGTTGGGAGCATCCCATGAACAGCGAACTGATCCGTATCATCGAACAGGTTGCCAAGGAAAAGGGTCTTTCCCGGGAATCCCTCATTGAGGTCCTGGAAAATGCCATGGAAGCCGCTGCTCGCAAGAAGTACGGCATGACCAAAGACATCGAAGCCTCTTTCAACGATGACACCAAGGAGATCGAACTGTTTGAGTTCAAGACCGTGGTGGAGGAGGTGGAAGATCCGGATATCGAGATCGAGGTGTTTGAGGCCCGTCGTCTGGATCCAGATGTGATGTTGGGGGATAGCCTGGGCATGAAGATGGAAGTCCATGACTTCGGTCGCATCGCTGCCCAGACCGCCAAGCAAGTGATCATTCAGAAGGTGCGAGATGCAGAACGGGAGAACATCTTCAACGAGTACAAGGATCGCCAGAACGAGTTGATCACCGGGATCGTGAGGCGTTTCGAAAAGGGCGCCATCATCGTGGACCTGGGAAAAACAGAAGGCATTCTTCCCTCCCGAGAGCAGGTCCATTCCGAGTCCTACCGACCGGGGGATCGGGTGCAGGCCTTCATCATCGATATCGCCCGCAACGCACGCGGACCCCAGATCATCCTATCCCGGACCCACCCGGGTCTGGTGGTCAAGCTGTTTGAGATGGAAGTCCCCGAGATCTACGAGGGCATCGTAAACATCGAGGCGGCGGTGCGGGAACCAGGACAGCGGGCCAAGATCGCCGTATCCAGCCGGGATTCGGATGTGGATCCGGTGGGCGCCTGTGTCGGTCTCAAGGGCTCGCGAGTGCAGGCGGTGGTTCAGGAGCTGCGCGGAGAAAAGATCGACATCATCCCGTGGAGTATCGATCCCGCACGATTTGTATGCAGTTCCATCGCTCCTGCGGTGGTGACCAAGGTCATCTTGGATGAGGAAAACCACACGATGGAATTGATCGTCCCCGACGATCAGCTCTCCCTCGCCATCGGCCGGCGGGGCCAGAACGTCCGTCTGGCCGCTCAATTGACAGCGTGGAAGATCGACATCCATAGCGAGAGCAAGATCCAGGAAATGAACGAGAAGGCTCGGGTCACCCTGGCCACCATCTCCTCGCTCTCTGAAGTGTCCCGGGAAATCCTGATCCGGTACGGGTTCCGGGCCATTCAGGACGTAGCGGACGCCGAAACCGAAGAGATCACTGAAACACTGGGATTGGACCGGGACAAGGCCCAAGCCATCATTGATGAGGCGGACGCCATCCTGACTGAGGAACTGCGGCGCGACATCGAAAAGAGAGAAGAGACGCAGCGGCGGCGGGCTTCAGGGGCCCCCGCCGAGGGGTAGAGGTCTCTTCCTCCCTCCTCGTTTCCATGATGGCTCGATTTCATGATGCGCCAGAATCCCCCCGCTCTCCTCCCCCTTCCCAACGAGGGCGCATCGCCGTCCGCGACCAGCGAGGACGCCTCCTCCCGACGCTCTTGCGTGATATGCCGGGATCGAGTGGAGAGGGACGGGGTGATTCGGGTGGTGAGGAGCCCGGGGGGCAATCTCGCCCTGGACTGGAAAGGGAAACTCCCGGGAAGGGGGGCTCATCTGTGTTGGCGGCTCGCCTGCATTCGTCACCGAAATCTGGCAGCTCGCCTGGGGAGGGCGCTGGAGGCCCCGGTGGAGTTCCCCGAAGAAGGCTGGCCCGAGGGGGCCATTCGCCGTCATGTTTCAGCAAAAGTGGTGGAGCGGCTCGGGCTTCTGGTGCGGAGTGGAGGGGCTCGCCCCGGGCATGATTCCGCTCTTCGTGCTGTGTCTTCAGGATGGGCCACCTTTCTTGTCGTGGCCTCCGATGCTTCGGAGGGGACGCTCTCGCGAGCAGGCGTAGGAGCCGAAAAGGACGAAATCCCCCTGTATCGTCTGCCATTGGACCGTGACCAGATGGGGGCGGCCATGGGAAGGTCTCCTGTGGTGATCATCGCGGTTGGCCGAGGTTCCCTGCCCGCCCGGCTGCAAAAGGAGTTGCAAACATGGCGCGACTTCCTATAATCGCGTCGGTTTTCCGTCTGGTTGACGTCCGTTTCCGCCCACCCCACTAAAAACCGTCCGGGTCGCCCCGAGGCAACCTTCGGTTCGCGGGGTCCTGGTGTTCTGGCGTTCGCGGCCAGGGTTGCTGCGAACACAGGGATGTAGAGAAGTAGCGAGATGGCAAAGAAGGATATCTTCGATCGCATTGATTCCATGGGGAAAGCCCCCGTGCCGTCTCCAGCACGCATTGTTCCGCGTCTCCCCGAGCCGGAAAGCCTTCCCGACGGAGACATGGTGGAGAAGCGCCTGAGCACCGGTCTGATTCGGCGACGGGCTCGGGACACCGATGGGCCGCCGCCCCCGCCGCCGCGTCCCGTGACTCCAGGAGGGGGAGATCGTCGATACACTGCGCCACCCCCTCCAGCCGAGTCTCGCAGCCATTGGGAAGCGGCTCCCTCGGAAGTTCCCCCGCCTCCAATTCGCCCCCCCGAGGAGGAGAGTCCCCCGCCTCGTCCAGTACACGTGGCAGAGGCGGAGCAGGCTGCCCCTCCTGTGGTGAGTTCGCCTGCTTCCCATGAGGTGGAACCGTCTCGCCCCGAACCCTCACCCCTCGTCCGCACCTCGGAGGAGGGCTCCGAACCCTCGAGTGGGGATTCGGTAGAGACCCAGGGGCGGGTGGAGGTTCTCTCCTCCCCGGTGGCTCCCGAAATCGTGACCGAGTCCCGTCCACCTTCGGCGCCCCTATCCGTTCCCCGGCCTCAACTGCCGGCGCACCTGAAGGTGGCCCCACCGACACCGGCACCGGTGGTGCGTCCTGCTTCCGAGACGCCCGCTCGCCCATCCCCTCCTCCTGCTGGTCGAGGTGCCGTCGGCGCCACCGGACCGGCCGCCAGAGGCCGGTCTTTTGAGTCCGCTCGGGTCATTCTTTCCGGGCGCCCTTCAACGCCCCCCCCTCCTCCCTCTCGTCCACCTCTGCCTCCTCCGCCGGTGGTTCCTGTTCCCGAGTCGGTCGCCCGAGCTGCCCAGCAAGCGACGGCCCGGAACGAACCCCCACGAGAAGAGACCCGCCCCAAGCCTCCCCCTCCGGCGCCAGCCGCACCCTCTTCTCGTTCTGCGGAAACCCGCAGCCTGGAAGAGGTGCTCAAGGAGCAGGGGATCGTTCAGCATCGACCCAAGAAGATCCGTCGGGTCATCGACGAAGGTCCTATTCCTACCGGTCGCATCTCGCAACCCGCCTCGGTGGTATCCCGGGGAAGTGGGCCCCCTCGTTTTGCTGCTCCTGGGGCGGTGGGCCATTCTGCGGGCCCCTCTGCGGGCCCCCGTTCTCCCCTGCCTCCTCGCCCTCCCAGTGGCCCCGCTCCCGACGCCTCGTCTCGCCCCCCCGGGGAGGGGCAAGGTGCGGATGAGGCAAACAAGGGGAAGAAGGGCCGGAAGCGCAAGGAGGTCATTCAGCGACAGGAAATGCTCTATGCCGGCGCGGGGAATCGAGGGCGCCGCAAGGTCGCCTCCACTGTCGCACCGGGGAGAAAGACCCAGATCACCACCCCCAAGGCCAGCAAGAGGGTCATTCGAGTAGAGGGGGAGGTGTCGGTCGGCGAGTTGGCCCATGAGATGGGCATCAAGGCTTCCGACCTGATTCGCAAGTTCATCTCCATGGGCCAGATGGTCACCGTCAACCAGATGGTGGACCCCGACACAGCGGCGGTCATTGCTTCGGATTACGGTTACGAGATCGAGAACACCGCCTTCCAAGAAAAGGAAATCCTGGGCACCGATACCGAGGAGGCTGACGAGGATCTCAAGCCCCGGCCTCCAGTGGTCACCATCATGGGGCATGTGGACCATGGAAAGACCTCTCTCCTGGACGTGATTCGCAAGACCAATGTGGCCTCTCGGGAGGCGGGAGGGATCACCCAGCACATCGGTGCCTACCAGGTCACCTTGAAGGGGGGGAAGGTCATCACCTTCCTGGACACCCCCGGCCACGAAGCGTTCACTGCCATGCGAGCCCGTGGTGCCCAGGTGACCGACATCGTGGTCCTGGTGGTTGCCGCCGACGATGGAGTCATGCCCCAGACCGCCGAGGCGATCAATCACGCCAAGGCCGCCGGAGTGACCCTCATCGTCGCCATCAACAAGATCGACAAGTCCAACGCCAATCCCGACAAGATCAAGCAGAACCTCACCGAATTTGAGCTGGTACCCGAAGAGTGGGGCGGTGACACCCTGATGGTCCCCGTCTCCGCCAAGGAGCGCATCGGCATCGACGATCTCTTGGAGGCGGTGAGCCTTCAGGCCGAGCTCATGGATCTCAGGGCGAATCCCGACCGGGATGCTCGGGGGGTCATCATCGAGTCGAAATTGGACAAGGGCCGAGGGCCGGTGGCCACCGTTCTCATCAACACCGGAACCCTGAAGCCTGGGGATTTCATCGTCGCGGG
>CAYRTW010000056.1:0-26915 GCA_964426935.1 uncultured Rickettsiales bacterium
GCCACCCTGCGCTTGCTGCGGGGGGTGCCGGTGCGGGACTCTGGGGTGGAGCTTCCCGGAGAGTTGGTGACCCCCACCGGAGCTGCCCTGGCCGTCGGTCTGGCCACCCGGTTTGGAGGACCTCCTTCCATGACCCTCACCGCCTCCGGACATGGATTGGGGAAGCGGTCCATGGGAGACGTCCCCAACGCCCTGCGAGTCCTCCTGGGACACCCTTCCGCCCCTCCCCCCTCTCTTCTCCTCCTGGAGGCCAACGTGGACGACATGAACCCGGAGTGGTGGGGGCCCCTGTTGGAATCCCTCCTCCAGGCGGGAGCCCGGGATGCCTGGTTGACCCCCATCGTCATGAAAAAAAGCAGGCCCTCGGTGATGGTGTCGGTGCTGGCGGAAACGGGGACCCGGGAATCCCTCTGCCGTCTGTTGCTGCGAGAGACCACCACCCTGGGGGTGAGGACGAGCGAAGTGGGGAGAACCTCCCTGGCCCGGGGAGTGGTGAAGGTGATGACTTCGCATGGTCCGGTGGGGGTCAAGGTTTCCGGCAGGGAGGGAACGGTGTGGAACGTGGCGCCGGAGTTTGAGGATTGCCTCGCCCTCTCTCGTTCCACAGGAATCCCCCTCAAGGAGGTGTATCGAGAGGCACTGGCCGGTGCCCCCCCAACGGGTTCCCCTCTCCCCATCGGAGCAAGGGACGAATCGTGACCCCTTCCTCCCTTCCCCATCTGCGCGTCTGCTCCTCCGACCCCCTCCTCCACCGCGCCGTGGAAGAGGCGGTGGCCTCCCTCTCCTCCCTCCCCCAGCCATGGGACGCCCCGGGAGCCCCGGTGTGGGTCGTGGATCTTCGGGAGGACCGGGAATCCCGCCAGAGGGAAGGCCGGTTGGCCAAGGAGGGAGCTCCACCCTTCCCCCAAATCCTGGCGGTGGGGGGGGAGGACCTCCTCTCCGTCCCCGAGACCCATCCCCCCTTCGCCGACGACTTCCTCTGGGCCCCCTGGAACTTCGCAGAACTGAAGATGCGCCTGGGACTGCGCCTGCGGGCGGCCTCTTCTTCCTCCAGTCCGGAGACAGAAAAGGAGCGAGATCTCAATCGGATCCGTGGATTTCTAGCAAAGCTCGTGGAATCCTCCGCAGAGGCCATCGTCATCACCTCTCCCCAGGGGGAGGTGATCATGCTCAATCAGGCAGCCTCCACCTTGTTCCAACGTTCCCCGGAAGAGGTCTACGGCAAGCTCACCCTTCAGGACCTCTATGTTCCCGGCGGGGTGGGACAGTTGATGGAAGAGCTGCGGGGGACCCAGGCGGGGGCCGCCCGCGGGTTCGTCCATGGTCTCCACACCGAGGCCCGCAGCGGCAACGGCCAGGAGGTGCCGGTCACGGTGGCGGCGGCCCTTCTTTCCGACGATCAGGGGGAGGAGATCGGCCTGTTCCAACTGGTCCGCGACGAACGAGAGCGGCGAGCCATGGAAGCTCAGCTCCGGGTGGTCAACGAAGCCCTGGTGGCCCAGGAGAAGCAGGCCGCCCTGGTGGCCCTGGCGGGGGCAGCGGCCCACGAGCTGAACCAACCCCTGACCGCCATCCTGGCCGCCTTGGAGATGTGTCAGATGCGGGGCCTGGTGATGGAGGAGGCCCGGCCCTTCGCCGACATCGTCTATCAGGAGGCGGAGAGGATGGCCCGGTTGGTGGCCCGGCTGGGGAATCTTTCCGAGTTTGCCACCCGGAGATACGTGGGAAACGCCGAGATCCTGGACTTGAATAGAGGCACCGAATAAAACGTCCCCTGCTTGTGCGATCTCTCGTTCAGGAGCCGTCCCCAGTGAGTCGAATTCAAAACGTTTTGCGGGCCTCCCTTCTGTTTGTGGCCCTCCAGACCGCTTCATTCCCTCTGGCCCGGGCAGAGACCGCAGACGAAATCATCCAGAAAGCAGAGGCCAACGGTGTGGGAGGAGCCTCCACCCAGACCCTGACCCTGGTGCTCTACGACAAGGCCGGTACGGCCAGGAGCCGGGTTCTGGACAGTCGCATCCGAAAGTTCGATGGAGTCCTCAAGACTTACGGGCGCATCACCTCCCCCTCTGACATGGCGGGAATCCAGTTCCTCACCCTCCAGAACCCCAAGGGGGAGGATGAACAGTACGTGTTCTTTCCTGGAGCCGGGGTCAGCCGCATCACCGGAGCGGGGAGGCGAACAGCCTTTCTGGGATCGGATTTCAGCTACGAGGATCTGCAACTGGGCCAATCCCAGGACGCCACCCACCGCCTCCTGGGGGAGGAGAGCCTGACCCTTTCCGGCCAGTCCATCCCCTGCTGGAAGCTGGAAAGCGTGCCCAAGCCCGAGCTCAAGTCCCAATACGCCAGGATCATCACCTGGATTGCCAAAGACGGAGCCGTCCCCCGGATGATGTCGTTGATGGATGCCCAGAGCCGGGAAGTGAAACGAATGACCGTACTGCGAATCGTCCGGGAGGGAACGTCGATCATTCCTGCCGAGACCGAAATGAAGAGCCTCCTCAAGGGCACTCGCACGGTGCTGCGGGTGGATAAATACCGAATGAATCTGCCTTCGTCCGAGCTTCCCGACTCCATGTTCACGGCCGCATACCTGGAACAGGCCCACTAGGTGAAGCCCTCCCTTTCCTCCCTCCTGGTTTTCCTCTTCGGGGCGCTGGTGGCTCTGGCCTCTCCGCCCGCCCGGGCTCAGTCCACCTTTCCTGAAGACCTGCGTTGTCCCTTGGATGGGCACATCTCCACCCGGGATCGGGTCGTGGCCACCAACGTCCTGGGGGGGATGGACAGCGATTTCTGCCCCTACTCCAGCAGCATCCAACCCCGGGAGTTTGAGGCGGTCACCTGCTCCCTGTGTCTCTATTCGGCCCGGGTCGGGCGCTTTGAGAAGAAGCTCCCCGACCTGACCCGACGAGCCCTCTCCGCCGTTCTCGACCCCCTCAGGGCCCAGATGGGAGATCCGGAGGCCCTCACCCCCTGGCAACGATTTGAGCTGGCTGCCCTGGTGGCCTCGGTGGAGGGAGAAGATCCCTATGAGATCGGGCGCCTCTACCTGGAGGGGGCTTGGACGGTGCGGGATCGCATCGTTGGCTTTCTGCCTCGCATCACCGGACCCCTGGAAATCTGGCAAACCTTGAACGAGTTGGATCCCCAGCAGCAGGCCTTGAAGGATCGGGTGCGATGGGCGATGGCCCTCTTTGATCTCCATCGAGCCGCTCACCGGGGAGGGTTCACCGAGAGGCGGGACGCTTATTTCCGCACCCTGGATGGTCAGACCGACCTTCCCCCGGAGATCTTCCAGCGTCAGGAAAAGGTCAGGGACTGGCTGGAGATCGAGAATCGCTACCTGGCCAAGGCGGCAGGGCAGTTCCAGATCGCCATGGCCCGCACCGACATCACCCCCGCACAGAAGGCCAAGGCGGAATACCTCTTCGGGGACATGCTGCGACGACTGGGCAGGCTGGAGGAGGCCCTGCCCCACATTCGCGCCCAGGCCAACAACCCCGCTGCCCCCGAGGACGTGCAGGGAGCAGCCCGTCAGATCCTCACCGCCTTGGGTCGAAAGTAGAGACCCCTTTGGATGGCTCTCTTCGTCGGATCTCCGGAGGGGGGAGACGGGCCAAGGAATCCTTGGAGACGCCCCTCGCTGAGACTATCCTTCGGGCCATGCTGCTCAGGATGGCTCCCCAGCCAGAAATCATCCGCCGTGATCGGAGGGAGGTGTTCCGCGTGACCCGGTGGGGGGGGATCTTGTCCATCCTCTTGCTTCCGGCCTGCGAAATCCTGGGGGACATTGAAGAGCGCACCGAAGACGATCTGGAAGTGGTGGCCACCTATCCAGCCGATGGCGCCTCGGCCGTTCCCGAGGACATCCGCCCGGCCATCCTTCTCAGCAAGGCTATTCCCCAAGGGATGGTCCTGGGAGTGACCCTGCGGGGACCGGGAGGGAATCGGGAGCTGGAGTGTGTTCCCAACGAGGACGCCGACTCCCTGCTCTGCCCCCTGAAGGATCCCCTCTCCGCCGATTCCGCCTACACCCTGGAAGTGGACCTCGGCGCCAATGGCGAACCGGAGGCCTCGGTGCGGTTCACCACCTCCCTTCCTTCCGGCCTGGGATACGACATCGGCGACGCCCTGACGGTGGAGGAGGCGGGAGGCTCGTCGGACGCCGCTTCCCTCCTTCAGGTGGCCCTGGCCGATGCGGGGACTCTTCTTGTCGTCTTGGACGGATTTTCAGGAAACGAGTCCGCCTTGCCTTGGGAAGGAACCTGGCTGATGGGGAGGGGACAGATCCTTCCCGGGTCCTCGGGAGAGGGGGAAGGAGCCGTCCGGGAGGAGGAGGGGTATCCCCTGGCGGCCTGGGGGGAGCTGGACACCGATGGGGAGTTCTACGCCCAAGCGGAGACCGCCTTTCTGCCCATGGACATCGACGGAACCTCGGTGCCGGTGTGGGTGACCGAGGTGGAGATGCGGGGAAACATTGACCTCCAATCGGATTTCAACGCCATGCCTGCCATCTACCTCAATGCGTTGGTTCCTGAGAGGTCCCTGGACGCCCTCACCGACGCCCTTCCCGATTGGGGAGAGTTGCTGACCGGGTTGATCTCCTTGGATGTGGATGCCGATGGGGACGGCCAGGACGACTCCGCCTCCCTCAAGCTGTCCTCGGCGGGGGAGAGAGTGGAACTGGTGGACGAGATCAGGGACTGATGGCCAGCGGCGAGTCGGGTCGGTATCCTTGGCCCATGACCATGGATTTTCAAGATCCTGAGGTGCGAAAACTGCGGGCCCGGGAGGCCGCCCGGCGAGCCTTCCTCCTCTACGAAGGGGAGCAGGTGAAGCATCGCTCCTGTGGCATCGCCCTGGCAGAGACCTTTTCCCTTCCCACTGCCCCGTACCAGATCCTGAGAAAGGGGGGATTGACCGGCAAGGGAGAGTGCGGGGCGGTACGGGCAGGGGAGCAGGTGCTGGGGGAACTCCTGGGGGACCCCGATCCGTCAGGGGGAGTCACTCCCCGGCTGCGAGAGGCGGTGCTGCGCTTTCGTCAGCGGGTGGAGGTCGAGGTGGACCGGGGCTCCTCCCCCGATCTCATCTGCGAGCACCTCACCTCCCCCTGGGGGGCCTTTGACTCACCGGAACGCAAAGGGTTCTGCACCGGAATGGCCGAAAAGGTGGCGGAGCTGACCGCCTCCTGCCTGATGGAGGCAGGAGTGGCTGTCGAACTGCCCCCCCTTCCTGAGAAATAACGGGGAAATCGGGACCATGTTTCGATACAACCTGCTGTTCTTGCTGCTGTTCTTGAGCCAAGGGGGATGTGACAAGGAGGCTTCCGATCTAAAGGCGGGCAGGACCAATGTGCTGGTGATCGTGATCGATACCCTTCGGGCCGATCACCTCTCCTGTCATGGCCATTCCGTCCTCACCACCCCTCACCTGGATGCCCTGGCCGGGGAGGGAGTGCGCTTCTCCTCCTTTTTTTCCACCTCTCCTTGGACCCGACCGGGAATCGCCACCCTCCTCACCGGCCTGTATCCCCGCTCTACCGGCATCTACGAGGAGAAGTTCGACGCCCTGGCCGATGACCTCCTCACCCTCCCTGAGCGAATGCAGACCCGGGGATATGCCACCTTGGGGGTGACCGCCAATCCCAACATCAACAAGTGGTTCGGCTTCGACCAGGGGTTTTCCGCCTATGGAGACTCGGGGATCCTGTGGCCCTGGATGCCCAAGGAGGGGAATCAGAAGGCATGGAAGAAGGGAAAGAGAGAGCTTGAAACGGCGGATTCGGTGACCGACCGGGCCCTGGCCGCCTTGGACCGTCATCGAAAAAAGGGGGGCGCTGGCAAGCCCTTTTATCTTCAAGTCCTGTACATGGACCCCCACTGGCCCTACACCCCCCCCTTCGAGTTGGGGGTGAAGATGCGGGAAGCTCACAGTCCTACCCCCGACTATGACGCCGAAATCCACTTCGTGGACACTGAAGTGGGGAGGCTTCTCGCCGGCCTGGACAGCAGGGGGCTTCGGGGGGACACCCTCATCGTGGTGACCTCCGACCATGGAGAGGGGCTGAGGGATCATCCTTCCGTTCCCCTGGGGGAGACCCACGGCAGCATCCTCTATGACTCGGTTCTCAGGGTGCCTCTGATCGTGGCCCACCCCTCCCTGCCCCGAGGAAAGGTGGTGCCCCAGCTCACCTCGTCCGTTTCCTTCCTGCCCACCCTGCTGGAACTTCTCGGAATGCCAGGGGATTCAGCGCTGCCCGGCATCTCGTTGGCTCCCTTGATCACAGGCCAGATCCCCCTCCCTGACCTTCCCACCCAGGTGTTTGCCGAGACCGACTGGAGGATCAACCGCAAGGTGGCCGCCCGCAGCACCTCCCACCTCTACATCCGCAACGACGACAGCCGGGTCTTCCAGGGGGAAGGCATCTTCGAGGGGAGGGTGCTCACCGCCACCGACCGGCGCATCCTCACCCAGATCCCCCGAGAGGAGCTCTACCGGGGAGATGGCTCTCCCCAGGATCCCCGGCGGAACGATGTGCTGGAGAAAAGCCCTGAAGCGGTGGCCTCTCTGGCCCGGGCGATTCGGGAATGGGAGGCACGCACCCCCTCTCGCCCTCCCCTGCGGAGAGATCCCCAGGATGGAGAAACCGGCTCCGACGGGGTGTTCACCCCCATTCCGGCCTCTTCTTCGAGCCCGGCCATGAGCGAAACCCTGGAAGCCCAGCTTCGAGCCCTGGGGTATCTGGGAGGGGAGGAGGAGGAAGGCACGGCACCCCCGACCGGGAAGGCCTCTTCCCCCTGAGTGAGGAGCGCACAGAATGTGTGGCTCCGTCGCGTTTCGCAGGGGACTCCGAATCAGTCGAGGCCGGGAACCCTCCCTCGCCTCTCCCTGGGGATGCGAGTGGAGATGACCCGCATGATGTTCATCCACAACAGCAGTTCGGGGCTCAGGAAGGGGTTGCCGTTGTTCATCAGGGCCACTGAAATCTCCCGTTCGGGATCAGCCCAGGCCAGGACATTGGTGAACCCCAGGTGCCCGAAGGCCTGGGGCGTTCGCGGCCCGTAGAAGCCATAGACCTCTCCCCCCAGCATGAATCCCATCCCATACCGCAGAGGGAGAAGGATGGTGCGGTCCAGGGTGGTGGGGCCGGATGGAGCCACCGCGCTCCTCACCGTTTCTTCGGCAAAGATTCGTTTTCCTTCAAGAATTCCACCACACCGCAGAAGCTCGAAGAAGCGGCAGATGTCATCGCTGGTGCCAATGATGTTGCCGGAAGGAACCACGGCGGTGAGAAAGCGGGGGTCCCCCACCACTTCCATCACCCCCTCCATGGTCAGCCCCAGGCTCTTCTCCAGAATTCCGGCAAAGGGACGAGGGGGAGGAGGCCCGGTGTGAACCTCCCGGGCGACCCGATGCAGATGAGACTCGGGCACACCGTACTGAAAGTGGGAGAAGCCCAAGGGCTGGCGTACCTCCTCATCCAGCAGGGTTCGCAGATCCCTCCCCGACGCCCTCTTCACCACTTCTCCGAACAAAAATCCTGTGGTGACCGCATGATAGCTGAGGGTCTGCCCCGGGGTGGACTCGGGAGCCAGATCGCACAGGATGTCCAAAATGGCTCCGGGTTGATGGAGAAGGGCGGGGTTCACCACTCCCTTGGGCATGGCGGACAGGCCAGCGCGATGAGAGAGGAGATGCTGCAAGGTGATCCCCTCCTTCCCGTTGCGACCGAAGGCAGGAATCCAATCCGCCACGGGATCGGAAAGGGAGAGTTGCCGACGCTCCGCCAGAAGATGGACGAGCATGGCGGTGACGCACTTGGAGGCGGAGAACAGGTTCCACCAGGTGTCGGGGGAGGCCCTTTCCGTTTCCTCCCCCGGTCCTCCTCCCCGGGAGTGGCCGATGGAACGGTGGAGCATCACCTTGCCCCGCCGTCGCAAGCAGAGGGCCATGCCCGGGTGCAGGCCCAACTGGTAATAGCGAACCACCGCGTCCCAGACCCCTTCCACCACGGGGCGAGACAGGCCCCCCTCGGAAGGATCCGCCTCCATCGGGGAGCGCACGGTGACCTCGTGGGAGGGATGGACTGGCACCTTCCGGCCCAGGCTCTTCTCCACCCACGCCCTTCCCCGGGCGGAAAGGCGGGCTCGACGAGAGGGGGGAGAAGAAGGCATCAATCCCTGGTGGACCCTTCGCCTTCTCGGCTGCCCATGGGCAAATCCCTGGCGTATTCATTGAGGATTCGGGCCAGGGTGGCGGTAGCATCCTTGATGTCGGTGATGCCCAGTTGGATCCGCACCCGCAAGGTGGTGAGGCGAGTGTGAATCTCCAGGTGGAGCTTCCACTTTTCTCGGAACAGAAGGGTTTTTTCGACGCCGATGAGGCCGGTGGCCACCCCCGACAGGACCGCCGCCAGGGTGCCATCCCCCAGGGCCCCCGCCAGGGTCGCCCCCAAGGTACATCCCAGCATCCCCACCACCGTGCTCACATACAGTTGCATGCTCCAGAAGCGCCAGCCGGCGTGGAAGCGGATCTGCTTGTTCACTTCCTCCAGAAGGGTGTCGGTGCGGGGGTCGAGGGTGGAAACGGCCTCAGTCATGGGATTCCTCTCCGGAGAGACTGGATCCTACCTCCCGGGGCCCCTGCCGGGAACAGGCAGGGAGCAACGGGGAACGTCAATAGGTATCCTCCCACCACCGGATCTCCCCATTCGTAGGGCAAGGGCCGGGCCACCCCGTCACCCGCTGGTCCAGCATCAGGTACCGCCTCTCCAGGTCCTCCCGGTCGATGGGACCGTCCACCTGAAAGTTCAATCCCGGCAGAAGAACGGCGCAGCCGGCGCGAATCCAGCGAGCCGCCACCTGGGCGTTGCGGAACTCCAGGAGACCCACCTGGATTCCCGGACGGGGGAACAAGGCCATCAGGGTCAGGGGAGTGTCTGCCAGGGAGAGGGAGGACCGAGCCCCCGCCTCCATCCAGACCGACCACAGGGAATCGTTCATCTCCCCCAGGAGAAAGGCCTTGGGATAGGGCACTCCACTGGGAAGGGGAAGGGGCTGCTCGGGAACGTAATCCCCGGCAAGGCGGCGGGCGGTGGTGATGGGCATCACCAGGTTGCCTTGGGGAAGGGCCATGACCCCGGGAGGGGCGCTGATTTCGGTCAGGGCGGCCACCCACACCTCCTTGCCCTGGGAGCGGGAACGGATGATGGCGGCGGCCCGGTCCACCACCGCCAAGCGAGATCCCTGGGGACCGAAGGAGGGGCGATGGGTCTCGGTGTCTTCCCGGGAGAAGAACGCCATGAGCAGGATCCCCACGGCGCCGGCCACCTTCCATCCCCTCCCAAGGGAAAAGAGAGCCCGGGGAACCGCCCTTTGCACCACCAGCATGGCAGCGACGGCTCCCAGGGGGGCCATCAAGGCGAAATGGTATTCCCGCAGGTAGTCCAGGAGGTAGAAGAGGATTCCCAAGGAGATCTGGGAGACAAAAGCAAAGTCGATGAGGGCCCTTGCCGGGGCGTCCCTCTCCCTGGGGGTCCGTCGCCTGACCACCCCTCCCAGCAGCACCACCCCCATCATTCCCAGGGCCCCCCAGCGCCAGGGCGTGCTGTGTCCTCCCTGCAAAGCCGCCGTTTGGAGGAAGCGAGAGGGGGCGGAGCCGCGGATATCCGGGTTGTCCATGGGGGCGGCGGGCAAGCCTTCCTGGGACCTTCCCGCCTCGGTCTGCCATCGATGCAGGTTGTCGGCGACGGTGGGAAGGACCATCAGCCCGAACACCAGAACAGCCCCCGCCAGGACCTTGGGAGCCTGTCTGCGCGCCAGCCCGGGAAGGAGGGCCGAAGCCCCCATGACCACCGCCAGGGCATAGGGATGGATCAGGAAGGCGGCGGCGAGGGAGGCGGCCAGGCCGAAAGTCGCCCCTGCCGACGGCTTTGTCAGGGCGATGGCCGCGCAAAGAACGCTCACCCCCACCAGGAAGGGGGCCTGATAACACTGGGAACCTCCGGCGGGCATCACCACCAGGGCGGGGAGAAAGGCCACCCAGGCCGCCGCTATCCATCCGGCCCCCGGGCCCCCCAAACGCCGGGCGGCCAGCCCCACCGGGACCACCACCAATCCATGAAGCACCGCCTGGGAGACAAGAAACTGCTCCAGGGTCTGGCTCAGAGCCGCAAAGGGCACCAGAAACCAGGGCTGAAGATAGCCGTGGTTGAACCCCAACGCTGGGCGACCCGTCAGGGGAAATCGCTCTCCAGAAAGAATCAGCAAAGAGTCATAAACGGGATGGAGGGAGTCCCGATCCACCATGGCCTGGGAAAGACCCAGCAACCTGAACCCCACCGCCCCCAGGGTCAGGAGGGCCAGAAGCAGAACGGGACCGAGGGCTCGCCGAACGGGAGAAGAAGGGCCCTTGTCCATCGGATCAACCGGGGAAGCTTCCACGAAGGGGGTCCCCTTCCCGGGCAGAGGCGCTCCAGGTTCGTGTGGCAGCACCCATGAGGGCCCGGTGCTCCGTCTTACGGGAGAAAGAGTCCGATAGGAAAGATGGGAAACTCCCACCCTCCTTCAAGCACATCATCACGCCCGGGCCAAGGAGCCTCCGCCCTCAAGGTTCCAGCGACAGCGGGCAGGCGGCAGCCATCCTACTGGGCCTCGAATCCGCACTCCGCCGACATGTCGGTAAAGGCCTCGGAGAGCCCTGTCTCATCGGAGCAGTCGGCATCGTTGAGGATCTGGGTGGCGCACTGGTAGTAGGCGTCGATGGAGCCATCGTCCCCGTCGCAGGCCGAGGACACATCGTAGTACTCGCTGTAGTCGATGCCGTAGTCGGCATAGCACCCTACCACCGCGTCGATGTACTGCTCACAAGCAGAGGAGGCCTGAGAGTCGTCATCGGAGGGAGTGTCGTCGTCGCCGGAGGCACTGTCATCGTCTGCAGTGGCGTCGTCGTCATCGCCCCCGTTGTCGTCGTCATCATTGACATCGCTTCGATCCGGAGGAGGACAGGCCACCAGCAGGGAGGACAGGCCAATGGCGCCGAAAAGGAGGGCCAGGGTTCGAGAAAGGGTGTTCATGGGAGGCTCCTTCTCAATCGGGGAGGATGAAGGTGAGATCGGCGCGGGAGAAGAAGGACCCCCCCTCCTCCTGGGCCACCAGCATGCCGCCGGCGGAGATGTCTACCACCACCTTCTCAAAGGGGATGGAGAGGCCACCTGCCGCCGAAAACGAATTTCCTGCCCCACCGCTTTCCGAGGTGTAGGTGGAGTTGGTGGGGCCGTCCTGGTTGTCGCTGAGGTTTACTCCCCCCTTGACGGAGGTCGCCAGCCCGGCACGAATGGCCCCCCGCACCATGAGGTGCTTGGTGATGCTGGCCTCGGCGCCGAAGGAGGCGATGGGGAGACGAACGTCGGTGGCCCGGTTGACGTTGAAGAAGTAGCTCTCGTCTTCTCCCCCTTCCCGGGTGGTGGTCAATACATCCACCTCGCCCGAGACGGTGGCCACCAGCCGGAAATCCTCATCGGGGGAGTACTCCACTCCCACCCCGAAGGTGGCCGCCACCGCGTCGTGGCGATAGAAGAGATCCTCCAGGGGGGAGTCGCTGGTGCGGTCGTCGTAGAGGGGCTGGCCGCCCGCGAATCCCACGTTGACTCCGGGGGTGATGAGGAAGTCCCCGGCGCTGAAAGGCACCCTCACTCCTATCGCGAAGCTGTTCACCCCTTGGACTCCGTAGGTGCCGTCCGAGGTGCGCGGATCCCCATCCAGGCTGAAGTTTTCATCGTATCCGTCGGACCAGGATGCCGCGCCTCCGTATCGCAGCCAGAACTCGGGAGTGACGCCATCGGCGAGGATGCGCGCCCCAAAGCCAGCGGTGATGTAGTTGGCGGCGGAGTCCCGGGTGCTGCGGGTGGTGACGTCTCCGTCCTCATCGTAGTTTTCCGACATGGAGCCGTCCTTGCCGAAGGCGGCATAGACCGAGGCCCCGATCTCCACGGCGTCGGTAGCGAAGGCGGCGATGATGTCCACCGGAAGGAACAGCTTCTGGGCGGTCACTCCGGTGGAAGAACCGTCCGGCCCCACGTAGGAGCCTCCCTGGATCAACCCCTCCAAGACGGTGTTCAAGGCTGCCTGATCGGCAAACAGGCCCGGCCGTCGATTCAGAAACACTCCCAGGGTGAAGGTGTCCCCGATGGGAATGAGGGCCCCTCCAAAGGGATCCAGGACCAGATCCCCCTGATCCTGGGTGATGCCCAGGCTCAACGGAATCCGACCCCTCCACCGCGCTGCCAAGGCGGGGTTGAGGAAGATGTTGAGATCGTCCTTGACGAACATGCCGTTGCGCGCCTCGGCCGGATCTCCCACCAGGCCCTCCACCCGAGAAGAGGCCGCTTCAGCCCATCCCCCGGAGAGAGTGCCCAGGGCGCCGAGAGTTGCCACCATCCACTTGAACTGCATCGTTGCCACCCCAAGGTTTCCAAACCGTTCCACCCCTAGCGACAGCTCGGGGCCATTCCTGCCCCGGGGAGACCCCCTCGAGCAGGAACGGCGAGAATCAACCCCATCACCGCCCTTCTGTCAATGCCCCTGCGCGTTCTTCGCTCCCGTGATGAGCCTTTGTTCATGGCCCTTCCGCCTCCTCCCGGCCCCCTCTGCTCCTCGGGGCGGATTGCGATTACAGTGACCGAATCGAAAGGGAAGCGTGTGCGAATCCTGGTGACCGGCGGCGCGGGCTACATCGGTGGAGTGGTCAGTCAAGCACTCCTTCAGGCCGGGCATTCGGTGTGGGTCCTGGATTCCCTGCAAAACGGGCATCGAGAAGCGGTCCCCCGCGAGGCCTCCCTGGTGGTGTCGAACGTGGCCGATCAGGCGAGAGTGGAATCGGTCCTCCGGGAAGAACGCATCGAGGCGGTGATCCACATGGCCGGCTCCATTGAGGTGGGGGAGTCGGTACGAAATCCAGGGCATTACTGGCGCAACAATCTGGCGGCAGGGCTCTCCCTGCTGGGGGGAATGGTGGACACGGGGGTTTCCCGGCTGGTGTTCTCCTCCACCGCAGCCGTTTACGGGGAGCCGGTTCGCATCCCCATTGATGAAGACGACCCCACCGTTCCCACCAACCCTTATGGCGAAACCAAGCTGGCCTTTGAGAGGGCCCTGTGTGGATATGGACGGGCCCACGGCCTGCGCTCGGCCAGGCTCCGGTACTTCAACGCCGCCGGGGCCACTGAAACCCACGGGGAGGCCCATCATCCCGAGACCCACCTCATCCCCCGAATCCTGGCGGTGGCGGCGGGAGGGGAAAGGGCGGTGTCCCTCTACGGCACCGATCACCCCACCCGGGATGGAACCTGCGTGCGGGACTATGTCCACGTTGCCGACCTGGCCCAGGCCCATCTCCTCGCCCTTGCCCGGCTGGAGGAGGAAGAAACCATCGTCTACAACGTCGGATGTGGGGGAAGGGGCCACACGGTGCTGGAGGTGATTGAGGCCGCTCGGAGGGTGACCGGCAGAGCCATCCCCGTGGAGGTCTCTCCGCGCCGCCCCGGGGATGCCGCCGTGCTTCTGGCCAGTCCAGCGCGAATTCAGCGGGATCTGGGATGGATTCCCCGGTATGGGGCCCTGGAGGACATCCTGGCCACGGCCTGGGAGTGGAAAGCACGCTTTCCCCGGGGATGGTAGGGGAGAGGGGAGGGGACAGCCATCACACCCCAGCCTCACAAAAGGCGAGGACGGCCCTTCTCGCCCCTTTTTGCGGAGGGAATCACTTCAAAGTACTGAAATAACTTATTTTTACTCTTTCAGAATCGAAAATTTCTGCCTCTTTCCCTGCCCCCCGGAATCCGCCATGATGGCCCCCGATGCTGGTCACCGGGAGGTTTCATGATGCCCTTCGTCTTTCGTCCCGTTCTTGGCTCCCTTGCCCTGTGTGCCCTGTTGAGCGGATGCGGCGGTCCTGAGCCGACGGCGGCTCCTCCAGGAACCCCCACCGCCCCTCCTCCCGTTGCCCCGGTGGACGCCCCGGCTTCGGCCACTCCCGTGACCGGCGAGGGAGCCCTTCCCTCGGCACCCGGTCAGGCCAAGGGCATCCCCACCCTTCCCCTCACCCGGGTGGACCGGGCCGTCCGTCCGGGGATGACCCTGGCTCTCCCCGAAGGCTGGAGGCTGACCACCCCTCCCAAGGGGGCGCCTCCCCAGGGAATCACCCTGACCGCCTGGTCTGGCGCCGACACCAAGAGGGATGGCCCGGGAGCCCTGGTGGTGCAGTCCTGGACCGCCAAGGAATTCTCCAGTCCCAAGGGCACCATCGTCGCCTCCTACAAGGGGACCCCCGCCCAAAAGCCAGCGGAGACCCTGACCCCCACCGGGGACCCGGTCTGTGAAGGAAAGGACAAGGCCTACGTCTGCCGGGTGTCCCTGGTCAGTCCCGAGGACCAGAGGGGATGCCATCGCATCATCATCACCCGGGACCTGGACATGGTGCAGATGGACCTGTGGGCCCCTCCCCAACTGGGGGCCTCCATGCTTCCTCAGCTCGAGGAAATCGGAAAATCTCTGAAGTTCTAGGGGTTTGCCCTCAAGCTGGGCACCATCTTGTAGATGCCCCCGGAAAGGGAGAGGAGGTAGAGTTCCCCCTCTCCATCCTCCCCGAAGGCGCTGACCTGGGACAGGGCGGGACCTCCCTTCTCCCCCAGACTCCGCCACTCCCAGGCGTCCTGAGCCGCCTTTCCGTCCCACCGAAAGCTCCACACCCGGGCCGAGCAGAAGTCGGAGTAGAAGTAGTGTCCCTTCAGGGAGGGGAGAGCCCTGCCTCGATAAACGAAGCCGCCGGTGATGGAGCAGCCGGCGGCGTGGGAGTACTCCACCACCGGGGGAGTCAGGCCGGAGGCATCACAACGGGGGGTTTTGGCGCAGTGGTTCATGCCCTCCACCACCGCCCATCCGAAGTTCAGGGAGGGCGAACCTTTGGCCGCGATGCTGACCTCCTCCCACTGATTCTGCCCCACATCGGCGATGTACAGGTCACGGGTCTGCCGGTCGAAGCTGTAGCGCCAGGGATTTCGCAGGCCGGTGTGAACGGTCTCCGGAATCACCTGAGGGGCGTCCACGTCCATCCTGACCATCTTCCCCAGCAGGGAGGCGGGGTTCTGTCCATTGTCGTGGGGATCGTTTCCCGAACCTCCATCCCCAGTGCCCACCCACAGCTTGCCGTCGGGACCAAACAGGAGGTTGCCCCCATTGTGGTTGGCGTAAGGCTGATCCAGGAACCATCTCTCCTGGGCGGTGTCCAGGGAGACCGAGGGAGCGTCCTTTGAGGCCGCCCGGAACTCCACGATGCGAGTGTCCCCCTTTCGATCCGTGTAGTTGACGAACAGACGACCGTTTTCAGCGAACCGAGGGTGGAAGGCCAGGCCCAGGAGTCCCTGCTCCCCTCCTCCCGAAACCCGGTCGGAGAGGTCCAGATAGGGGGTCTTCTGAAGGACTCCTCCCTGGAGAATCCTTACTATTCCTCCCTTTTCCACGACAAAAAGGCGGGAAAGGGGGTCGCCAGGGGCAAACACCAGCCCCACCGGCTGCTCCGCCCCCCCGGTGACCTGCTGGAGGGAAACTCCCCCGGGTGAGTCCTGGGTGCCGGGAAGCAGAGAGGGGGGAGAAGGAGCCTTGATCCCCCGAACCAGCGCCGCCACCGGCGAGGAGGGCCCGTCGGGATGGGGAGAAACTCCAGGAAGGAGGACCCCCTCCGGCCCCCGGTCGATCAACCATCCCAGGGTTCCCAGCAAGAAGAGAAGGAGGAGAAGGTGTTGGCGTTGCCGGCTCATCGCCCCTCACCGGTCGGCTTGACCATGCGAATGTGAAGAATGCCGGCATCCAGGAAGGGTTCCCCCACCGTCTGGTATCCCAGGTCCTGGTAGAAGTGTCTCAGGTGGATCTGGGCATCCAGGAGAAACCGGGTGTAGCCCAGGGAGGCGCCCTCCTCCTCCGCCTTTCGCACCAGGGCCTTCCCGAGTCCCCTTCCCCGCCAGTTCGAAATCACCGCCACCCGGCCGATCTTGCCGGTCCCCAGAGGGGTGTAGGGGATCACCCGGGCCGTTCCCACCACGTCTCCGGTGTCGGTCACCGCCACCAGATGGAGGGCATGAGCGTCGTGCTCGTCCAACTCCTCCTCTTCAGGAACCCCCTGTTCACGGACAAAAACCACATGGCGCAGGGCAAAGGCGGCCTCCCGTTCGGCGGGAGCCCTGAGGGGACGGATATCAACCGGGGGGGAATCCATGGGAAGAGGTTGCCACGGGCGTCCCCCCTGGGCAATCTGGCTAGAAGGTGATCCCACCTCGGGAGTGTCTGTGGCCCGCATCTTCCATCCCCAATCCCTTCCTCCCCTTCCGCCATTTCACGCCGGGGACAGCCCCCTCGCCTTCCACCGAAACCTCCCCGGCTATCAGGCCACGCCGCTGCGGGAGGTTCCCAACCTGGCCCGCCGCCTGGGCCTGGGCAGGGTGTTCGTCAAGGACGAATGCCAACGGTTTGGATTGCCCGCCTTCAAGATCCTGGGGGCCAGTTGGGCCACCTGGAGGGCCCTGCACGCTCGGGAGGGGAAGGAACCGCAGGAGGTTCACTCCTTTGAAGAGATGGCCCGTCGGTTTGCCCATCTGAGGCCCTTCACCCTGGCCGCCGCCACCGATGGAAATCACGGGCGTGCAGTAGCCAGAATGGCGAAACTGCTGGGGTTTTCAGGGCGGATCTTCGTCCCTTCCGGCACGGCGGAGGCGCGAATCGCCGCCATCCTCTCCGAAGGAGCGTCCTGTGAAGTGGTCGAGGGAACCTATGACGACGCGGTGGCCCGAGCCGCCCGGGAGCAGGGCGAGCGTTGCCAGGTCATCGCTGACACCGCCTGGGAGGGGTATGAGGAGGTTCCCGGGTGGGTCATGGACGGCTACTCCACCATCCTCGCCGAGACCGATGCCTCTCTGGCTGCTGTCGGAGAGACCGGATTTGACCTGGTGGTGGTCCAGATCGGGGTGGGGGCCCTGGCTGCGGCCGTGGCTCAGTGGTATCGCCGACCCGGCCTTCCGGCGAGGCCCCGATTGATGGGCGTAGAGCCAGAGAGGGCGGCCTGCGCCCTGGCTGCGGTGGAAGCGGGGAGGATCGTGGCGGTTCCCGGGCCTCATCACTCCATCATGGCGGGGCTGAACTGTGGGGAGGTGTCCCCCCTCGCCTGGCCCTGGCTGAGGAGCGCGTTTTCCACCTTCGCCGCCATCGAGGACGACCTCGCCCGAGAGGGCATGAGGATCCTGGCCGGGGCAGGGATCGAATCGGGGGAGACCGGAGCCGCCGGGGTGGGAGGACTCCTGGCCCTGCTGGAGGGAACGAATGGAGAAGACTCACGGCAGCGCTTGAACCTGGGGCTGAGGTCCAGGGTCCTCCTGTTTTCCACTGAGGGGGCCACCGATCCCCAGGCCTGGCGGGACATCGTGGGGCCTTTGGGGGTCCAGACCGTGGAGGAGTTGCGCGGCAAGATCGCCTTCTGATTCCAGCCAATCGGGGAGAAGAGAGCAGGGCACCGGATCAGGGAGAAGGCAGAATCGTCACTCCGTGGAGGAAGAGGTTCCGGTCCCTCCCCTCCCTGTCCACGGTGTCGTCGCTGTACAGGATCTCCACCTTCTGCCCCCTGGTCACCCGCCCCACCTGAAATCGTGACTCTCCCTCACCAGCGTCGAACGTGGAGAGGCTCTCCCCCACCTGAACCCTGAAGCGGGGCCCCCGTCCCTCAGCGAAGGAGCCCGAGACCATCAGGCTCAGGATCCCCTCTGAAGGAGTGATGAAGGTGACCTTCCCATCGGTGTAGAACGCGATCCTTCCCCCCTCCTCCTGAACGGAGACACCTTCCCTCTGGGAATCCTGAAGGGAAACCTCGACGCCGTCGGGCAGGGTCAGATGGGTCCCGGGGGGCAGGTGACCCTGAAAACGGTTCAGCCCCGCCTTCAGGGGTTCCACCGCCGAGTCCCCCACGCCATAAAAGATGAAGGTCAGGGGTTGGCCTCCTCTTCCATCCATCAGGGTGTATTCGGCGATCCTCCGGAAATCAGGAGGAAGCTGATCGGCCATCCACTTCTCCTCGGTCACCGCCACCGTCACCCGGTGCTGACCCACAAGTTCGCCGATGGCCTCCCGGGTGTATCTCCTCTCTCGATGCAGGCGGCACGCCTCGTTGGAGGCCAGGCCGGCAAGATCCAGCATGGGCACCTCGGTGCGCCAGCGAAGCAGGCCGATGTCATGAACTGCAGCCACCTCATGGGGGAGATACGTCCCCAAGACGGTGGCAATGGCCCCATCCATTCGTTCGATTCGCACGCAATTGGGGATGTAGGCGGACCAGGCATCGGCCGCCCGCAGAACAGGAATCCCCACCGTCACCACCCCCAGCAGGGCCACCCCTCCCCTCTCCCCGACCCCTTCCCTCCATCCCAAGGTTCTCGCCTCTCCATCCCGCTCTCCCCTTTTCTTCCCCAGCGAGCCCGCCAGGAGAAGGAGGGCCCAGGCCATCAGCCACCCCTCATAGCGAAACAGCCAACCCACCCGAGCCAGCACCAGGTGAATCACCACCACCATCCCCAACAGCAGGGCATGGGTGCCTCGTGCTCCTCTCTCCACCTTTCCCAGGGCCAGGATTGCGACCACCAGCACCACCAGGGCCGCCCCTTCCGACAGGTTGCTCCGCATCTGACCGGTCCAGCCGGTGACCAGGCCGGACTTCATGAGGAGGCTGTTGGGGACCATCGCCGAGCCGTGGGCCACGCTCCAGATTCCGTACAGCAGCACCGAAAGAGAGGAGGGGAGCCCCACCGCCACCGCCGACTGCCACTGTCGCCTCCATAGCAGGAGAAGGACCAGGGAAAGGGTCAGGAAGAGGCCTTCGTAACGCACCAGGGGCATCACCCCCGAGAGGGCCCCCAGCCCTACCCATCCCCAGCCCTTCAAGGTCTCCACGGTGGCCGCCACCCCCTTCTTCACCAGGGCCAGGGCCACCCCGGTCTGAAGAACGTGCTCCATCCCCAATCCCGCCAGAAAAGGCAGAGGAACCAGAAGGATGAGGGCCCCCAATCCCATGGCCTGAGGAAGACCGGTCACCCCCTCCTCCCTCAGCCAGCGATGGCAGAGCACCAGCAGGGCCACGGAGAACCCCCCGTTCAGCCACAGGGGCAGGAGGTCGGAAAACCCGAACAACCCGTATAGCAAGGCCAGGAGGGCGGTCCACACCGGAGAGGAGGTGGCGGAGCTGAACTCGCCGGGATTCATCCCCCAGGTGCCGGTGGTGACGGCGACCTTGGCCATGGCCATGTGGATGTAGGTGTCATCCAGAGGGTAGGTGAACCGGCCCCCCAGGGCGGCCGCACCTCCTCGATAGAGGGCCACCATCAAGGCGATTTGCAGAAGGACCGCCACCCCCAGGGGCCACCATTCGCGGGTGGAAGAACCTTCTCCTCCCCACCGCCCCACGGCTTCAGCGGGGGAATGAATTGGGTCGATGGGAGGGTCGGTCATTCGTTCTCAAGGGGCCCCGCTCCCGCGCTGGAAGCTCCCACACCCACGCTGGGGGCATCCTACCCCCACATCGCCCCCTCCTCCTATCCAGGCAACCATCCCACGTAAAGATCGGAGAACATCGCATCGGGAAGGGAGCAACCGGAGGCCGGGACCGAGGGGTCGGTGGGGTCCTCCACGGTCAATCCACTCCACCCCAGGGTGGCGTGGGCCTCGGTGCCGCTGGGGTCCACCGAGTCAATGGTGAAGACGAAGGTGCCGCTGACTGGCTCCAGGGACAGGGCAATGACCTCCTCCAACCACAAGGCGTCGTTGCAGTCGTAATGAAGAAGGTTCTTGCCGGTTTCCACCCTCAGGTTGAGAAGAGGGGAGGCGGCGTCCAAGGTGAAGCTATCCCCGGCAACGAACTCCTTGGGAACGTCCCACTGGAGGGCGAGGTCGAAGGTCTGGGCCGGGTTGGAAACCCCGAAGGACACGCTGCCACAGACGGCGATGTTGGGGGAGGCCAGCAGCTCCTCCATCCCTTCCTCCACCCCAGGAGGACAGGCGGGGGTGACGGAATCATCGTCTCCTGCCGAGTCGTCGTCGGCCGAGGAATCGTCATCCCCCGCCGAGTCGTCGTCAGCGGAAGAATCATCGTCGCTCACCTCAACCTTGCAGCCCGAAAGCGGCCCGGCGAGGAGCAGCAAACCAAAAGGCAGGACAGGGAGGATTCGCAGCATGGGATCTCCTTTTCTCGCACCTGGAGCAACTCCCAAGCCAGCTCACCGGGCCGCCCCGAACCCGGTATCCTCTAGGCCTTGCCGAGGAGATCATGGCAGACGAACCCGAATCCCCCTGGATCGAGAGATGGGTGGCCATGGCGGCCCTCTTGGGATTCAACCCGGTGCGGACCCGCTGGAAGCTGTTGCGGTGGGAAAAGTCGTGGCGGGAAGCGAGGTTGCGCGCCGGCCGCGCCGTAACCGAGGTGGCCTACGCCCATCAGGTCTGTCCCCAATGTGGCGCCGTTCAGCCAGGAGACTCGCGCCGATGCTCCTCCTGCTCCTCCCCTCTGCCCACTCGCCTGGAGCAGAAGCTGCGGCGAATGGGTCTGGCCTTTTCCGTGGGTCATCCCGTCACCTCGTTCCTGGTCACCCTCCTGGTGGTGGTGTTCATCCGCATGGTCCTGGCCGGTTCCGGTCAGGGAGTCCTGGGATTCGATTCGGGGACCCTGATCCGCTTTGGGGCCTTCTTCCCTCCCCTGGTCCGGGAGGGGGAATACTATCGGTTGGGAACCGCCCTGTTCCTCCACATTGGCCTGTGGCACCTGGGATTCAACGGGCTGGCCCTGGTGCAGGTCGGCCCCACGGTGGAGGAGCTTTTCGGCAGGGGGCGAGCCCTCTTCCTGTTCCTGCTGACCGGCCTCCTCGCCAATATCGGCAGCGGCCTCTTCGGCCTCGCCGCCGTGCAGGCAGGAGCGTCGGGAGCCATCCTGGGGTGGGTGGGACTGGTGGCGGGATGGGGCCATCGGGACGGCACCACGGTGGGACGCAACGCCCGCAACCAGATGCTGAAGTGGGGTCTGTACACCGTTCTGTACGGGATCTTCCTGAGGGCAGACAACGCCGCCCATGTGGTGGGATTTCTGTCGGGAGGAGTGTTGGGATGGATGCTCACCCCCCTGCGTCCCGGAGCTCCTCCCCGCCGCCACCACCTGATCCTGGGAGTGGCAGCGGGAGTGACCTGCCTTGTGGCCGTGGGCTTCATCCTCACCCGACCGGGGGAAACCTCCCTTCATCGGAGGTCCGATATCCCTTCTCCGGGGTTGGCTCCCCCTCTCGGCGAAGGTACCCTTCACCCCAGAAGCGTCGCCCTCCTCTTGCATCCACGACGGGGCGAGGATCCTCCTTGAACCCACTCCTCTTCTGCCGCCTCTCCTTCCTGTGGATCCTTCTCCTGTCCTGGCTTCCGGGCGGGGCCCTGGCCGCCGATCCGGTTCCGCCTCCCCCGGCTCGCCCCCGGGTGGTGTCGGTGCCAGACGGAATGGACAACCCCAAGCAGGTGGCCCGTCACGTCCAACTTCGCGCTGGGGAAACCGCCATCCTGGTGACCGGGGTTCCCGGAGTGCTGACGGCCATCTTCGGCGACTCCGTGGAGTTCACCGAGAAGGCTCCCTTTGCGGTGATGGGCCTCGCCGAGGGCGTCCACGACGTGGTTTTGCGCCGGGAAGGTGAGGTAAGGGAGCAGCGCATCAAGGCGGTCATCGGGGTGGTGGTGGTGTTGGACGCCAGCGCAGTGTTCAGCGAAGAGGAGTTCCGGGCCCCCGAGCGGCAGAAGATCGAAGAAGAGGCCTGGGCAAAGCTCCAGACCCAGTTGGCGGCCGTCCCGGGAGTGGCCAACCAGCTCAACCTCATCGAGGCCTTCCTGAGGGATCGCCCCGAGGGCTGGGCGGCGGAACGGGCCCGTGAAAAGAGAGAGGAGCTTCAAAAGGGATATGAGGTCGCCGACACCGACAACGCCGCCATGAGCGCCGCCATCGACAAGGAGGCCCTGGCGCGAAAGAGGCTTCAGGCGGCGGAATTGAAGCGCTCCTCCCCCTACGGAAGTCCAGGACGACGCCTCGCTGGCATCATTCTTCTGGCCGCCGCCGGAGGTTCCTTTGCCGGAGCTGCGGTCTTCGAGGTGGGGGCCCAGCACGCCGCAGAGGGATTCCACACCGCTCGCAACGACGCCGACCCCTACCTCTCCAACGCCTGGCTCCGGGCCGCCGAGGGAGACCAGGCGGGAAAGATCGCCCTGATGACCACCGGCATCACCGCCTCGGCCACCGCTGCCGCGCTTCTTATCCTCGACGCCCAGCGCACCGCCGACTGGCAGAAGAGAAAGAGGGCCACAGTCAAGGCCGAGGTGATGCTCCTCCCCCATCCCCAGGGTCTCTCCCTGGTGGGGATTTTGCCATGAAGCGCTTCGCTGCACCGATGCTGACCCTGCTGGCCTGGAGCGGATGCGTCGCCGACCCCACCGCCGTTCCCGACTGGAACAGCCTGGCCAACCCGCAGGCCGCCGCCGAGGCCTGCGTGTTCACCAGCGGCACGGCCTCCTGGTTGAAGGGAAATTGCTCCCCGGTCCTGTCGGGACAGGGAGATGCCGAGGGGGGAGGCCTGGGCCCCTTCGACGTGGAAGTCTTCGATATCTTTCGGGGAACCACCTACTTCATGGCCTATACCCAGGTCGGTGAGGGGGGAGACATGGCCCCCCGCAGCATCGCCGTAGCGGCGTCTTTGGACGGTATCACCTGGGATCGCTTCCCTGACAACCCGGTCCTGGATGACGCCGGAGGAACCGATTCGCTGCGGGTGGGTTGCACCGCCATGCGCTATCGAGACGCCACCCTCCATCTGTGGGCCATGCGGGGAAATCCATCCAGGGGCGATGAAGTGGGGATTTTTCACGCCTCCTCCTCCGACGGCCTGTCCTGGGAAATGGAGGACACCCCCCTGGCGGGAGTGGCTGGCGCGGCGGGGGAACGGTTCGTCCAGGCCGAGGGCTGTGCCGCCACCTGGAACGAGGACGCCCAGACCTTTGACCTGTGGTTTTCGGGAGTGGCCCGCTACGGCAAGTCCCCCGACTTCACCTTTTCCGGTGAGATCGCCCGCGCCCGCAGCCGGGATGGAGTGGAGGTGGAGTTCACCAGCGACGCCCCCTTTGAGCCCTCGGGAGAGGGATTCGACGCCGAGGCCGCAGTGGATCCCTCCGTTTCCTGCGCCGGGGAGCTGTGCCTGATGGCCTATCTGGGGTGGGATCAGCTCATCAGCCCCGGAGGCGGAGAAGATTTTTTCATCAGCGGCGATCATCAGGTGGGTCTGGCCTCCTCCGTGGATGAAGGGCGGACCTTCACCCGCTCCGGGCTGGATCTCTCCACCCTGGCCTTCTCCGAGGAGGGGACCGACGTGCTCTCTCCCCGGGCGGTGTTTGGCAACGGCTGGGTGATGCTCTTCTTCCTGGACAACTTCGGCCTCCAGGCCTCCCCTGAGCTGGGGGTGGCCCTGGTGGCGACAACCTGGCCCCCCACCGGCATCGAGGAGCCCTGATGATGGCCATCCCCCCGCTGCCCCGCCTGGTCCTTCTGTCCTCCCTGCTGTTGTGGGGAGGGCTGGGGTGCCAAGAGCCCAGATGTGAGCCCATCTGCCACCAGTTGACCTCCACCGTGGAGGAGGGGGGATGTGGGTACACCACCTGGGGCACTGTTCAGAAGTGCCAGGAGGGATGTTCCACCGAGGTGCTGAGGCGCCCCGATGCCGACGCCATCCTCACCTGTTTCGAGAACGCGGCGGGGGCCTGCAACAGCTTCGAGGTGATCCGTTGCCGTTTGCAGGAAGGTCCGGATCCGGGCTGGTAACAGGCCCTTTTCCGAGGATTCTGCGGAGAGGCTCGCCGGTTTTTCTCACTCCCTGAGGTTCCCCAACATCCGTTGCAGGACCTCCAGAACCGTCTGGTACTCCTCCCCACTCACTCCGGCCATCACCCTCTCCCTCACCTGCTCCTGGGATCGGGAAGCGGCGCCAAATCCCACCTCCCCCGCGGCGGTCATGAGGTAGCCCTCCCCGATGTTCTCCACCCATGCGCGCTCCATCAGATCAGCGAGGAGGGAGGCCAGTTGCTCTTCGTTCACGAACACCTTCATGGTCTGAAAGAGTTCGGAAAGACTGGGGGAATCTTTCTTGACCAGGTTTAGGATCTGCCAATGAAACCGGGTCAATCCGTGCTGCTTCAGGACCTTTCCGGAGGCGGCGGTGATGGCCTGGTCCAGCTCCTTCAGGAGGTAGCCGATGGGAGGGGGCGAAGTCCTCATGAAGGAAGTGTAACAGGGGTGGGAGGAGAGTCAGGAAAGCCTGCCCTCGGGTCCCGGTGACGTGCTACCGTCCTCTCTCCGTTTCCCCTCAGGACAGGACCTTCCCCCATGACCCCCTTCCTTCGCTCCCTCCTGCTCCCTGTCCCCCTGCTGCTGTGGGCCGCCGCCTGCGAGAGGGGCTCGGACCAGGGGACCCCAGCCGGGGACGACGACTCTTCACCTTCTGAGGATGACGTCCAAGACGACACCTCGGACGATGACGCCACCTCCGCAGACGACGACACCTCCGGAAGCGATGACGACACCACCCCTCCCCTCTCCGCTCACGACCCCATCCGCCTGGACGACGCCCCGGACGGGTCCCTGGTGGCGGGGGTGGATCTGACCGTGGATCGATGGGGAGCTGCCTTCGCCAGTTGGGTCGACACCCGGAACGGTTCTCCGGGAGCCCGAGTCACTCGATCCCTCGACTTCGCCGAGACCGTAGAACCCTCGGTGGGATTGCCCGAGGGGGCCCCGGCCCCGGCGACGGGGATCGGACGCAAGCCCATCCTGGCCGCTGACGGCTCCCGAGTGGCCCTGGTGTGGAACGATTCCCATCTGGAGGGGACCTGGGCATCGGTGGCCGACCAGGGGGAGGAGGGATTGCCTCTTCAGTTCGGAGAGGTGCTGAGCATTGGCGACGGGTCGGGTGAGGTGTTCGACCACGCCCGGGGCGCCATCGGCCCCAACGCCGAGCTGTGGATCACCTGGACAGCGGGGGATGGGCAGGGGGGCACCTGGATGGCCTTCGCCCACGAGTTGAACGGTTTCGCCCCAGGGATTGCCTCCGACATTGCCCCCGGTCAACCCAGCGATTGCTGCCCCAACGATCTGCAGTTCACCCCCGATGGCGATCTGATCCTGTCGTACCGCAACGTCCTGGACGGGGTGAGGGACATCTATGTAAACATCAACCACGCCTGCGGATTTGATTTTGCCGAGCAGGCCCAGGTCTCTCACACCGCCTGGCAGTTGGACATGTGCCCCACCGAGGGCCCGAGGCTGGCCCTCCTTCCCGATGGGGAGATGTGGATGACCTGGATCGACGGCAGCAGCGGAGTGGAAAGGGTGTGGGGGGCCTCCTCCACCGATCTGGGGCTCAACTGGTCCCAGGACCATCCCATCACCGACGGGACCTCCCCTGAAAGCAGCCCCAAGGTAGCGGTGGGAGCCTCCGGTTCCCTTTTCCTGTCCCTGGAGACCGGAGGAGGGGCCGATCTGCTCTACCGGAGCGACGACGGCGGGGATTCCTTCGCACCGTTGGGAACCCTCCCTGCGGGCGACGGAGAGATGCGGGAGGTGGAGCTGCGGGGGAACGGCACGGTGCTGTACGCTGCGGGAATCGGGACGCAGGGAGGGGCGTGGCTGGCCCGGTTGGAGTGAGGGAGGGGAAGGTGTCCGAGCCCGACGGGGATCGGGTTCAAACCCCTTCCTGGCGATGAGCGTCACCCGGCCGGGATCGACACACCCGCCGGTGGGAACCAAACGACGGCGGCAGAGACACGCTCGCGCGGTGGAGCGATCTTGGCGCCAGGCGGGGTGGGGCCGGCCGGGTGGCCCCACCAGCACATCGGGGCATTGACTGCCACGGGACTATTGTTGTCGACAGCAAACCGCCTGTGGCCAGCGAAGTGGACATCCCGAACCTGGACTTCTCCGAAGAGGACGCGCACCCCGACGTCTCCGCGGCTGGACCCGTCGAACGTGGCCCGCACCACGTCTAGCTTCCCATCCCCTCCGACCAGCAGGTCAGCCAACCCGCCCCTGAGGATCGCGCTGTTCTCGAGTTGACCGTGGGCGCCCATCCACACCACCCCTCGCTGTTGCGGACGAGCAGGCCGTCCCGAACCGCGTAGTCTGCGTGTGGGGTGAGCCAGGCCGGCGTGGTGCTGTCCAGGAAACCGATCGTCGCTTCCGGTGGCTCTTCCCGCCACGGGGGATGTCGTCCACTTCGTTGCCCTCGACTCGTGGGAGGACTTCTTTTCTGACCTCGTTGCCCTGTTCCCCGCCCCTCTGGCCGTTGCGGCCCCCCACAGAGCCCCTTCAGCCGCCGCAATGGAGCCGCTGGAGGTGCATGTGGTGGGTTCGTTCGTGGCTTCCTTCGTGCCCGGGATCGCAGATTTCCGGCGCCTCGACACCAGGTTTCGCATCGAACCCGAGGTCTGGGCGCGGCTCCCCTAGTATGCCGACTACGGATTCGCGGTATTCCAACTCGCCGGTGCTCGGATGAGACACCACCCGATGGCTTTCGAGTTCGCATCGAGGCTGGAGGATCGGCTCTTCTACCCCACGGTCCACATCCACGATGGAACGGTGAAGAAGACGGGCAGTTTTGACCACACGCTCTACGCTCAGCACGAAGCGATGGACCGGGGCGTTGCGGGGCTGCCCGACGATTCCGGCGATACGTCTGGTTGGGCGCGGTCAGACCGATCTGCGGGAGAGCTGACGGCGCGTCCCGGAGCGGTGCCGCGCATCCTGGACGCTGGGCTGCGCGTGTT
>CAYRTW010000057.1:0-26843 GCA_964426935.1 uncultured Rickettsiales bacterium
GGGAAGCTTCGGCCTGAGGGGGTGGAGGAGAGGGAGGGGAGGGCTCCGGCTTCTGGAACGGAGGAGTGGGAGTCGGTGGGGCTGGGGAGGGACGTGGAGGGGCTGGTGGGGCCTCTTCGTCTCCTGGGTCCACCGGGGGAAGAAGGATGGGGCCCTTGCGAACCGCATCCTCAGGAAAGGGGACCGCCGAGCCATCGGGGGGAGCCAGCAGGGCATCGGTCCACAGCCTCACCGGGAGATTGGCCAGTTGCTCCCTCAGGTTCTCCTCCTGGACCCGATCCGCCGTTCGCCTCTTCTCCCACCAGCGGGGCACTCCCACCAGGGCCATCAGTCCCAGCACCAGCACGGAAAGGGCCCCGCCGACACGGCGAATCCGTCTCCATCGCCACCTCTTCTGCAGGAGAAGGCCCAATTCGCCCCGGGAGACTCCTTCCTTCCCCCCCGGATCTCTCCTGGCCAGTTCGGTGAGCCACTCCGCCGCTTCGTGCAGGTAGAGCAGCGAAGGGCGAGGGTGCCAGAGGCGAGCCTCCACCTCCCCCAGGGCGTGGTCTATGTCTGGCTGGGAGGGTCTGGGGATGCTGAAAGGAGGGGGCTCTACCGGAAGGGAGGGGGGCGGAGAAGAAGGAGGGGCGGTGGGTGCGTCGGACATGAAGGATCAGGTGAGTGGCAGAGCTTCCCGGGCCGGGAAGGGGGCGGCCTCCTCATTTCCTGGAGGGAGGCTCGCTCCAAGCTAGCGGGGCCGCGGCTTCTTGTCTGAACTGGAGGGGGACGAGGCACCCACCACAGCCGTCACTCGCTGGGTGGTGGTGTGATAGAAGTGATGCATCTCCTGAATGGCCACCGAGTGGCTGTGGCTCATGACCTCCTGGGTCCTCTTCTCGATGCCCATCTGCACCTCCTCCAGGTGCCCCTGCACGAAGTCCCGATATCCAGCAGCGTCGAACCCCTTCACATGCCTTTCCAGGTACAGCTCGGTCAATTTCAACCGGGCTCGGAGCTGAACCAGCATGGCGGTGAGGGTCATGACCGTCGCCGCCAACTCCTCGGTGGAAGGTGCGACATCGTCTCTTTGGCCAGACACGAGAACTCCTTGGTCTCACGATAGAACGTAGGAAGCCCCGGGGGGAGACCCTACCACGGGAGGGGCTCCCAGTACACGGGGCAGGGCCCGGATCCAGGCGTGCTATAACGCGGAAGGAGGCGAGGCCTTCCCGGCTCCGAGGTGAGAGATTCCCATCCTTCTTCTTCTTCACCAGTCTGCCGCTTGCGATCCCGCCCTTACCGGTGGCAAGGCAGCCGGGTTGGCCCGTCTGCAAAACGCCGGGTTCCCCGTCCCCCGGGGCTTCGTGCTCACCACGGAAGCCTGGGCTCGCTTCTCGTCGGGGGTTCCTGAAGAAGGCTCCCCCCCTTCTTCCTGGCCCGAGGATTTCCGGAGGATCCTTGCCGGCGGAGTCTCCGGCCTTTCCCTCTCCCCTTCAGAAACCTTTGCGGTTCGATCCTCGGCGGTGGGGGAGGACGCCCGTTACGTTTCTTTTGCGGGTCAGTTCGACTCGATCCTGGGGATTCGGGAGGAGCAGGCCCTTCTTTCCGCCATCGCCCGAATCTGGGCGTCTCTCCATGCAGTTCGGGCGAGGGCCTATCGGGAGGCGCTGGGAAAAGAGTCGGGGAGAGAGGGGATGGCCGTGCTGGTCCAGGTGCTGGTCCATGCCCGCGCTTCGGGGACCCTGTTCACCACCCACCCCCATTCGGGAGATCGCCGGCGGATGGTGGTGGAGGCGGTGCCTGGGCTGGGGGAGGGGCTGGCGGCGGGGATCCAGGTGGGGGATCGCTTTGAGCTCTCTCGCCCCCTGGCTCCCCAGGCCGTTGAAGCCCTTCGCATCCTGGGCAGGCATGTGGGGTCCAAGGAGGAGAAATGGACGGTGGGAGAGGGTGGGCTTGTTCGGGAGCCTCTCTGGGGAGTGCGGGCCCTGGAACCGTCTCTGACGGATTCCCAGGTGCTTGAGATCGGTCAGATGGGCCTTCAGATGGAGGCTCTATCGGGCGGCCCCCTGGACGTGGAGTGGGCAGTGGATGAGGAGGGGAGGGTCCAGGTTCTCCAAGCCCGTCCCATCACCACCCGGCCTCCGTCGCCGGAAAAGCCGAGGATTCTTCCAGGGCGACGCCCCTCCCTCTATACCCTGCGCTTCTCCGGAGAGAGGTGGTCCGAGCCGGTGACCCCCCTTTCGTGGTCCCTCTTGGAGCCGGTTCTCCACTGGTTTGTGAGGTGGGAGGACGCCGAGAAGAAGTTTCTGGGAGGAAACCCTCCCACCCTCCTCTACCGGGGAATGCCCTACTTCAACATCTCCCTGCTCCGGGCCCTGGTGTTTCGGGTGCCGGGTTGGGACCCCCCCCAGTTCCTGCTGGAGTTTCTTCCCCAGGAAGAGCAGGAGGCCCTGAGAGCCCGTCCCGCCTATCCTCCTGACTTTGAGGTGGTGGGAACCATCTTTCGCCAGGTGTTTGCGGAAAGGCGCCACGAGCGCTACGCCTTCAACCTCATTCGAAATCATGAGGAATGGGAACGGTTCCAGCCCCAGATGGAGCGTCGGATTCTGGCCCTTCGTCTCGATTTTTCTCGCCCGGAGGAAGGGTTTCGAGAGGTCTTTGCTGCCCGTCAACTGGTGGTGGAATACGTTCGCATTCATCTCCTGAGCCTTCTGTTCGCCAACATCTACTATCAGGTGCTGGCGTCCATGTTGCGTTCCTGGGGGGGATGTACCGACCCCAAGGTTTTGGCCCTGCTGACCACCGAGCCCTCAGGGAATCGCACCGTCCTGTGCAACAAGGCCCTGTGGAAGCTGGCCGCTGAAGCAGACGCCTCTCCTCTCCTGGCCCGTGCTCTGATGGAGAGCCCCGGAATCACCCGAGAATCCCTGATGAATCTCTCTGGTGGTCCCACCTTCGACGCCGCCCTGGAGCGTTTTCTAGAGACCTACGGCCACCGATCCTCGGCGTCCTGGGAGATCTTCACCCCCAGGTGGGCGGATGATCCTGGAGTCGTCCTGGCTCTCCTGGGAGCTCATCTGCGGGGAGGCATTCGCGCCGATCCTTTCCTGGATGAAGACCAGGCCCTGACCGCTCGGGAGGAGATGGCTCGGAAGATGAGCCATGCGATTCCCCGGCGGAGCGGAAGGCGCTTTGCCTTTACCCGGGTTCTGCAACTGGCCAGGCGCTACATGGTGCTACGGGAGAATCAGCGTTTTGCCTATGACCGCCTTCTCTACCGTCTTCAGCAGGTGCTGACCCGAATCGGGGACCTCGCCGTTTCAGAGGGAAGGCTTCCCCATCCGTCCCTGTTGCCTTTTCTGACAGTAGACGAGCTGGAGGGCCTGTTTCAGGAGAGTCCCCTGGAGCAGAGGAAACAGGTGGGAAGGGGAGAGGAAAGGCGCCGTCAATGGCAGAGGGATCGCCACGCTTGGCATCCTCAGTTCATTGGGGAAGGAAGGGACGGGGACGTTGATCCCCCTCCCGGGGCTCGCCTGTTCTCGGGCCTGGGGATCAGTCCCGGCCGGGTGAAGGGGACGGTTCGAGTCCTTCACCGCCTGGAAGATGCCCGCAAACTTCAGCGGGGAGACATCCTGGTGGCCCGGTCCGCCGATCCTGGCTGGACCCCCCTGTTCCTGACCGCCGGGGGTCTCATCATGGAGCTGGGCTCCCTTCTCTCCCACGGGGCCGTGGTGGCTCGTGAGTATGCCCTCCCTGCAGTGGTCAACATCGAAGGCGCCACCCGGGTCTTTCACGATGGACAGGTGGTGACCCTGGATGGAGAAAAGGGTGAAATTTTGTTGCACTGAACATATGTTCACATCAAATTGAAATCGGTTCCGTCATCGGGCGGGAACGTGTACCCTTTTGGAGGCCCGACGGGCTCCTTTCTTCTCCAGTGAGTCGCCACCATGAACAGGTTTCCCTTTGTCTCGAACGCTCTTTTGATGAGCGTTCTCACCGTTCTCCTCGCCTGCCAGGTGTCCACCGAAGAGGACGATGACGCCACCTCCGACGATGATGCCACCTCCGACGATGATGCCACCTCCGACGATGATGCCACCTCCGACGATGACACTACCGCAGGCGATGACGATTCGGTCGATCCACAGGCGGCCTGCGAGGAGCTGGGGCTACCGATTTTGACCTTCGAGGATTCGGATATCAGCGCCGACTACGATCAGCTTGCCCCTGACTTCACCGTGGAAACCACCGAAGGCCCAGTCACCCTGTCGGAGATCTGGGGAGGCTGCGACGTCTACATCTGGCTTAACTACCTGGCCACCGAGGACTACCCCGACTCCTGGATCACCTACAGCTTGAGCCAGTGGATGGAATCTGCACCCCCCAACGTCCACTGGTTCTTCTCTTCCTACGAGCAGGACCAGGACGCCATCGACAACAACCTGGCCCGCATTCGCAATCACATTGAAGAGGTCTACGACCAGGTGGATCCGGCCCTTCGAGAGTGGTGGGAGCCCCGCATCCACTACGTCACCACCTCGGCTTGGGAAGCGGGATGGATCGGCGACATCAACCAGGAATACGGCCTGTGGCACCTGGCCATCGACCGGGCCCAGCGCATCCGGGAGGTGGGCTATCTGGGGGATCCCAACACCGGCTGGGAGGAGGCTCCTCTGTATTTCGCCAACTACGAGGTGGAGTACTTCAACTGGGAGGCGGAGAGGGACGCCCGCCTCGCGGCTGAAGAGGGGGTCACCGTCATCCGCATGCTGGACAACACCCTGGTGGAGGATCCCAGTTGGGCAGGACAGAGCGCCAACGTGGACGTGCCCCTTCCCGATGCCGAGGCCATGGCCGAGTTCGACACCCTGGAAGTGGACGTGACCATGAACTGCACCGGCCACCCTGACTATGACCACTGCGGGGAATGGGACTATCTCTCCTACCTCTACCTTTGCGACGTGGAGGAGCCGGACACCTGTACCGAAATCGGCAGGTTCATCACCACCTACGCTCGTCCCGGTCGGTGGGTCACCGACCTTTCCCCCTACCTGGGCATGATGACCGAAGGGGGGAAGAGGCGGTTTCGCTTCTACACCACCCAACCGGCGATGGTGACCTTGGACCTGCGGTTCTCCAATCGCGGCAAGGGTTCGACGCCGACGGAGGTGATGTGGTTGTGGAGCGGGGGCTCCTTCGACGGCAACTACAACACCCTCCATCCCGACGTGGTCTTTACCCCTCCTGCGGGCACCACCCGGGTCAAGGTGGCGGCCACCGTTTCTGGCCACGGCTTTGGTGCGGATGCCGAGAACTGCGCCGAGTTCTGTAATCACCAGCACCAGTTCACCGTCAACGGCGGTTCCTCCTACATGCTGGAGTTCCCCGGCGCCGGCTCCCCCTACGGATGTGCCCAACAAGTGTCCATGGGCACGGTGCCCAATCAATACGGAACCTGGGTCTACGGAAGAGGAGGGTGGTGCCCGGGCCTGGACGTGCCCCCCTGGGTGGCGGACATCACCGAAGCGGTGAACCTGGAGGGGGAGAACACCCTGTCCTACCGGGGGCTGTTTGATGGCACCGATTACGTTCCCGACTACACCGGTGGCGACTTCTACGGGCGGATCGACATGACCAGCTACCTGGTGTTTGAGAGGTAGAGGGGCGGAGCCCTGGAACCGGGGAGGGGACCACCTCGGGTGGGTGGGCTCTACTGGCAGGTATGCACACCAGATGCATTCTGAGGCTCACACCGAATGCGTAGCGCAGCGAGCGAACGGCCGCAGTGCCGAAGCCGCAGCACCCTGGTGAGGATTTCAGGGGGGACCCGTGACGCCGCGATCCGGCCGTGCGGCAGCATTTCGGGCGGTGCTCTCTGCGGACGTGACCTCGCCGGGCGGTCCCTTCGCTGAGGCAGCCGAAGGCCAAGGTGTGGCCATCAATCACCCGCCCATCGCTTGATCCATCTCTGGAGGGGGAGATGGGGAGTGGGCCGGTGACCCCGCAAGGGCAGAGTGGAAGCATCAGGCTCATCCGCCAGACTGAGGCGGTGGCGGGGGAATCCAACCCCGCCCCTACGGAATCACCAGATCCTCCTCCCCCAAAGGAGCCACCTTGAAGTTGCTGAAGGCATAGATGAGCACCCCCCGTAGGGTGGTGACTGTTTCCCCGCCTTCGGGATCGTAGGGGAAGTTCCAGGCGTAATCGTCCACTCGCAGGTCGCCGGAGACCGCGAACTCGTCGTAGTCATCCGGAGCATCGGGATTGGCGTCGGTGACGGTGAGGGGGCCGTCCACTTCCACCACCTGGGATTCCAGCGCTTCGGCCCGACTTCCCAGGGTGGCCACTTCCTCGGCGTCCACCGGGATGGGATCGGGGAGGCTCATGCTGTCGGTGATGATCCAGGAGGGGTCCACCAGCTCCGAGTTGCCGTAGTACTCGATGTAGGTGCCCGATACCGTCACCACATCTCCAGGGACCACGTCCAGGACATCGTAGGTGAACACCTGGATGGCTCCCCACTCCTCCACGTCCGGATCCCGGATCCAGAAGCCATGCCCGTTGCCGTCGCTCACCAGGGCGATGACCACCGCTCCGGTGACCTCCACCGCAGTTCCGTCGGCAGGGTGATCGGGATGGTCGGGGTTGCGGATCTGGGGAATGGTATAGGCGCACCCTTCGGTGCCAGGGTTGGGCTCCTCGGGACAATCGTCGCAGGCGTCCCCCTTGCCATCGGAGTCGGCGTCCTCCTGGTCGGGGTTGGAGTCCTCTGGGCAGTTGTCCTCATCATCGGGGAATCCGTCCCCATCCAGATCGGCGGCGGGAGGTTCGTCGCAGTCGATGTCGGGATCCAGGACGCAGGGGTCGCAGGCATCTCCCAGGCCATCCGAGTCGGCGTCCCCCTGATCGGGGTTCCAGGCGGAAGGGCAGTTGTCAGAGGATTCCACCTCGTCGGCGTCGGGATCGTCTTCGGTGGATTCTTGAGCGGGCGCGCAGGCGGCGAAGTCTTGAGGGGCTCCGCACTCAAACAGGGGAGAGAGCTGATAGGCGTACCAGAAGTCGTCCCCCTCGCTGACTCCATTGCTGGAAGCGGCATCCATCAGCGCCGAGATGAGGGTGCCTTCGATGTCCTCCAGGGATTCTCCATAGTCCCCCGAATCATCCCTCTGCACGCAGATCCGCCTCTCCTCTCCGCACACGTCCAGGGTCTCGCAGTACGGCGTCCCCTCCCAGCCCTCCACCAGGGAGGGGTCGCCATAGAGGGCCTGTCCTGCCACCACCACCAGCCGGACATCCTCTGCCTGAGAGGTGATGGTGGCGTGATAGGGCTGGGAAGAATCACCAGAAACTACAGTAATGTCAGCAAGATATCCTTCTTGAAGCTGGCCGGTCAGCCCGTCGAGGCCCACCGCCCGGGCGGCGTTGACGGTGGCCATGTCCACCAGATCCTTCTCGGAGAAGGCGTTGCCCAGGAAGTTTTCGTTGTAGTGAGCGGCACAGGCCAGTTCGTTGCGAACATTCAGGGTGCCCGACGGGGTCCAATCCGGCCCCAGCGCCACCGGGAGGCCCAACCCCCGGGCTACCGACACCTGGGTGGTCTTGCCGTAGAGGTCCAGGTTGCTCATGGGAGACCAGATGAGGGTCATCCCTGCCCCCGCCATGGCGGTGAGGGCGGGAGTGTCCAGATCGGTGCCATGGATCACCCCCACTCCCGGGAGCAGCAGGCCCAGGTCGGTCAGGGTGTCGAACTCCGCCCTCACCGAACCATCGATCCCTTCGCTGACGTGGCCCAGCCAGGCATCCAGGGCCCCGGACTCCAAGTCGGCGGCGATGTCCTCGGCGTCGGCGGAGGACACGTTGTCGATCTTTCCCGAGTCGAAGTCGGCGGAATATCCAGGAATTCCGGTGGCATCCTCCCCCTCATCCAGGTTCCGGACCAGGCTGCCTACACAGTCTCCGGAGTTGCCGATGACCGCCGTCACTCCCCCAATGAGTTGCCGGGTCTCGGCCCACTTCATGGACTGACAGCGGTAATCGGCGATGTCGTCATAGGCCTTCTTGAACTCGTCGTAGTCCGAATCCCCCTGCCACTCATAGCGATCCTCGAACAGCCCCTGGTGCTGCCAGCGGGGCAGGGTGTTGTATTGCATGTGGTTATGGGGATCGATGAGGCCAGGGAGGATCAGCCCTTCGGCGCAGACGACGGAGGCGTCCTGGGCCTCGGCTCGGTCGGCGCAGTCCAGCCCCACACACTGAATCAAGCCCGTGGAGCGAGAGAACAGCACATATCCATCGGAGTAGACCGGATCGGGGACCACCACCGTCCCTCGCAGCAGCACCGAATCTCCATTTCCCTCCTCGGGAACGCAGTCCCCCGGCAGGTCGTCGTCGGTGGGCACCGAGTCATCGTCATCGCCGGTGGCATCGTCATCAGAAGTGGCGTCGTCGTCGTCCGAGGAGCTGTCGTTGTCATCATCATCGTCGTCGTCGTCGTATCCCACCGGGGACACGGTGTTGCAGGCGACGGAGAGGGAGAGAAGGAGAAGGAGGCCCCAGGAGGGGGGAGGGAGGAGGATGGGTGATTTCATGGAAATCTCTGGAAGAGGGGAGAGAAGCGGTGCCGACGAGAGAGGGGGTGAATCGCGGCCAGGCCAGGAAACCAAGAGGGAACGGAGGGGAAACGAGGAACCTACAGCCAGTCCTTGAAATCCACTCCCAGCATGATGCCCCCGTCGGCCACCAGGGTCTGGCCCACGATCCAACTCGCTTCCTTGCTGCACAGGAAGGCGACGATGCCGGCCAGGTCCTCAGGCATCCCCATCCTCCCCAGGGGGGACTTCTTGGAGCCGAAGTTCCACACCGCCTGGGGATACTTGAACCAGCTCACCGCCCGGGTGTCCACGGGTCCTGCCGAGACAGCATTGGTGAGAATGCCCTCCCGCGCCAGTTCAAAGCCCAGGTAGCGGACCAGGGCCTCCATGGCCGCCTTGGAACAGCCGATGGCGGCGTACTCGGAGAAGCAGGTGAACGATCCCACCGAGCTGATGGCGATGATGTGGCCACCGTTCTTCTTGAGAAGGGGGTAGGCCGCCTGGGAGGCGAGGAGGAGGGCGGTGACGTTGGTGTCAAAGGTAGCCTGCCAGGAGGCCCGACCCATCCGCATCAGTGGAGCCATGGTGCCAAAGGCGGCGTTGTGAATGAGGATGTCCAGTTGACCCCATTGGGCGGTCACCTCCTTGAATAGCCGCTTGATGTCCTCAGGCTTTCGCATGTCCGCCTGGAGGGTGAGGGCCCTCACGCCCAGGGCCCGCAACTCCTGGGCGGTTTCTTCTGCGGCGTTGGCGTCGGATTTGTAGTTGACGATGAGGTCGGCTCCGTCCTGAGCGAGGCGCACCGCAATGGACTTCCCGATTCCCCGGGAGCCCCCGGTCACCAGGGCTACCTTGCCAGTCAGTCGTTGGGATTCCACGGTGCGTATCCTTTCCTGAGGCGATTTTAGAGGCCCCCGGAAGGGGGGGCAGACGAGGGCGGCGGATTATAGCGGCTCCTTGCCCGGGATGCCCCTGTGTGGTATAGAGCCGCCAACTTTTTCCCCGGTGTGGTTTTCGTCCGTTGAATTCCAAGCAATATCAGGAAGTTGTCATAGCGTCTCTTCAGGAGGACCTTCATTGAGCCGCAGCGTCGTCATCACCGGCCTGGGGGTGGTCTCCGCCATCGCCCAGGGCGTCCCGGCGTTCTGGGCGGCCCTGGCTCGGGGGGACGTGGGAACCCGCCGCATTCGCCGATTCGATCCCTCTGCCTACCCCTCCCATGTGGGGGCGGAGGTGCTGGAACTGCCTCAAGTACCCTCACACCTGGGGCCCTACCGGGTCGCCGGTCGCCCCTTCACCTGCGCGGTGGCCGCCGCCAGCGAAGCCTTGAAGGACGCGGGACTGATGGCCAACGGGGCCTTCCATCCCCGCCGGGCCCTGTATTTCTCCGGGGGGTGTACTGACCTCCTCCAGGAGATCGTGGTGGCCACCGCCGCCGGGCTCGCCGCCGGGCCGGGCCCCCTGGCGGGGGTCTCCAACGAAGACGTGTCCCGAGCCCTTGCCGACGGGGATGCCATTGCCGACCTGGACCTGTACAGCGAAACCCACCTGGGAGCCGCCCTGGCCTGGTTGGCGGGGGCCTCCCAGGTCCACACCCTCTCCAGCGCCTGTGCCGGGGGATCCCAGGCCATCGGCGATGCGGCCAAGGCCATTGGACGGGGGGATGCAGACGTTGCCCTGGCGGGGGGAGGAGACAGCCTCATCACGCGCCAGATGATCGCTGGATTCTGCAACCTCACCGCCCTTTCTCGCCGCAACGACCAGCCCGAGAAGGCCAGCCGTCCCTTCGACCGACAGCGGGATGGGTTCGTGATGGGGGAGGGTGCCGGTTTTGTGGTGCTGGAGGAGGAGGAGAGGGCGCGGGCCCGGGGAGCCGTCCTTTATGCCCGCCTTGCCGGGGTGGGGTACTCGGGAGATGCCTATCGCCTCACCGACCCCCGTCCCGATGGATCGGGGATGACCCTCTCTATGGAGAGGGCGCTGCTCTCGGCGGGAGCCTCTCCTGAAGATGTGGGATACATCAACGCCCACGGCACCTCTACGGAGGCCAACGATCTGGCGGAAACCCAGGCCATCAAGCGGGTTTTTGGAGATCACGCCCGGAAAGTGCCCATCAGCTCCACCAAGTCGATGATCGGGCATCTGGTCCACGGCGCCGGCGCTGTGGAGACGGTGGCTTCGATCCAGGCCCTCTACCAGGGCGTACTCCATGCCACCGCCAACTATGAAGATCCTGACCCCGCCTGCGACCTGGACTACGTTCCTGGCGCAGCAAGGCAGGTGGTTCCCCCCAATGTCGTTCTCAACAACTCCTTTGGCTTCGGCGGACAGAACGTGACCCTGGCGCTGAAGCGGGTCGGGTAACCCGGCCCTTCAACCCTGCCATCCGGCATCTTGATTCCTGGAACGAAAGGCTCCCATGCGCGACCGCAACGAAATCTTCAACACCCTGCGAACCATCATCGTCGACACTCGGGGTGTCGAGGAGGAGTCGGTGACTTCCGAGGCCAACCTCTTCGGGGATCTGGGCCTGGAGTCCATCGACTTCCTGGAAATCTCCTTCCGCATGGAGGAGAGCTTCGGTTTTCCCTTCCCCACCGATGACCTGGGAAGCCTGATGGGGGCGGTAAACGAGAACTCCACCACCGAGAAGGTTCGGGAAGTGTTGGGCAAGCTCCGCACCGACTTCCACATCCCGGTGGACGTGGACAACCTCCCCGGCCTCAATCCCCTGGACCCCAAGAAGCTCCGCAGTGAGGTGATGAACCTGTTCAGCGTCAACGCGCTGGTGGAGTTTGTTGCGGCTCGCAGCAATTCTTGATTGATCGGGAATGACATTGATCCCCCTCGGATCCGATACAGAATGCCCCCCGGATCCGGGGGTAGTGGTCACCGGTCTGGGGGTGGTGATTCCTGGCGGGGTAGGCCTTGCTGCCTTTCTCGAATTCCTGAAGGGTGGGGATCGGGCCATTCATGCCCTGCCCCCCTCTCGGGCGGCGGGGCTGCCCCCTGGATTCGGGGGCGTGGTTCCCCGGGAGTCACTGCGGGGGAGGTTTGACGGGAAGCTGCTGCGGACCTCCACCATGGCGGACGCCACGCTGTTGGGGGTTTGCGCCGCCCACGAGGCCCTGGCCGACGCCGGGCTCCGCTATGAGGACGGTCCCTTCCCCGAGGCGGGCGTCTACATCGGCTCTTCCATCTGCCCTCCTTCCTTTGACAAACAGGCCCGCACCGCCTTGGGGTTGGGAGAGAGGGGAGAGGCTCCCGGCTCCTGGTGGATGGACGATGGAAGACTGGGGCAGGCCTTGAAGAGTCAGTCTGCCTTCGATTTCCTGAAGGCCCTGCCCAACATGGTGGCCTCTCACCTGTCCATTCAGGGAAACCTCCAGGGCCCGGTGGGGACCTTCCTGGGCTCGGATGCTTCTGGCCTTCAGGCGGTGGGGGAGGCGTGGCATGCCATTCGGAATGGGGACGCTGAGGTCATGCTGTGCGGAGCGGCCTTCAGCCCTTTCCAGGAGATCCATCTGGCCTGGCTGAAGCACCGAGGCCTCCTCTCTTCGTGGGAAGGGCCCCCCGAGGAGTCTCCTCTTCCCTACGGACATCGCGGAAGGGGGATGGTGCCGGCGGAGGGAGCGGTGGTCCTGGTCCTGGAGAAGGAGTCCCGGGCTTGCCGCCGCGGGGCCCGCTCCTATGGTCGCCTGACCGGCTACGCCACTCGCTTTGCCCTTCCCGGAGAGGCCCGGGCGGCGGTGGCGGCGCGGGAGGATGTTCTTCGGGCGGCCATGGGAAAGAGCACCGTCCTGGACGCCGTTTCTTTGGATGGGCCGGGAATCCCCTGGGTGGAGGATGCCGACGAGGAGGCCCTTCTTTCCTGGGGGAACCTTCCTCGCTTCCTGCCCTCGGCCACCTCGGGTTTCCTGGGGCCTGTCACCGGTCCTTTGGGACTCACCGGCCTCCTCCTGGCCTTGGACACCCCCTCCCTCCTGGGCCCTTCCATCCGAAGGGGAATGGCGGCTTCGTTCTCGGTGGACGGCCCGCTGGCCTCTGTGATGGTGGAAGCGATCCCTTCAGCCTGACCTTATTTTCCGTCCTCCCCGGGGCGGCTAGGACTCGACATGCGCTACATCCTCATCGACCGAATCGTGGAAATGGAAGCGGGGCGGAGAGCCCAGGGCTGGAAGAACGCTTCGCTGGGGGAGGACTACTTTCAGGACCACTTCCCCGGGTTCCCCGCCGTGCCCGGGGCGTTGATGATCGAGTCCATGGCCCAGCTTTCGGGCCTGCTCATCATGACCTCCCTGAATTACGAGAAGCTGGCGGTGCTGTTGGGGGTCACCCGGGCCAAGTTCCGGGGCTTTGTGCGTCCAGGGGACCGGTTGGTGGTGAACACCGAGCTGAAGAGTCTCCAGCCCTCTTCGGCGATGATGAAGGCTTGGATCACCGTGGACGACAAGGTGGTGGCCGAGGCGGAGCTGATGATGGGCATCCAGAGGCCGCCGGGGATGTCGGTGGAGTTCGTGCAGATGCTCGCCACCCGTTACCGCGCGCTGACCGGCGATCCTGGAACGGCGAGCGAGGGCTCCGAGGAAGGCTGAACCTTGAGTGGGCACCAGGTGGTGGTGACCGGGATGGGACTCATCTCCGGTGCAGGAGTCGGGGTGGCGGCGGCCCGGGAGATGTTGCAGGCCGGACTCTCGGCGGTGAGGCCCATGGAGGAGTATCCCCAGGCGGTTCACCCCATGAACGAAGGGGCGATGGCCCTGGCCTTTCCCACCGATCCCGTCTCTCCCCATGATCGCTCCCTGCAGATGCTTCTGGCGGCAGCGCAAGAGGCCCTGGGCGAGTTGGCCCCCCGGTTGAAGGAAGATTTTCGGGCGAGGGAGGGCCTGGGTGTGGCCTTGGGAACCAGTCAGGGAGCGATCTCTGGCACGGCCTCCCTTCACCGTCGGTTCCTGAATCCCGAGGAACTCCCCACCCAGGAGGATCGGCTCCGGTTTCGCGCCTTCCGCCCTGGGCACGGTGCCTCCCTCCTGGCCGGAGAGGTGGGGGCCCTCGGCCCGGTGACCACGGTGGGGATGGTGTGTGTCAGCTCCACCGTCGCTCTGTGGGAGGGGATGAAGTGGATCCGCGAAGGTCGCTGTCAGCGAGTGCTGGCGGGGGGATTCGAGGCCTTCTCTCCCTTCATCTTCACCGGCTTTCAGGTCATCAACGCCCTCACCAAGGAGCGCTGCCGCCCTTTTGATCGGGAGAGGGATGGGACGGTCCTGGGGGAGGCGGCGGGCCTCCTGCTTCTGGAATCGGAAGAGGCGGCGCGGGAGAGAGGGGCCCCCATCCGCGCCCGCCTGTGGGGAGGGGGAGTCAACGCCGATGGGGTCCACATGACCGCCCCCGACAAGGAAGGAAGGGGGCTGGAGAGGGCCATCCAGGCGGCCCTGCATGACGCCGGCACCTCTCCTGATGAGATCGACTACGTCAACGCCCACGGCACCGGCACTCCCTACAACGACTCCATGGAGTGCCAGGTGTTTGGCCGACTGTTCCAGAATCGCTCCGTCCCTCCGCCGGTCAGCTCGGTGAAGGGGGTGTTCGGGCACACCCTGGGGGCAGCGGGAGTGGTGGATGCCATCGTCACCGCCCTGGCCCTGGAGGGGGACCCCCTTCCTCCCACCGTAGGGCACCGGGATGCGGACGAAGGGGTGGACTTTGACTTTGTTCCCTGCCCCGGAACGAGGCCCCAGAGGATGAGGGTGGCCCTGTCCTGCAACGCCGCCATGGGGGGAAGCAACGCCGCCCTGGTCCTGGCCTCTCCCTCATGACCGCCCGGGAGGTAATGATCACCGGCGCGGGGAGCCTTCTCTGGTGCGGAGAGGGGGTGGCGGGAGTGCGGGCGGGGCTGGAAGGAGAGGGCACCTTTCCCGTGGAGTCTCTTCTTCCCGGCCTGGAGATGCCGGTAGGCCGGGTGGGGAAGTTGAGGGCCCACCCCCTTTCCAAACGATACGATCGGTTCGGGCAGATCGACACCTGGTCCCGGTACGCCTTCGTGGCGGCGGGCCTGGCTTTGGAGCAGGCGGGGATCGAGGCGGGCGGTGGGGATGCCGAAGTGACGGGGGTCGCCTGCGGCACGGCCTGGGGATGTGTGGAGGCCAACCAGCTCTTCGATCAGTTCACCGTCGATCCCACCACCGGCCTGAGGGGGGCCTCTCCTCTTCACTTCAAGGGCACCCTTTCCAACGCGCCGGCGGGTTGGTGTGCGGTGGGGTATGGGCTCAAGGGCCCTACAACCACCTATGTTTCCGGGCCCGTCGCCGGCATGGAGGCCCTGCACATGGCCCATCAGACGGTGGCCTCGGGAAGGGCTCCCCGGATGCTGGCGGGGGGAACGGATCGCCTCCTCCCTGTGCATCTTCTCTTGGGGGAATCTCCGCCTCCCGGGGTTCCAGGCTGGGCGGAGGGGGCGGCGATGGTCCTTCTGGAGGCCGAGGAGGAGGCTCTCGCCCGGGGGGCCCTGCCCCTGATGCGCCTCTTGGGAACGGCCAGGGGGACGGCGAGGGAGGGGCTTCTACCGGTCAAGGCTCTTCTGGCCGCTCGGGGGAAGACCCTTTCCGATCTTTTGTTGGTCCTTCCCGGCCCTGGCTGTGGAGACAGGGATCCCCTGCTTGTCGCTCTGGGGGAGGCCATGGGTGGAGAGACGTCCTCCCGCATTCACCGTCCCGAAGCCCTGTTGGGGGATCCCCTGGCGGCGTGGGGGGCCCTGGCCGTGCACGCCCTCCTGGTGCATCCGGTCTTTCCCGCCGCCCGGGAGCCGGCTTTGATCCATCACCGAGGAGAGAATGGCGAGCACCACTTCGCCCTGGTGGCTCCCGGCTGAAGGTTTCCGGACACAATCTGAACGATCGGGGACCTCCCCTTTCCTTCCTCTTTTCAAGTCCATATTTTGTATAGATACTTATCCGGTATCGACGCAGAGGGGGATCCCCCCGGGAGACGAACGTGGCTTCCCGCGCCTTGTATGGCATACACGAAGTAGCGGAAAGGACAGGTCTGACCCCGGAGTTGATTCGGGCCTGGGAACGTCGCTACGGCATGCCCGGGACCCAGCGCACCGTGGGAGGGTTTCGCCGATACGACGAAGAGGACGTGGAGAGGCTGCGCCTGTTGCGGGAACTTCGGGAGCGGGGAACCCGCATCACCCGTCTGGCCGTGGCTCCCCTCGCTGAGCTGAGGCGGCTGACGAACAAGGGGGGTGAGCCCTCCTCTTCCGGGGAGTCCGTGCCCACCTCTTCCTCAGAGACCGACGGGGAGGCCCGGCTGGTGGGCAGGCTGATGGACGCCACCTCTCGTCTTGATGCCGCCGAGATGCGAGCCACCCTGGCCATCGCCCTGTCTCTCCTCTCCGCCGCCGAGGCCGCCGAAAAGGTAATCGCTCCCTTTCTGGTTCGCGTCGGAACCGAGTGGGAACAAGGAAATCTGTCGGTATCGGCGGAGCACCTGGCCACCTCGGTGGTCCGGGGGACCCTTCATGTGCTGGGGCAGACCCCCCACCGAGGGAGCGATGCTCCCCGGGCGGTGCTCCTGTGCGCCCCCGATGAGCAGCATGACCTGGGGCTGCTCCTCTACGGCCTGGTTCTGGCGGCGGAGGGATGGGAAGTGGTCCATCTGGGTTCCGGCCTGCCCGCAGAGGACGCCGCCTCCTCCCTTCAGACCCTCGCCCCCCGGCTGGTGGGACTGTCCTTCGTCAACGAGAGGCCAAAGGAGGAGATTGCCCAGGCGGTGGGAATTCTTCGGGGAGTCCTGGCCCCGGGAGTTCCGCTGGTGGTGGGGGGAAGAGGGGCTTTGGGACACCGAGAAGCGGTTCGGACAGCGGGAGGAAAGCTCTGCTCGTCTCTCTACGAGGGGTTGGCGTTGGCGCGGGGGAGGTGAGGGGCCCGGCCATCGATTGTGAGGCTCCCGCAATGTGCGGTTGCACGACCGGATGGCGGCGTCGCCGGTCCTCCTGCGGTCTGTCTCCCCTGCGGCTTCGGCGCTACGGCCGTTCACCTGCGGCGCTACGTATTGTGCGTGAGACTCGCAAGGATCGCTCCACTGCGCCGCAGCGATGACCCGGCGACGACCTGGGTGGTCTTCCACCCGAACCCACCTCGCCCGCCACCGGGTTCCCTCCCGAACCGGGTGGCGGGCAATTTTTCAGAGGGACTCCCTTTTTCCTTCTGCTGGGCCAGATGGACCCTGTGGGTGTTCGCCGACCTCTCTGGTCATCCACGCCCCGCACTGCTATCCTCCCCCACGGAGTCACACCTCATGCGCCTCTCCTCCTCCTCCCTGGTCCTCACCTCCCTCCTCCTGGCCTACGGCTGCTCCGACAGCGGCATCAGCCGGGTGGAATACACCGAAGAGTTCACCCAGGCCGACAGCGATGTCGTGGTGGACGTGCTCTTCGTGGTGGACAACTCGGCCACCATGGACGAGGAGCAGACCACCTTGGACAACTCCTTTGGGGCGTTGACCGACCTCATGGGGGATCTGGACGCTGACTTTCACATCGGGGTCATCACCACCGACACCGACGACGAGGAGCAGGCGGGGCGCCTCCAAGGCAGCGTGCCGGTCATGACCCCGGATACCCCGGATCTGGCCACCGCCTTCGCCGAGGCCGCCCATGTGGGGACCCAGGGGTATCGCTACGAGATGGGGTTGGAGGCGGTTCGCTTGGCCATGACCGAGAGGGTGGCCGACGGCTCCAATGCCGGATTCTTTCGGGAGGAAGCGGTCCTGGAGGTGGTCATCGTTTCTGATGAGGACGATCACTCCACCTTGGAGGTGAAGGAATACCTGGCGGCCTTCCAGGAGGCCCAGGTGGAGAGCAGCATGACCTTCTCGGGCATCCTCGGTGACCTTCCTGACGGCTGCATTTCTCCCACCGCTTCGGCTGCCCCTGGCACCCGCTACTTTGAGGTCATCGACGCCACCGGCGGGTATGACGGGTCCATCTGCCTCCAGGACTGGACCCCGCTGCTGGAAGAGGTGGGCTTCGCCCTGGCGGGTGTGGGAGAGGTCTTCCCCCTGGAAGGCGTTCCCGACCCCACCACCATCGAGGTGAGGGTGGACGACGTGCTCATGCCCGAGGTGACTCCCGAAAGGCCCAGGGACGCCTGGACCTTCGATCCCGCCCAGAACGCCATCGTCTTTGACGGTTTCTCGGTGCCCCGCCCCGGTCAGTTGGTGAACGTTCAGTACTTCAAGTGATTTCTCGGCGGGAGGCCTCCCGCCCCCTTCCTCCCTCCTCCCCGCCCTGTCTCCATCTCCCGTTCTCCTCAGTAAATACCTTGATCTTTCAGGGATTTTTGCAGAGGAGAGGGGATCTGTTGCCGGCCCGCCGTCACACCCTGGTACCGGCAATAGGCCAACAGGCGTGAGAGGGCCTCGGCGAGGGGAGGGGCCAGTCCCCGCTCCCACACCCCCTCGTCCTCCACCGACAGATGTTCCAGGGCCAGGGTGCGCGATGCGGTGTCGCGGCGAAGATCGATGCGCCCCACCAGGGTTTCCCTCCACAGCAATGGCATGGCGTAGTAGGAGAAGCGCCGGTCCTTCTCCTTCTTGTACACCTCCCACAGGTAGTCGAATCCGAACACCGCCCTCACCAGATCCCGATCCCACAGGAGGGGGTCCAACGGAGCCAGGATGCGAACTCTATCGTCAGAGACGGAGTTTTCAGCGACGCGAACCCTCTCCGCCAGGTCCTGAGGCCCCCACCAGCCGCGTTTTTCTCCCGGCAGGGTCACCCGCAGCAACGCCCCTTCAGCAGCGAGTTTCTTGTGGAATCCCTGGGCCCGAGCCTGCTTCAGCCCTCCCCACATGGGACCCGAGGCCTCAGGCAGGAGTCCCGCCTGGTCCACCCGGGTGAGCAGCAACCACCGCCTCCCTTCTTCTCCCTCCAGGCCAGGGCGAGAGGCCAGACCCCCTGGCAGGGTTCTCTCGGGGAGGTCATAGACCCTCTCCGCCCCTTGTCTCCCGGCGATCACCACCTTGCGTCGGGCCCACAGGAGGTCCAGGGCGGTGGAGGCTACCTTGCGAGACGAGGTCCAGCTCCCTCCCCAGCTCCAGGGCTCCATCTCCCCCAGCTCATCGAAATCCCTGCCCAGGGAGGGTCCTCGGGCCGCCAGCAGGGCCAGCACCTCCTCGCAAGCGGTGGGGCGGTGCTTCAAAAGGCGCTCCTCCCTCTCCGATTCTGACCAGGCCCCCTTTTCTTCGGTGATGACGTGATACCCGGGCCAGTCCTCCACCGGCAGCAGGCAGCGCTCCTTGCACCAGTACTCAAAGGCGTGCAGGGGAAGAAGGGAAAAGGCGTCCCCGGGGTGGGTGCCGTCGGCCCGGGCCTGCACCACCAGATCGTGGTTGCGCCCCACCCGATCAATGGAGTCCACCTGAATCGCCCGCAGCCGCCGCAGCACCGAAGCGGCCCCCGCACTGCCCATGGGATGATGGGGAGCCACCAGATCCAGGGCATGGAGCAGGTAGCGCCGAGCGGTGAGGGGCTCCAGGACGATGGGAGGGGGAAGGGTCATGGGGAAGATGGGGCGGGGGCCCCCGCGTCTCTCACTTGAACATCCAGCTCACCCCGATGTCCACCCCATCCAGGTCGAATCCGAAGCGCATGGCGAATCGGGGAGTGAAGGTGAGCTGAAACCCGATTTCCGGCTCGATGTAGGGATGGACGACCCAGGTGGTGTCGTCGAACAGGTCGAAGGTGACCCCTCCCTTGACCGCCACGAAGGGGGCAAACACCTTGGTGATGTAGAACTGGTATCGCACCCCACCGATGGGGCTGACCCCCACCCATCCGTAGGACCAGTAGGGGCTCCACACCCCGAACTCCACCCCGAACTCGACGAAGAATGCGTCGTTGACGCGGGGAATGAATCCCTTGGGAGCCACCGGGATGGCCCACTGCATCCCTGCTCCCGCCCGGTTCCATCCGATGATGCCGTAGAGGGAGAAGTCGCCGGGATGGGTGGCGTCTTCCTTGATGACCGTCTCAGCGTGGACGGGCGCCGGGAGGGAGATCACCAGGGGAACAACGCTCAGCCAGGCCACTGCCACCCAAAAAGTCGAGGCTGCCGGAGAAGGCACGAAAGGGCGAGAAGTCAAAGTACCTCCTGAACAAGGGAATCGGGGAAGGCGAGAAGGGTAGAATGGGGATCCACCCACCGGTGAAAGGTAAGCCGGGATCGAGGGCTGGGGAAGCGCTTCATGTCGATTCCTGTCCATATTGACCCGCTGAGAGGTCAAAAGGGGGAGTGCACCGTGGAAGGCAGGGGGAGGAAGGGATGAACCCTCGGCCCCTCCTCCTGCTGGGGATGTGGGTGGCCCTGGGGGGCTGTGGAGGTGCCCCATGGCTGGAGGCTGAAAACTCCTCCCCGACTCCCTCTGCAGTGCTGACCCGACTCCTGGAAAGCTACCGGAGCGGAAGCCGAAGCGAAGCCCTGTCGGTGCTGCACGCCCAGGGTGCCCTGAGCTTCGACGGAAGGGGGAGACCCTCTCGATTGGGGATTCCCGAAAAGGCGAACGGGGAGGAGTGGCAAAAGGAAGTGGAGATGACCTTCCTTTTGGGGAGCACCGGCGAAGTGGGGGACTTTTCGGTGGTGGTGGGAACCCTGGTGGAACATCCCTTGGGCAGCCGGCCCGGGGAAAAAAGGAAGGAAGAGAGGCGATTTCGGGTCTCGGCGGTCCTTCTGCCCTCCGCCGATGGCTGGAAGGTGAGGCAGATGCACGTCGCCGCAGAACCCCCTCCACCCTCTTTGGTTCCTCAATAAACTCCATCAGACGAGGAGCCATCCGCCAAACAAGAAGGGGAACCCCGATCCGATTGGCCGCCCGGCTCGTATCCAGGCTGGGCCAGTTCGTCCTTGACCGGGGCTTCTCCCTGTGGTAGCGAGGCGATGATGAGCGACGTCACCGAAGTCACCGAAGTCCCCGAGTCTCGGGTGCGCCCCCTGTTCCAGTCCTCGTCAGGCTCCAGCGGGGAGAGGGCGGTTCGTCTGCCCTTTCGCCTTCCAGTGTTCTTTCGGGAGAAGAGGCGTCTCCGGGCTGACGCCCAAGGGGTGGTGGTGAATGTCTCCGAAACCGGGCTGTACGTCGCCATCCGCCATCCTCCCGGCATCCACGACATTGTGCTCCTGTCCATTCCCGGTGAGCTGGTGGACGGAGATTCCCGTTCCCTCCGCATTCGCGGTCAGGTGAGGTGGTGGCGAACCACCCGCTCACGAGCGGACGAGTCGCTGGGCTTTGGGGTGAAGATTCTCGATTTCGGGAGCCCGGAGCACCAGGGTCGCTACCTGGGAATGGTGCGCCGCCTCATGAGCGCCGGGGCGGAGAAGCCGGGGGACGAGTCGTGCCCTCCCCGGGAGTGACTCGGCCATCCCGCACCAGGGGGGACTCCCGGGCAAGCTCGCTGGTAAAGGTCTGATCGGCTGCCAGGAACCAGGCCAGGCTCCCCACCAGGGCCACGGTCAAAAAAGCGAGAAAAACCACAATGAGAGTCACGAAAGCCTCCCTTTCACACCGGAATCCGGGGTGAAGGATCCATTCCCCCCTCCGGCTCCCCTGAAAAGGTAGACACCGGGGCTCGCGTGTTCACTCAAAAGTGCAAAAAATAATTCATTCTTCAGGAAGGCTGGCCCGGAGCTCCTCCATCTGACGGACCACACTGCCGGGGGGGTAGGGCCTCCTGCGGGGGTCGGCATCCATGCACCGGAGCGCCAGTTGGATGACGGATTCGGGCACTCCCGCCGCATGGAGGCGGTTCCGGTCGGGATTTCCATTGAGAACCGCCATGAGCATGGCGGCGGGCTCGGTCTCGTAGAAGGGGTAGGCACCGGTGAGGGAGTAATACAGGAGGACCCCCATGGCGTAGACCTCGCCTGCACCGTCGGGGGGACGGCCGCGAATGCGCTCGGGAGAAAGCATGGGGAGGGTACCCACCACCAGCCCCGGGGAGGTGATCTCCGGGTCCAGGGGACGTCGAGCCACCCCAAAGTCAGTGAGCTTGACGTGATCTCCTGCGGCGACCAGCAGGTTGGCGGGCTTGAGGTCCCCATGGACAATCCCCTTCTGAGAAAGGTAGTCCACCGCCTGGGCCACCTGCCCGATGAGGTGAAGGGCCCGCCGGGGTGAAATCCCCCCGGACTGGGTGACCAGGCGTTGCAGGGAGGGCCCCTCTACATATTCCATCACCAGGCAGGCGTCGGCAGCCCCCAGGGAGAGGTCCACAAAACGGACGATGTGGGGATGGTCCACCACCTTCAAGACCTGGGCTTCCCGGACGAAGCGATAGGCGGTGACCGGATCCTCCTCCACCAGACCGCTGACCCTCTTGATGGCCACCGCTTCCCCGGTATCCAAACGTTCCCCCAGGTACACCACCCCCATTCCTCCCCGGCCCAGCATGCGACGGACCCGGTAGTTGCCGTAAATGAGGGGGCGGCCGGGATCGATGGGGCCTTCGGGAATGCGGTCCACCACGATCTCCCGGGGCTGCCGCCTTCCTTCCACTTGCTGGAGGAGGCGCCTGACCCGGGCTCGAAACTCGGGAACCCGCACCGGCTTGACCAGCACGTCGTCCGCTCCGGCTTCATAGGCGGCCATCAGGCTCTCTTCATCGGCGCGGACCGAGAGGGCCAGAATGGACAGGGGGATGCCCGACAACTGGCGTCGCAGGGTCTCCATCACCTCCAGGCCGTCGAGACCGGTGGGAGTGATGGCCCGAAGTTCGGTGACCAGGAGGTCGGGGGGATCCCCCAGGCAGCGGCGCAGGGCGATCTCCGGATCCCAGAATCCGGCGACCTCAATGCCCAGGCGGCGCAAGTGGGAAGCCAGGGCCTCGATGGACTCCCGGCTCTCCTCGATGATCACCACCCGCGACATCTCAGATACCCATCGCCCGGCTACCCGGCCTCGTCATGCCCGTTCCCATCATGCTACAGACGGGTTGCGTGATCGAGGATGTCCAGCACCTGCGCCGCTTGTTCCCGGGGGAAGTTCAGGGCGGGTCGCAGCCGGATGGACCGTTCTCCACAGGCCAGGATGAGCAGCCTGGCGTCGAAGGCTCGCTGGATGATGGTGGAGCGGGTGGAGGCGTCGGGAGCGTCAAAGGCGATGAACATGCCCCGACCCCGGGCGTTGCTGATGGAATCCCTCTGGGAGGCCAGAGAGGTGAGCCCCTCCACCAGGAAGGACCCTACCCGGGCGGCGTTCTCCACCATCTCTTCTTCAACGATGAGCTTCAGGTATTCGGTGAAGCGCACCGCGTCGGTCAGATCGCCTCCCCAGGTGGAGTTGATGCGACTGGAGGTACGAAAGACATGCCCATCCACCTCATCCAGGCGCCGTCCGGCGGCGATCCCACAAATCTGGGTCTTCTTGCCGAACACCAGGATGTCGGGCTGAACCTGGAAATGCTGGTGGGCCCACCATTTCCCGGTGGTGCCGGTGCCGGTCTGGACCTCGTCGAAAATCAGCAACGCCTCGTGTTCATCGGCGAGGCGCCTCAGGGAGGCCAGGAACTCTCCTCGGAAGTGGTTGTCTCCCCCCTCTCCCTGAATGGGCTCGATGAGAATGGCAGCGATGTCGTGGGGATGGTGAGCAAAGGCCTGCTCGATCTGCTGGATGGCCGCCTGCTCCGCTCGGGAGACCCGTTCCTCCTCGTGGGCATCCCTCGGAAAGCGCAACTTGGGGTTGTCGATACGAGGCCAGGAAAACTTGGGGAAATACAAGGTCTTGCGAGGATCGGGAGAGTCGGTGATGCCAATGGTGTAGCCGGTGCGCCCATGGAAGGCCTGTCGGAAGTGGATGGCCTGGCTTCCCAGGGCCGGTCGCCCGGCGGCGAGATTCTTGCGGACCTTCCAGTCAAAGGCGGTCTTCAGGGCGTTTTCGTTGGCCAGACTTCCCCCCGAGATGGTGAACAGGTAGGGCAGGCTCTCGGGGAGGGCATGGCGGTAGAAGGCGTCGACGAATTCGGCGTATTCCCGGGTGAAGGTGTCGGAGAGGGCGGGTTTGTTCACCGCCGCCCGTCCCAGCTTCATCAGAAAGTCGGGAGTGGTCATCCGGGGGTGGTTGTATCCGATGGGGATGGAGGCGAAACCGGTGTAGCAGTCCAGGAATCGCTCGCCACGTTGGGCGTCGTAGAGCCAGCATCCCTGGCTGCGCTCCAGGTCCATCAGCAGATCCATGCGATCCATGAGCATGTGCTTGGACAGGATGTGATAGGCGTCAACGGCGTTCATGGGGTCCTCTTCCTCCCTCCTCCAGCAACGCAGAGGAGGGGTGGTGAATGTCTTTGGGAAGGATGGAACGGGGGGATTCAGGCCGAGGCGGGGGGTGGCTGCTCATAGGCCCATGCTGCCAATCGGCGGAGGCGCTCGATGGCCTCGTCCTTGCCCAGGGTGAGGACCAGACTCCCCAGACGAGGGCCCCGGGATTGTCCCAAGAGGCCTTGATAAATCACCAGGAACAGCTCCCGGGCTTCGACTCCCTGGCGGCGGGCGGCCTCGAACGCGAGGGATTGAAACAGGTCGGCATCATGAGAATCCGCAGCGGAGAGGAGATCCGTCAGACCGAGGATCCATCCGGCTTCCTGCTCCGAAGGCCGGCGATACACCCTTCCCGGGGCTTCAAAATCCCGGTCATAGGCAATGGCGCCTCGCACCAGTTGTTGCACCACGGCAGCGTTTTCCGGTTCCATGACCGAGGGATCATAACGTCGTAGATAGGCCATCACCACCCCCTCGTCGGCAGTTCCCAGGCAGGCCACCAGATTTCGACACAGGGACCAGTCCACCCTGGAGTGGTAGGGGGGAGGAGGACCCTCCTGGAAGAACCAGGTGGGGTTCCCCAGGCGCGCCTCACCTTGCAGGGAAGGCATCTGCCGTAGCAGCTCCAGGTGCTCGTCGGTGGCCTTGGGAATGGCCTCGTAGGTGAGCTTTCGGGCCTTGCGAGGGTTCTGATAGAGGTAGCCGTAGAGGGAGCCGGGCAGGGTGTACTCCAGCCAGGAATCAACGGTGATTCCCTTGCCCACCGACTTGGAGATCTTCTGCCCCGATTCGTCCAGGAACATCTCGTAGACGTACCCCAAAGGAGGCTGGCCCCCCAGGACCCGCACGATCCGAGCCGACAGCTCAGCACTCTCGATGAGGTCCTTCCCGTACATCTCGTAATCCACCCCCAGGGTGAACCATCGCAAGGCCCAGTCCACCTTCCAGCCGACCTTGACCCCGCCGCCAGAAACCGGGAGGTCCCCTCCGTGCCCGCAGCCCCGAAACTCCCCGTATTCTCCGTCACAGACGAAAGAGATCTCCCCCCTGGAGGGGTGATAGGCGGTGACCCGGGTGGTGTAGACCCTTCCGCAGGCAGGGCAGATGGGGAAGAACGGGGACCAGTCGTCTTTCTTCTCCCTGCCGCCTCCTCCCAAGGTGGGAACCACCACGTCTTTTACCGCCTCCACCCTCTCCAGCACCCGGAGGAGACCGGCATCAAAGGCACCGCTCTGGTACTGCTGGGTGGCGGAGAGGAAGTCGTGGGCCAGACCGTAGCCGTTCAGGAACTCCCGGAGGCGGCGGTTCATGTGAGCGGAGTAGGAGGAGTCGGTGCCGAAGGGATCGGGAATGGAAGAGAGGGGCTTGCCCAGGTGGGGCCGCACGGTTTCGGGATGAGGGATGTTCAGGGGGACCTTGCGGAGCCCATCCATGTCATCGGAGAAAGCGACGAGGCGAGTGGGTCGGCCGGTAAGGTGCTGAAAGCCTCGACGGACGAAGGTGGTACGGGCTACTTCAGAAAAGGTGCCGATGTGGGGCAGTCCCGACGGACCAAAACCGGTCTCAAAGAGGACGGGGCGGTCAGGATCCTTCCCCTTCAGGGCGTCCCGGAGTCGCTCTGCCTCGACCAGGGGCCAGGGGCGAACATCCAGGGTGTCGAGCGCGCTCATGGGAAATCCTGAGGTGACGAGGGCGGCACTCTACTTGAAGTCGCCTCGTGCGGCAATTCGGGCCCCTATGGTTCCTGAAGGGGAGGGTCTTCCTCCCACGGTCCCAGGCTGTTCACCGCCTCTGCCGCCCTCTTGAGCATGCCTCCCAGTCCCCGGTGAGGGATGGAAAGGACCTTGGCGCTGCTCAGGGTGGTGAACGCGGAAGACACCGCGTGATCGAGAAAGGTTCCCCCCCACACCAGGGTCAGATCGGCCCCTTCGGCGTGCTGGCGGGCCCGGTGATGGTCCAGCCTCACGGTGCCATCAATGCCTCGAAGGTCCAACTCCGCGCCGATCTGCTGCTGCAACTCAGCGAGGTAGGAGGGGGAGCCTCCCACCAGGTTGACCCGATGGATTCCCCGGTGACGGCAGGCGTCGGCAAACTCCCGGGCGGCCTTGCGAATGGCGGAACCCCCGCAGATTTCACAGCGAGAGGCTTCTTCCACCTCCACCGGAGATCGGCCGGGAGGGAGGGCACAGGCGCCGCAGGTCAGGGTGAGTTTCTGGCGCAAGAGCTGGGCGAACGAGGCGAGATCCTCCACCCTCAGGGAGGCCAGGGTGGTGTCGAAACGGCTGTCCTGGAGGAGGGCGGCCAGGGCATTTCGGACCTCCTCCCGGCTGCGGAAGCCCCGATCCCGCAGGGCCTCTGCCAGGGAGTGGTTCCGATGCACCTCTGGACGGGGAAGGATGGGACGCTCTGCCGAGGCCGCCTTCTCCCGGGCGCGGGCCGCCACCAGGCGTGCTTCGGCGTCCAGGGCCCTTGCCTCCACGGCCTGGCCACGGCTTCGAAGCTCCTCCAGGGAAACCTGGGCGGCTGCGGCGGCGGCGAGGGCGCGATCTCGTTCTTGACGAAGGAGCTCCAGGGCAAGGGCGTGGGCGCTGGCGGTCTCTTGGGTCAAAGCCCCCGCCTCCAGGGCTTCCTTGCGAACCTTGAGCAGGGACTCCCTCAACGAGTCCCTCTCCCTGAGGATCGCGTCGGCGAACTCCTCCGCCCTCCGCCTCGCCACCAGGGCCGCCCCCAGGGAGTCCCTCAGGCTGGCCTCCGCCGAAGAAGGGGGAGGAGGCTCGGGGGCAGGAGGGGCCTGCGAAAGGGGAGGGGGCTTGGACGGCCGCGCCGCCAGGTATCCCTCCAAAGCGGCTGAAAGGGGTCCCTCGGGAGCAGATTCTCGCCACGCCTCTGGGGGGGCTCGAAATTCCCGGGGCAGTCCGGTGAGAAGACCGCCGGCCACGTCATTCTTCTTGGGGGTCGGGGC